>JAUQVP010000126.1:0-2825 GCA_039794745.1 Thermostichales cyanobacterium HHBFW_bins_127 | reverse complement strand
AAAAGCGAGTTCCTTGACTTCCCGGGAGGAGAGGCCAGTTGGGGATCCCGATGCAGCAACTCAAACAGCAGTTGGGGGAAGGTCTGGAACAGTTGATAGAAAATTGTATCTGTGCGCATGGGATCCCGGGTGAACTAAGCTTTGGGGATCCCGGTTAGATGACTTTAATTTCGCCGGAGGTGATTTTTTCCATAATTTCGTCGAGGATGGCGTGTTCTTCTGGGGAAACCACCTTATCCTCCGTCACTGCCTCCAGGATCATTTGCTGCTCAGTGCGGGTGAGGGTTTTATCTGCCAAGGCTTGATCGACGATCTGTCTCAGGGTAGGCTTGCTCATTGATGCAACTCCTGGAGCAGGGAAACTTGCCTAGACTCTATCAAGGAAACACTTATCCAGACAAGTCGTGTGGCATCCAGGGCACTTGGGGATCCCTGATTGCCTGGTTGGATCCCCTAGGGGTGGTGGGGGATCCCCAGGCTGAGTTTGTCGGGATCAGTACGGACAGTCGTACTGTGCGGTTGGGGGAGGTCTTTTTGGCCTTGCGGGGGGAGCACTTTGATGGGCATGGGTTTATTTCCCAGGCAATGGCTGCTGGGGCGGCGGGGGTGATTAGTGAGTGTCCGGTTCCCTATCCCCATCTGCTGGTAGCAGATACCTTGGCTGCCTACCAGCGATTGGCCCAGGTGTGGCGGCAGCAGTTTCAACTGCCCTTGATAGCTATCACCGGCTCGGCAGGCAAAACCAGCACCAAGGAGATGCTGGCCGCCGCCTTGGCCCGCTATGGTACGGTTCTTAAAACCGAGGCCAACCACAACAACGATATTGGCGTTGCCCAGACCTTGCTGCGCCTAGGCTCCCAGCATACCTACGCCGTGGTGGAAATGGCCATGCGCGGCCCTGGGGAAATCGCTCGCCTCGCTCGGATGGCCCAGCCCACCCACGCCCTGATCACCAATATTGGCTCAGCCCACATTGGCCGTCTGGGATCCCGCCAGGCTATTGCCCAGGCGAAATGCGAACTGTTGCAGGATTTCCGTGGCCTTGCCGTCCTCAACGGGGAAGACCCCCTGCTTTTAGCCACGGCAGCATCGGTCTTGGCGGGCAGGGAATATTTGACCTACGGTTTAGAGCAGGGGCAGATCCGGGGTCAATGGGATCCCCAGCGGCAGACCGTGAGGGTGGCGGGGGTGGAATTGCCGGTGCCCTTGCCCGGTCGCCATCAGGCCATGAATTGGATGGGGGTGGTGGCTACCCTGATTAGTTTAGGTTTGGATTTGGCGTTGCTAAAAGATCCGCTGCAGCTACCCCCCAGTGAAATGGGTCGCAATCGCCGGCTAGTCTTGTCCCAGGGGCGGCTGATTCTTGATGAAACCTACAACGCCGCTCCCGAGGCCATGGTAGCTGCCCTAGAGCTTTTGGCCCAGACCCCAGCAGGGCGGCGGATTGCCATTTTGGGGCCGATGCGGGAGCTTGGGGATTTTGCCCCCCAGATTTATCAGCAGCTTGGGCAGACCCTGGCGGCACTGAAGCTGGAGCAAGTGCTGTTGCTAGACCCGGACGGAGAAATGTTAGGAGTTCCTCACAACCAACGCTTTAGCTGCCCCCCTGCCCTGGTGGAATTTTTGTTAGCCCAAACTCAGCCTGGGGATGTATATTTGTGCAAAGCTGCCCATGCCATAGGTCTGGATCGGGTTGTGCAGGAGTTGCAGCAGGCTTGGCAACATCCGTAAACCACCTAAGCTATTCTTAAAAATCTTAATAATTGCGTAGATGGGCGGATCCCGCATTCCCCAGACCATCTTTCTATAATGAGGGGTGGCGAGGGAGCCTTAAGTATGACATTTCCCCTAGAGCAGATCATTCTCCATGCGGAAGGGCGCTATTTCAAGCCAGAAGAAATTGAGCAGATTCAAACTTTTTTAGCCACCTGGTCGGAGCGCAGCCAAAACTACCGCCTGATCCGGGATCAAGAAGATGCCATTATCCAAGAAACCCTCACCCTGCTGCGGGGGGAAGTGATGAACCTGAGCGGTCGCATCCTGGAGCTGTGTGAGCAGGATTTGCGCCTGGTATTGCGCCATTGTAGTTGGGCCATGCTGCTGGAAGACAGCGACCTGGTCAAAGAACGGCTCCTAGAATGGTTAGAGGAACAGGCTCGCCTCTACGATCTCAGCAGTACCTATGAAACGGCCCTTCGCCACCTGCAAACCACCCTAAAAAAATACCTGCCCAATCATGTTCTAGAAGCCCTGCGTCCCTACATTACCCAAGTTCAAGTTGCCCTTATCTTCTAGGATCGAACAGTTATGGCTGCCACCACCCCCATCCCCGGCAACTACTACGCCCCTTCGGTCTACGTGCGCGGGGACTTAGAGTCCGGTTTGCTCACCAGTCGCCATGGGGAGCGGCTGCTGGCCCTGCCCCAGCCTTTGATCGAAGCCATCTACAGCGGTCTGGAATACGAAACCGGACAGGCCATGAAGTTGGTTTTGCGCCATTGCGGCCGCATGTGGGGCAAAGAGTTTTTCCGCCGCTTTGCCAGTGAAATTGCCGACTACTACGGCAAACCCCTGACGGAGCTGGAAATGGGCACCTTCCTGCAGAGTTTGCAGCAGGCCTGGAAAACCCACGGCTGGGGCACTTTCGCTATTGATTGGAGCTACCAAGATCAGGGCATCTTGATCATCCAAATCCAAAACTCCCCCTTCAGTTCCCTTTTCCCCGGGACTCCCCAGCGACCCATGGGCTATCTGGAGGCGGGGATGCTCGCTGCTTGGTTCAGCCAGCTCACGGGGCGGGATCTCAACTGTGTGCAAACCACCAG
>JAUQVP010000125.1:0-3222 GCA_039794745.1 Thermostichales cyanobacterium HHBFW_bins_127 | reverse complement strand
GGGGATCAACCCCATTGAGGATAGCGGCGGTGCGACCGGCGGCAATGGCTCGCTCCAGGGGCCAATCGTCCAACTGACCATCAGGATTGAGGATCAGTTCGGAAATGCCCTGAAAATAGGCATCAATGGTCTGCTGCTGGGTAATTAGGTTCTGCTGGGTGGTCAAATCCTTGGAGATGACGTACTGCCGCCAAGCAATGTAGGCAGCCAAAATGGCAATCAAAATCTGCCCCATCGCCCCTAAGGTCTCCCCCAAGGCCCCCACGACCTGCCAATCCCAACTCTCCACCGCCCCACGCAACCACAACACCCACACCAAAATCCCTAGGGATCCCCCGATGCCCAGCCAGACTAGCCACGGGGCACTCAAATCTTGGAGCAGGCTGCGCAACTGCTGCCGCACATACCATCCCCCACTGGCCACAGCCACCAGGGATCCCGAGAGGGTCAGGGCAGCATTATCTACCCCCACCCCCAGCAAGGCCAAAGCGAGGGCAAGCCAATGAATCAATAGCATCTTGTTAGCTCACCAACAGAGCAACGCCAATGATAATCCCCACCAGACTGGTGAGATAGCCCCAAAAAGCAGGGTAACTGTTGACGACCTGCCCGGAGAGGACTTGGATCTGAGCCAGGTCAACCCAGGGAGCTACCCCCCGCCGGAACCAGCCTGTGACCTTGCCCCGCCGGCCGATTACTTTTTTGACTTGCGTGGCCCCAAACAACAGATTCCCCAAAGGACCAAAGCGGGAAGCATAACGCAAAAAGATCATCCCCGTGGCATCCTGAAACTTCAAGTCCGATCCCAAAACATTGCCGGCATCCCCCCGCCCAATCACTTCCCCCTCCAGCTCAATCGGGATCCCACGCAGGGGGCTGGCATAGGGGTTGACCATGGCTTTGAGGATGCTCATGGGGGTTCCCTGTTTGAAGCGGGGGAACTTCACCAGCATCAGCAGTAAGTAACCCAAGCTGACGCAGAGGAGGATGGATCCCAAGGTAATGGAGACAACTCGCTCACTAAGCATCAAGATGGCGGGAAGACTGATGAGCACTCCTACAATCAAGCCGATCCAAGGGGCATGCATGATGATCACATCCATGACAAAACTGCCGTAGAGGCGACTTTTGTCCAGCTTGCGCCCCTCCGCCACCACTCGCCCCATATCAAACTCACTGGGGATCCCGTATTGTTCGGCGTAGGTGCTGAGGGCACGGATGCGCTTGCCGGTGAGGGGATGGGTGGAGTTGAGTTCCATCCACCAAGCCCAGGGGTTGAACAGATCCCAGAGGAAGACCAAGCCTACGGATTTCCCTTCGTTGGCTAGGCGGTAGGCAGTGGCTGTACCACTGGCGGCGCGGCCATCGTAGATGCCCAAGGCACGGGTGCCCTCGATCAAACGACTGGGGGGACGGTTGTTGACCCGTTCTTCCTCCTGAGCCGCAACGATCCCATAGGCAATTTTGACTAGGGCTCGGGAAAGGGCATTGGGATTGCCGGTGACTTGGGCGGCAAAGTGGTCGGCATAGTACTCCCGCACCCGGGATAGGAACAGGACAATGTAGGTGCCGACAACATAAAAAATGTAGGCAACCAGCCCCAAACTCCGCAGCGCCTTGGAAAAACTGCTATCTCCTTTGACGTGGTCCTGAATGTAGGTGTAGATGAGATAGGTCATCTGCACCAGGGTGGAAGCCAAGGTCATGATGGCAAAATCCCAGTGGACAATGTGCCCCAATTCGTGGGCATAAACGGTGGCTGCTTCTTCGTCACTCAAATAGGTGAAGAGGCCGCGACTGACCACCACCCGAGCATTGTTGGGAAAGTTGCCGTAGGTAAAGGCGGTGGGGTTCTGATCCTCAATCAGACCTAACTTCGGGATCCCGAGTTTGTGTTCTTGACAGACCCGGCGGATCACTTGCGCCGATTCGGGACTGAGCTGTTCAATGGTGGCCAAGGGTACCCAGCGGGTGCGATAGAGGAGCTGCTGCGCCCAGTCCATCAGGATAGGAGAAATCAGAAACACCACGAGGTTGAAGGTCATCGTAAGGATGATGCTCAGCAGCAACCAGAAAGGGGCGAACTCTGAGCCGCTGACCACAACACCCATGGCCAACATCAAGACAAACACCATTCCCGCCAACAACGACAGGCTGACCCCCGATGCCAGCAGTAAGTTACCGGCAAAGCTGGCCACTTTCAGAGGCATGCCGACGACGGTGGCCCGGCCGGCACCAACCCATTTGTTGGTGGGGGTGGGAGCGGCTTCGCTGTCCAGGACGCCGGTGGGGACCTTTTTGGACTGGATCGGCTCATCGGGGACGCCAATGGGCCCAATGGAAGCCAGGGTTTTTTGGGGGGCATAGCAGTAGCGGCTCAGCCAAACCGCCACACCCCGGAACTTAGCTTCGTTGAGGTGAGTGAGGTTTTCCAGCCATTCCACCAGATGCTGAGGGAGACCAAGCAAGATGCCTGTGGTTTCTGGGCGGACGAAGAAATCCTTCAGCCGGGGCAGGATCAGCTTTTTCTCCTCCTCGGGCAGTTGGTGGAAAAAGATAATCGCCTCTAACACCTCGGAGGGGGGAATGGGCAGGTCTGTGGTCAACATCAGCTTGTTGCTGACGAAGCAGTACTGCTTTAGGTAAGCCAAGGCCGGGTCTTCTGGCTCTGCTGCCGGCTGCTGCGGCTGTTGGGCGGGGGGGACGGGCTGATGCTGGGTAGGGGGGGCCAGAGGGGAGAGGTTCTGGGGGGGAGGGCCGATTTCGCTGAGGGCTTTTTCGGGATTGGCACAGTAGCGGCTTAACCAAACGGCAACGCTGCGTTGCTTTTGCTCGTTGAGTTTCTGGATCGCCCGTAACCAGGGCCGTTGCTCTTCCGGAAACTGGGTCAGGGGGGTGTTTTCCGGGTCTTTGAAAAAGGGACCTAACAGGGGCAAAAGTTTCAGTTTTTCCGCTTCTGGCAATTCGTGAAAGTAATACACTTCTGCCACCACATCCTGGGACGGCACCGGCAGGCTGGTGGTCAACATCAACTTGTTGCTGACAAAGCAGTACTGGGCATAGGGAGAAGCCACCGGGGCCGGATCGGGGGGCGGCGGGGGGGCGGCGGGGGCGGGGGGCGGGGCGGTGTCCACCACAAAGGGGTGCTCAGGGGCCGGGCCAAGGGTCCCTAGGGTCGCTTCCGGATTGGCACAGTAGCGGCTCAACCAAACCGCTACCCCC
>JAUQVP010000124.1:0-3259 GCA_039794745.1 Thermostichales cyanobacterium HHBFW_bins_127 | reverse complement strand
AGTTCTTCGTAGAGATGAACGAGGCGATTGCGCAGGCGGGCAACGACGGCTAGTTCCTGGGCCAGATCCCCCGGCAGGATCCCTAGCCTTTGCAGTTCGATAAAGCTATCGGGATAGGTTTCTGGGGGGGGGTAGCCAAGCTGCAAGAGAATGTAGGCGTTCAAATCGGCAGCAAACTCCAAAACCAAGTGCAACCCTCGCTCCACAACCGCCTGTTGCTCGAGGCTGCAGCTATAGGTTTGTAGATCCCAATCGCAGCAAGAACGCAAAAGATTAAGATATTTGGTGATATTTTGCAATTTCCGTTCCATGACATCCCGATTCCAGCGTTTCAGGATCACGAGCGCCACTCCTCTAAGCGAATCTGAATGTATTGTCGCTGCCAATAGCGGAACTTGGCAGCATCGGCATAGCGCTTCCAGGCGCGGGTTTGGAAGTTGACAAATAATTCCGGTTCGGCCTCAAAAATCAGCTTCCCTTCCCGGGCCACTACGTAGGTCAAAAGCGGTGAAGACCGCTGCAAATTCACCAAATCCAAGCGATCCCCAGGGATCCCGAGGGCTTTGGCGACTTGGCCGTAGATGGCCAAATCGGCTAGGGAGAGGATTTCCGGCCCAAGGTAGCCCACATCCCAATCGCTGTAGGCATGGGCGGTGCCGTTGGCCCGGGAGCCGAACAGTACCAGCAATTTGACTTGGGGGGGCAGCAGTTCCGGTGCGACCACCGTCAGGGACATCTGGGTCTCCGTGGAAGTTCTGAGAACCTATACTCAGTTTGCCGACAAGGATTTTGCCTGTCCTCCCTGAAAACTAGGGAAAATCCAACCAAGTTGGTAACATAATTGCGACTCCATGGGCTACGGGGACTAGGCTAGAGGCAGGCACGCAGGGGGAAAGGGATGATTTATTTGCCGGTGACGTTGTTGTTGTTTTTGGTGCTGCTGCTGGGGCTGCCGTTTCTCTGGCTGGGGCTGGCCATTGATGCGGTGCAGGTGGCAGCGGCGAAGTTGGGATTTTCTCCTAATGCTGCCCTACTGTTGTTTTTGCTGGTGGTGGCCGGCAGCACCGTCAATATCCCCCTCTATGAGCGAGTGTCGTCGGTGCCGGTGCTTTGGGACACGCTGGAGCTGTGGGGGAGTCGCTTTTTTTGGGGCTTGCCCCTACGCCGGATTGAACAAAAAACCATTGTCGCCCTGAATGTGGGGGGAGGACTGATCCCAACCCTGTTGGCTCTCTATCAGTTTACCCGGGTCAATCCCTGGGGGATCCTGGCGGTGATGCTGGTGGTGACGGTGGTCAGCTACTATTCGGCTCAGGTGGTGCCGGGGATCGGTATCCAGATGAATGCTCTGGTGGCACCGCTGACGGCGGCCATGGTGGCGCTGCTGATTGCTCCGGCGGGGGCGGCTCCTTCTATGGCTTTTGCGGGGGGAGTGTTGGGGACGTTGATCGGGGCGGACCTGCTGCATTTGCCCCAAATTGAACGGATGACGCCGGGGGTACTCAGTATCGGTGGTGCCGGGGTGTTCGATGGCATTGCCCTGTGCGGGCTACTGGCGTTGCTGCTGACCTGATCGCACCTGACGACAACCTGACTAGAATGGGTAGGCTGCTTGGAAGTCTTTGTTGCTGCCACTCCTGCTTGCTATCTATGCTCCCCTGCTGGGCTGGATCAGTCTGGGGATGCTCTTGGCCCGCTGCTTTCCCCACACTGTGGCTCAGGGATCCCGTTGGATTGGGCCGTTTCTCTATTGGGTGGGGGTACCCCTGAGTACGGTGGGGTTTCTGCGCCAGACGGCTCTGCCGGGGGAGGTATGGTTGGCGGCGGTGATGGCCTATGTCAGCTATGGGGTGGCGTGGCTGGGCAGTGCCCTATGGCGCTGGTGGTGGCAGTCCCGGGGGGAAAAGTTATCCCCAATTCAGTGGGCAAGTTTTCAGTTGGCAGCCATGCTGGGCAATACGGGCTACCTCGGCTATCCCATTGGTTTGGCGGTGGGGGGGGCGGAGTACTTCGGCTGGGTGCTGGTTTTTGATCTGTTGGGGACGCTGTTTGGGGCCTATGGGCTGGGAACTTGGGTGGCAGCCCGCTCCTCCCTGCGCTCCCCTTGGGATCCCTGGTGGCAGGTGGGGCGGAGCCCGGCGATTTGGGGGTTTGTGGTGGGGGTTGGTACGAAGGGCTGGGCGCTGCCACCGGTGGGGGAGCAGTTTTTGCGGGGGTTTGCCTGGGGGATGATCCCGTTGATGCTGGTGTTGCTGGGGGTGCGGCTGGTTCGGATTCCCGGTCGCTATCCCTGGGGGTTACTGGGGGGGGCGGTGGTGATCCGGTTGCTGTGGGTGCCGCTGCTGGTGGGCTTGATCACCCTGGCGCTGCCCCTGGCACCCTTGGCGCGGCTGATGATTATCTTGCAAGCAGGCATGCCGCCAGCGATGGCAACTCTGGTGCTGGCGGAAACCTATCATCTGGATCAGGATTTGACGGTGGCGACCTTGGCGGTGGGCACCCTGGGGATCCTACTGACCTTGCCCCTCTGGTTGTGGCTCTGGGGTTAGATAATGGGGGGCAATACCCTTTTAGGGGCCCGGCGATGCGGTCTCTCAAGTCCATCCACAGCAGCTATGAGTTTTTGGGCTTAGCGGGATCCGGGCAGTATGGGCAGGTGTACTGTGCGCGTCGCCGCAGCAATCAGCGGATTGTCGCTCTCAAGGAGTTGCCTCTCCATCGCTTCCCCACCCATGCCCTGCTGCGGGAACTGCGGTTTTTGCTGATGCTCGACCACCCCAATCTCACCCGCTGTGAAGCCCTGGAACATGCTCAGGAAGGACGCTACCTGGTGTTGGAGTACTGTGAAGGGGGCACCCTGCGGGATTGGCTGGAACAAAACCCCCCCTACCACCTGCACCAGATCCTCCACTGGATCCGGCAGATCCTGCTAGGGCTAGAGCACGCCCACCAAGCAGGGGTGATCCACTGCGATGTCAAACCGGAAAATGTCCTGCTCCACCTCACCGCCGCGGGCTGGACGATGAAATTGACCGACTTTGGCATCGCTAAGGTCCATCAACCCCAAACCACCGACCTCTCCATGACCGGCTCCGCTGCCTATATGGCCCCAGAACGCTTCTACGGCCAATTCTCCCCAGCCGTAGATATCTATGCCGTCGGCGTCATGCTCCACGAAATGCTGCTGGGATCCCGACCCTTTTCGGGATCGCCGGGGCAGTTAATGCACGACCATTTGAATCGGCGCCTCAAGCTGGGG
>JAUQVP010000123.1:0-3338 GCA_039794745.1 Thermostichales cyanobacterium HHBFW_bins_127 | reverse complement strand
TTTCTGAAAACTCCGAGGCTACAGGTACAGGGTTATTGTTCATCTTTCTTAATTTTAATCGGCAATTTCCGCAGCAGATTGAGTGGGTGGGTGATGCAGCCAAATCTTCCTGAGTTTCAGCCGCTGCTGAAGGGTATCCCAATACCCGTTTGGGTGCTGGAAGGGACTCGGGTGCTTTTGGCCAACCCTGAGGCGGAGGCTTTCTTGGCAGAAACAGGGATCCCTGGTCTAGGGGAGCGGGTGATTTGGCGCAATTGCTGGTGGCAGGTTCAAGCAGTCCAGTGGACGGAACAAGTCCGTTTGCTGAGTTTGGTGCCGGTATTAGAGCAGGAGGACCGCCTGGCGGAGCTGGTGGGGGTGGCCTATTGGGATTGGCATCTGCCTTCGGATCGCTTGATTTGGAATGCCCAGGTGTATCGGCTGTTGGGTCTAGATCCCCAGACGACCCCCCCTTGTTGTCAGGTGTGGCAGGAGCGGGTGCATCCGGCGGATCGGGAACGGGTGCGGGCTTTTTGCCGGTCGGATCAGGGGGGCGAAATGGAGTATCGAATCATCCGCTCCAACGGCGAGGTGCACTGGATTTGGGCCCGCTCCCAAGTGCTCCGGGATCAGCAGGGGCAACCCTATCGCCGGCTCGGGATCCTGGTCGACCTGACGGATAAGTACAGCAACTTAGTGATGGAGGCAGAAAACCTATCGGGGGCAGTCTGTAGTTACATTCAGTTTCCCGATGGGCGGGATGCCATGCTCAGCATGTCTTCGGCATGCCGGCAGTTGTGGGGGCTGGCTCCTGCCGTGGTGATTGAGGATTGTTCTCACTTGTGGAATGTAGTCCACCCGGAGGATGTGCCGCTGCTGCGGGCTTCCTTACAGGAATCTGCCCAAGCCCTGACGGTTTGGGATCAGCGCTGGCGGATCACCACCCCTGCGGGGGAGCAGAAATGGCTACATGCCCGCGGCAAACCGCAGCGACTGACCTCGGGAGCCACCCTCTGGCATTGTTTTGTTTTGGATGTCACAGAACGACAGCAGCAATGGCTGGAAACCCAAACTCAACAACAACTCTTTCGCAGCCTTGCCGAACATAGCCCGGATGGCATTTGCCGCATGGATCGCCAAGGGCGCTATCTCTATGTCAATCCGGCGATATGTCAGATGCTGGGTATGCCGGCGGCGATGTTTTTGGGACGGACAAATCGGGAGTTGGGGCTGCCTCCGGAGGTTGTGGAGCGCTGTCAAGAAGGACGAGATATTGCCCTAGCAACCGGGCGGCTTTATTCCCAAGAGATGACGGTCGTGACAGGGACCGGAGAGCGTAGGCAAATTCTTTACTCAGTGGTGCCGGAGCGAGGGCCTGACGGCGAAATCACCTCGTTTCTAATCACCGAGCGGGATATTACCCCACTCAAGCAGGCGCAGCGCAGTTTAGAGCAGCAAATAGAACGGGAGCGATTACTCAATCAGGTGATTCGCAGCATTCGTCAGTCTTTGGATTGGCAGGAAATTATCACCATTGCTGTGCAGGAAATACGCCGGATTTTGCAGACCAGTCGGGCCATCATTTATCGCTTCGATGAAAATAATATCTCTAGAATAGTGGCAGAGTCCGTTGAAGACCCTTGGATCCCGGCGGTTAGCTGGGCAGAGACAATCAGTTATCCTGAGGCTTGGCTGGCACAACTGCAAGCAGGAAAAAATCTAATTTGTAATAACTGCAGCTGTCTAGAACTCAAATCCGATCCTCAATCCATTCAGCGTCTCAATTATCTAGAAATTAAAGCCAAGTTAGGGATCCCGATTTTTACAGGTCAGGTTTTGTGGGGTGTTTTAGCTCTCCATCACTGTACTCAGCCCCATGATTGGCACCAATGGGAAATTAATTGCCTTGAGACGTTAGCAGAGCAGTTAGGGGTTGCAATTCAGCAGTCCCAGCTTTATGAGCGGATCCGTTACCTGAATGCTCATCTTCAGAGTCAGGTTGAGGAGCAAACGGCAGCCCTACAACAGTCCCTGCGATTTGATCGCCTACTTAGGGAAATTACTGCCAAAATTCGCGATACCCTTGATGAAAAGCAGGTGCTGGCAACCGTTGTCCGAGAGCTGGGAACAAGTCTCAATCTCCTCTGTTGTGACACAGGAATCTATGATCCCAGTGGCACTTACTCAATCATTACCCATGAGTTTAGTGCCTTAGAAAACTCCCATCTCCATCGCACCTATTCACTCACTGATGACGCAGGGATTCACTTTTGGTTAAGACGAGGTTATCCCACTCAGTTTTGTATGATCACACCGGGATCCCGGACCTATCGGGGGAAGTTTTTAGCGACCTTGGCTTGTCCGATTCGGGATCATGAGAAGGTTTTGGGGGATATATGGTTATTTCGGGAGTGTGAGCAGACCTTTTCTGCGGCAGAGGTGGCATTGGTGGAGCAGGTGGCTAATCAGTGTGGCATTGCCCTGCGTCAGTCTCGTTTATTCCAGGCTGCCCAAAACCAAGTGGCCCTTTTGGAGCGTTTGAATCGGCTCAAGGATGACTTTTTGAGTACGGTTTCCCACGAACTGCGTACCCCTATGTCCAATATCACCATGGCCCTAGAAATGATCCAGAATCGCCTGAAAAATTTGCGGATCGAAGACTCGTTGCTACAGCGATATTGTCAGGTTTTACGAACAGAAAGCAAACGTGAGATTAACTTGATTAATGATCTGCTAGAACTCACTCAACTAGATGCCAACACCACTTCTATCAACGTGATTCCCCTCGATACTTCTTCCTATGTGAAGCAGCTCATAGCACCTTTTCAAGCAGAAGCAACTGGTGCTGGTATCACGTTTGAGGCGATCTGGAATGACCCTTTACCTAGCCTGACCACTGACCCCAATCACCTGAGCCGGATTCTGGAAGAACTGCTGACCAATGCCTGTAAATATACGCCCCCCGGTAACCTCATCCGCCTGCGAGTCTGCCATGACAGGGAAAATATCTTCGTCTATGTTTTTAACTCAGGGGTCACCATCCCCCAGGAAGAACACCAACGCATCTTCGACCGCTTCTACCGCATCCCTAACCGGGATCCTTGGAAGTACCCTGGCACAGGGTTAGGGTTGAGTTTGGTGAAAAAATTGGTCGAACTACTGGGGGGCCAGATCTGGCTGCGTACCGGCCCGGCTTGGGTGGAGTTTGGGGTGCAACTGCCCCTCTCCCCTGCTTAGGCTTGGCATCCTGTCCCCCTCTCCCCTATAATCGTAGGGCTAATGCACTGGGCGATTAGCACAGCGGTAGCGCACTTCCTTCACACGGAAGGGGTCACTGGTTCGAATCCAGTATCGCCCAT
>JAUQVP010000122.1:0-3621 GCA_039794745.1 Thermostichales cyanobacterium HHBFW_bins_127 | reverse complement strand
GCCCCATTGGGCAAAGCAAACCCCGTCGAAGAATCAAACACCTCCCCCAACTGCGTCCGGAGATTCCAGATCACCACCTCAGCAATCAAGCGGGCATTTAAGCGGCCTGATTCTCCTCCCGTTGGCGCCATCACCACCAATTCTCCTTGGGCCGTCCGTTCCAGTTTCAGGTCAGGGTTAGCAGCGCAGAGGCGATAAAACCCCATTCGGTCAAGCTTCCCCAGCGGACTCAAATCCAGAAGCACCATCCCCTAACCCCAGAGAAAATCCAGCTTGACCTCCAGCCCCGGCAGCACCTCTTCCCCCGACAGCGTTGCCGGTCGTTCCAGGATCTCCACCGGTTGCCCCACCCGATAGATAGCCACCCGTCCCTGTTGCGGATCAATCAACCAGCCCAAGCGACAACCACAAGCCCGATACTCCTCCAGTTTCCGTTGCCCCGCTCCCCAAGTATCCGTCGGCGACAGTAACTCCACCACAAACTCAGGACAAACCGGCAAAAACCCCCGCCGCTCCTCCGGACTAAGAGCATCCCAAGTTGCCCTCGGGATCCAAGCCAGATCCGGCGACCGGTCAGCCCCATTGGGCAAAGCAAACCCCGTCGAAGAATCAAACACCTTGCCTAGACCCGTGCGGCGATTCCACAGCCCCACCTCCACAAGTAACTCCGCATTTCGGGATCCCGTTTCTCCTCCCGTTGGCGCCATCACCACCAATTCTCCTTGGGCCGTCCGTTCCAGTTTCAGGTCAGGGTTAGCAGCGCAGAGGCGATAAAACCCCTGCCGATCCAAACTGACCAAGGGACTGAGATCCACAACTGCCATAACCAGCTCCTAGGCAAAATGGTCTGGATACCAAAACATCCCCTTAATCCCCTCCGGATCCGGGGTGAAGCCCAGCCGCCGGTAGAAATCCACCACCCCTCGATCTGCAAACAGCGTCACATTACTAATATCCTGGGCTCGCAAATCTCGCAGCACCCGATCCATGAGCGCCTTACCCAGCCCCTGATTTTGGAACTCCGGGTGGATCACCACATCCCAAATTGTGGCATTAAACGTATGATCTGACGTTGCCCGGGCAAAGCCGATCAAGCGGCGGTAAGATCCCCGTTGTTTCCACATGGCCACCACCAAAAAACTGTGGGCCAGAGCTTTTTTCACCTTATGAATGGGGCGGCGGGCCCAGCCGACCGCATCGCAGAGCTCCTCCAGCTCATAGAGGTCGAGGTCCCGTTCATTGGTGCAATAGATTTGCTCCCCCTGATCCGTAACCCGGATCGGTTGAATCGCAACACCATTGGCGGTTTTGGTTGTTGTTGTCGGAGCAGGGGTATTGAACCACGTTTTCCAAAAGCTCATCCCGGCGCATCCCAGTGGGTACTGAAGCTGACCTATTTGCAGTATATCCCTTAGCCCCTAGGCAGCATTGCCGGTCTGCACCTGCCAAAGACTGTAATAGATGCCCTTTTGGGCCAGCAGCGGCTCATGTTGCCCCCATTCCACCAAGCGCCCCCGATCCAACACATAGATACAATCCGCATGGCGCACCGTGGACAGGCGGTGGGCAATAATAATCGTAGTGCGGTGGCGGGTGATTTTCGCCAAGGAGCGCTGAATGGCCGCCTCCGTTTCGTTATCGACCGCAGAGGTGGCTTCATCCAGGATCAAAATTGGCGGATCTTTGAGCACAGCCCGGGCAATGGCCAGCCGCTGCTGCTGCCCACCGGAGAGCTTCTGCCCCCGTTCCCCAATCAGGGTATCGTAGCCCTGAGGCAAGCGACAGATAAACTCATCGGCTTCGGCAATGGTTGCCGCCTGGCGAATCTCCTCCAAGGAAGCCCCAAAACTGCCATAGGCAATGTTGTCCCGGATGGTGCCGTTGAACAAAAACACATCTTGACTAACCAGCCCGATGCACCGGCGTAGATCCCGGACATTGAGTTGCCGAATATCTTGCCCGTCGAGGGTAATCCTCCCCCCTTGAATCTCATAGAGGCGCAACACCAGCTTGATCAGGGTGCTTTTGCCTGACCCCGTCGCCCCCACAATCCCAATCGTCTGGCCGGCGGGAATCTGCAAGTTCACCTCTTGCAGTACCGGCAACCGCTCCCGGTAGGCAAAGGTCACCTGTTCGAGCCGCAGTTCCCCCCGCACGGCTGCTCTGGGCAGGGGGATGCCGCCGCTTTCGCTGCTGGTGGGGGTATCGAGCAGTTCCATAACCCGGCGGGTGGAAGCCATGGCTCGCTGGTATTGGTCGAGGGTCTGCCCGAGGGTGGTCAGGGGCCACAGCAGCCGCTGGGTCAAAAACACCATCACACTGTAGGTACCCGCTGCCAGGCGCCCCTGACTGGCTTCCCAACCCCCAAAACCGAGGGTGGCAATAAACCCCATCAGGATCACCATGCGAATCAAGGGGATAAAAGCCGCACTGAGACGGATGGCTTTGCGGTTGCTGAGCTGATAGGCCAGGCTCTCTTGGCGTAGGCGTTCGGCTTCGTAGGCTTCGGTGGTAAAGCTTTTGATGGTCAGAATGCCGCTGAGGTTGATTGCCAGGCGGCTGTTGATCGCCCCTGCTTTTTCTCGCACCTCCCGGTAGCGGGGCGCCAAATACCCCTGAAACCACACCGACCCCATCAGGATCAAGGGCATGGGCAGCATCGCCAGCCAGGCCACCTGGGGAGCCAAAAGAAAAAACGCCGTGCTGATCACAATCACCGTGGTGGTCGTCTGCAGCAGATCATTGGCCCCGTGGTCGAGGAAGCGCTCTAGCTGGTTGATGTCATCATTGAGCACCGCCATCAACTGCCCCACACTGCGATCCTCAAAGTAAGCCAAGGGCAAGCTTTGGGTATGTTCGTAGGCGTGCAGGCGCAACTGATGTTCCAGGCTCTGGGAAAGATTGCGCCACAATACCCCCTGGGCATACTGAAATAGGGACTCCCCCACCCAAATCAGCACACTCACCCCACACAACACCACAAACTGTAGCCCCACCGATGGGATCCCCCAGCGGGCCAGCCAGGAGTTTTGCCCCTGAACCACCACATCAATGGCCGCCCCGATCAAGGCTGGGGGAGCCAGGTCAAAGATTTTGTTGAGGATCGAGCACATAACCGCCAGCAACCCTTGGCGGGTGTAGGCTTTGCCGTAGCGGATCAGGCGCAGGAGAGGAGTTGTGTTGGCCAACGGTTTAGCCCACCAAAGCATCCAAGGCGGCTACGCTTTCTCGCAGGGCATTTTGGGCAGCCCGCAGGCGTTGGGCATCAAAGTCTTCCGCGGCGGCATCAATTTTTTCCAGATTGGTGAGCAGTTGGCGGTTGGCTTTTTGGATTTGCTTTTGCTGTTCACCGGTGTATTGCAGGGCTAGACCGGCCAGTTCCTTGCGGGTCATCCCCATCGGACCGTGGATGTAGGAGCGCACATTCACCCATTCCTGGTTATCCACCAGTTCTTGCAGGTGCTCCACCTCGGCTTGGATCTTGCTGACCACCGGGTTGGCAGCGGCAGCGGCTAAGGGAGTCATCACCAAGTTGGCAACCAAAACAAGAGGCAACAGAATCACCATCAGGCAGAAACGGAACATAGCAGCAACGTGGCACAAGAATCAGCTATCACCCTA
>JAUQVP010000121.1:0-3722 GCA_039794745.1 Thermostichales cyanobacterium HHBFW_bins_127 | reverse complement strand
GGGAGAGGGGATTCAAGAATGTATTTTTGATCTCATGTATGGAGTTTGAGAGATGAACCTGAGAAATGGCTAGTCATAGCTGAAACCAACAACCGGTGGATAGGGATCCCACTGGTGATAGGCAAGGCTGGCGATGTAGCCGCCGAGTTGTAACAGCTCTGCTCGGCTGAGGGAAAGGAACTTTTCTTGGCTTCGGTGCAGGTATTCCAGGACTTGGCTATCAAAGTGAGTATCACAAATAGTGTCTGCGATGTGAGGTGGCATGAGGTTGAGCAAACTGGTGACTAATGGGATCAAAAATGCGGGATCCTCCTTGGCTGTTTGGGGGGCTGTTTGGGGGGCTGTTTGGGGTTTTAGTTTGAGGGAGCGTAAGCGGTTGCTGTAAACGTATTGGCGTAAGGATAAGGCTAGTAGTTCCTGGAGATTCTCTTGGGAGAGGTCGCCTTTTTGATAGCGTTGAATCCACACCATGATTGTGGCGACGGTGGTGGCTTCTCGGTCTTCCCCAGCCCAGTCTTGGGTGGTCAACCACTGTTGCAGATATTCAGTTAACCCCCAGGTGAGTAGCCGGGAGAGCAAAAATAAACGGGTTTCTGTCCACTGCCATTCGTGATCCATGGTTTCTCCATCGTGAATTGGCGTGAATTGGCCTGAATTGGGGGCCTTAGAGGGGGCGAATGCGCTTCCCGGGCAAATCCACATCGCTTTTCTCCCCCAGCCAAGGGGTTAGGTCGGTAAAGGGAAAGGCTTTGAGGCCGCGGTGGGTATCTTGGTCGAAGGCGGCAACCTGAACTTGAACCCCACGACCCTGAAGGGCTTGGAGGGCAGGGAGGAAGTCGCCGTCCCCACTCAAAAGCAGGACGCGGTCGTAGGGCTTTTCCAGCATATCTACAATCATCTGCCCGTCTAGGTTGGCTTTGCTACTCCCATCGGAAAACTGGGTGACGGGCTGCATGCAGACTGTGAAGCCAGCCCGTTCTAGATCCCGCTTGAGTCGGCCGTGGCTAATGCAATCTCTGCGGTAGCCGCTGTAGAAAAAGATCTGCGGGCTATCCACAAGCTGAAGATGCCCTAGCAGTTGCTGGATTAGCTGGGGATAGTCAAAGCCGCCGTTGCGGACGCGGGCACTGTGGTTGATGTTGGCAGCATCAATGAAAATCCCTAGGGGTTGGCGCCGGGGGGTTAAGGTTTGGCTCAGCTTGTCCAAGGCTTGGCTGAGCTGGTCAAACTGCTGCCGGGTTTGCTGTTGATGTTGATCCAAATCCCCTTGCAGGGACTGTTGCCTATCCTGAAGCTGATGCAGCAAGGATTGGTAGTAATCTAGGCTCAAGGTCTGTAGCTGCTGCTGCAACTGGCCATAGTAATAGTGCTGGCGCTGCTGCAGGGTTTGGATCTGCTGCCGCTGCCATAGGGATAGCATCACCCCCATCGGCACTAGACCCAGAACTACCTGCCGCATTGCTATCGCCACCAATAGCCCCCCTAGGGATCCCCCCCATGCCCACAGGTGATGGGACTGATTGATTTTGGTTGGATTCATCGGCCTACCCTCCTGGAGTCGCTTTTCCTGTTCTAAAGCTCTTTGGAAAGGGCTTCTTCTAAGAAACTGGTGTTGGGGCTGGCTTTGAGGAGGGTGGCGAGTTTGGGATCCCAAGCGGAGAGGCGCCGGGCAAGGGACCGGCCGGTCAGGGCGGCTTGCTGAGCGGTTGCCAGAAAATCGCTGATGTCAGGTTGGTTGTCGGCTGAGGGGTCGGGGTGCCGGTAGCTAGCGTATTGGCCTTGCTTGTTTTGCACGATGCCATGCACGACTCGGTTTCTGCATTGACGCCAAGCGTCAATTTCCTCGATTAGGGCTTTGGCTTCCTTGAGAAGGTCGGCGTCCGGTAGAGTCGGATCCTCGGTGAAGCATTTTTTCCAGCATTGAATCAGTTGGCTGAAATGATTTTTGGGCGGGCGCTGCCCGAGGCGGTAAATTTGTGAGGTCAGTCGGTCGGCAATAATCGCTTCGGCAATGGCAACAACTTCTAGGTAAAATCCCTGCTCCATGGCAGTTTTGATCCGTGCCCAAGCCATGCGGTAGGAATAGTACTTGGGCAGATTGGGGGGCAGATTGGGGTGGGTTTTGCCAGCCTTTTTGCTTGCCATAGGCTAGACGGAAAACTAGCTCCACTGTAGCCTAAAGGCACTCCCAACTCCCCCACGGCTATGCACCCCTCTGCTGCAGACTATGCCCAAGCCCGCCAATGGCTCGACTGCCTCAGTCTGGAAGCGCAGGTGGGACAGTTGCTGACGGTGTTCTTCCAGGGAACGGAACTCTCGCCGGAGCTGGCCCGAATGATCCAGGAGTATCGGGTGGGGGGGCTGATTTTGTATGCAGAAAATACACCGGATGCAACAACGGTGGCCAGGCTGATTGCGGCGGCGCAAGGGCTGGCTCCTATCCCTTTGTGGATTGCCATTGACCAGGAAGGGGGGGAAATTGTAAGGCTGCGACAGGGGGTGACGGCTTTCCCAGCACCCATGGCGGTGGCAGCAGCAGGCTCCCTGGCTTGGGCGGAGGCGATGAGCTATGCCCTAGGCTCGGAACTACGGGCTCTGGGAATCAATCTCACTTTGGCACCGGTGCTGGATGTCAATAGCAATCCCGCCAACCCCATCATCGGGCTGCGCTCCTTCGGCAGCAATCCACAGGCAGTAGCAGCGTTCGCACTGGCAACTCTGCGGGGCTACGAACGGGCGGGGATCCTCTGCTGCGGTAAGCATTTCCCCGGCCACGGCGATACCAGTGTCGATTCCCATCTGGGACTGCCCCGCATCGATCACCCAAACACCCGCCTCCAACAGCTGGAGCTTGTCCCTTTCCAACAAGCTATCCAAGCCGGGATCCCCAGTCTGATGACGGCCCATGTGCTGGTTACCGCTTGGGATCCCCAAACCCCTGCGACTTTGTCCAGCAGGATTCTCAAGGGACGACTCCGGGATCAGTTGGGTTTTGAGGGGTTGATCATTACAGATTCCCTGAGCATGGGGGCTCTAGAGGATTGGGGTGCTTTGGGGGAGATTGCGGTGGCAGCAGTGCTGGCGGGAGCCGATATGCTGCTGCTAGGAGCCGATGTGGGACACACCCCCGCTGAGCAAATCCCTGTCTATGAACACCTGCTCAAAACGGTGCAGGAGGGCGGGATCCCCCGCGAGCGCCTCCAGGAGGCGGTGCTGCGCTTGCTGGCTTACAAATGTGCCTATGGATTGGGGCAAAATGCCGGCCTGCCGATAGCTTGTGCTGGCGATAACCATCAGCAGTTGGCTCAAACGATTGCGGAGCACAGTCTGACACTACTGCCAGCGGATAGCCCACTCTGGCAGGCCCCTGAGCTGTGTTTTTATCCGGAGGATCTCTATGACCTCACCCCCTATCTGCCCGGGATCACTTTGTGCCCCTATCGGCGAGACGAAAGCGCCCCCATAGATCGAGAACTACCATCGGGGGTGATCTGGATCTTTGTCCATAACCTGGGCCGCTTCCCCCAACAACGCCAATTGGTCACCTCCCTACCCCAAGCACGAACCCTGGTCATCAATACGGGATCCCCTTATGATTTGGCGGATCTCGACTACCATCGTTTGCTCACCTATGGCTATCAACCCCTGTGTTTAGCAGCTTTGACCAATCTGCTCAACCAACGGCAACGCCCCCAAGGACATCCTGTTTTTTGAATGCGCAC
>JAUQVP010000120.1:0-4045 GCA_039794745.1 Thermostichales cyanobacterium HHBFW_bins_127 | reverse complement strand
GCTCCATTTTGCAGGAACCTCCCCACATTCTGCTCCAAAAACCCCAAATCCGCAAGATCTGCAGCCCCACCAAAACCCCAAACCCCCATCCGGCAAGGGTTTGCGGTTTTGCAGGCACCTCCAAACCAGCTCCATCCCCCCAAACCCCCACCCCACAAGCCTTCCAGGGATCCCGACTCCTGTATTGGCTCCCACAAGCCCAGATCCCTGTTTTTGAGAAGATTTTGTTGCGATATATTAAGAGGAAAGGGATCCCCTGCCCGAAAAAGCTAGCCTCACTTGCTGATTTTGTGGCATGGTATACCTAATCAAGGGATAGGTGGTTTGGCATGGTTGCGCGTGTGGGACAACACCTCAAGAATTACTTCATTGCCGGTCTACTGGTGGTGATCCCGCTTGCTACCACCATTTGGTTGGTGGCACAGTTGGCGGTGTGGAGTGTGGGCTTTCTGACAAGCATCCCCCGCCAGTTCAACCCCATTCAAGGCCTAAGCCCCTGGCTGATTGACCTGATCGATCTAGGAGTAGGGATCCTAGGGCCGGTGCTGTTCATCCTCCTGATCGGCTTTATGGCCCGCAACATTGTCGGGCAGTGGCTCCTCAATCTCGGGGAACAAATCCTCCACGCTATCCCTATCGCCGGCTCGATCTACAAGACCTTGAAGCAGTTGGTCTCAACCCTATTTTTAGACAGTAGCAGCAAGTTCCGCCGGGTGGTGTTGGTGCAGTACCCCCGCCCCGGACTCTGGACCCTAGCCTTCGTCACGGCTATGTTCCCCGCCACCCTGGGCACTGAGGGATCCCAACGCTATATGAGTGTGTTCATTCCCACGACCCCCAATCCCACCACGGGTTGGTACTGCCTGGTGCCGGAACAGGAGACGGTGGAGGTGTTTATGCCGGTGGAAGATGCCTTCCGCTTGATTATCTCCGGCGGCATTATTACCCCCGAAAGCTTTGTGGCCAGCATCCAAAAACGCCCCTACACCCCACCCAATCTGCAAAACCTGGTGGAAGAAGAACGACAAGCCTCCCTAGAAGAACTGAATATACCCCTACCTAACCTCGATACCCCCCTCAAGGAACAAGCCTAATCATAGGGATCCCCGCAGCCGCTGCACCTGCTCGACTAATGCAGGAGTAAAACCATAGTTGACCAGGGTAGCCACAAAGGCGGGATCCCGATAGCGGCGGTCTAGTTGCAATAGGTAGCGATAGGTGGTTTGGGCTTGGCTGAGGTTGCCGCTGAGGGCATAGGCATTGGCGAGGGCTACCCAGGGATGGGGGTTGTGGGGTTCTAGCTGGGTGGCCCGTTGGGCGGCCTGAATGGCCTCAGCATATTCACCCGCCACCTGCAAGGCTAGGCTCAGGTTATAAAAGGCGGTTGCGTTGTCAGGGTCAAGGGCAATGCCGCGGCGATTGGCAGCAATTGCCCCCTCCACCTCCCCCAATTGCAGCAGCACAATCCCAAGGGCATTGAAACCCTGTTTGCGGTTGGGATCCAGGCTGGTGGCCTGTTGCAGAGCGACTTTGGCTGCCGGATTATCCCCCCCAACATGCAAATACCAACCCAAATTGATATGGACATCCACATCCTTAGGGAAACGCTCCTGGGCAGCCCGCAAGGTTTGAATCGCCCCCGCCACGTTGCCGCCGCGAAACTGCGCCAATGCCAGCCCCCGCCACAAACTCACTGAACCCGGATAGGCATTCACCCCCTGCTGCAAAAGCTGCACCGCCCGACTAAACTCCCGCCGCTGCAGCGCCCCCATACCCTGATCCAACCACTGCTGCGCCGTTGTCGCTGCCACCGGGGATCCCCAGATCAGGGATGCGAGCAGTGTTCCCAGCCAGTAGCTGGCGTAGCCTTTCCCAGCCATAGCGGACACAAAAATCCCCAAAGCTTTCCTGAGAATAGCGCTCCTGGGCAAAGTTTGTCAGCAGCGGGCGCAAGGTGGCCAGAATCGCCTCCCCCGGCACTTTATCCAAGAATAATTGGGCCAAGCGATCGCCGCGGGGGCTGCCGCCTAGCCACAGTTGATAGGCTCCCGGCTGTACCCCCACCAGCCCGATTTCTGCCAAATAGGGGCGGGCACAGCCGTTGGGACAGCCGGTCATGCGCACCACCAAAGGCTCATGCTCCAGGTGCAGTTCCTGCAGGAGCTTTTCCAGATCTTGCAACACCTGGGGCAGATAGCGCTCTGATTCTGTGATCGCCAGGCCGCAGGTGGGCAGAGCCGGACAAGCCATAGACCAAGCCAGCAACGGCCGGCTGGGAGGTAACACCCCACACTCCCGCAGGATCTGATCAATCGGATGGCGATGCTGGGGCTCCACCTCCGTAATCAACAGATCCTGGGTGGGGGCAAGTTGCAGGGGATAGGCAAAGCTTTCCGTGATCCGGCGCAGGGCTGTTTTGAGCTGCCGCTCCGGGCTGTCTTGGATGCGCCCATTCAATACGCTGATCCCCAAAAATAACTTGCCATCCCCCTGTTCATGCCAGCCCAAATAGCCCAAATCCAGCCGCGGCTGCACCGGCGGTAGGGGGCGAAAGGGTTTGAGCTTCTCACCCCAATAGGTTTCCACCGTTTGGCGAAACTTCTTGATCCCCCACTGATGCACCAGGTATTTCATCCGGGCTTGCTTGCGATCACTGCGGTTGCCGTGATCCCGCTGCACCGCCACAATCGCCTGCACCAACCCGTAAATCTGCTCCGGCCTGACAAACCCCAAAGGCTGAGCCAACAAGGGAAAGGTCTCTTCCTTGCCGTGGGTGCGGCCCATCCCCCCCCCCACCACCACATTAAACCCCAACAAATCCCCACCCTTGCCAGTGATGACAATCAAGCCAATATCCTGGGAATAAATATCCACCGAGTTGTCCTCCGGCACCGTAATCGCACACTTGAACTTGCGCGGCAAATAGGTGGCCCCATAAAGAGGCTCCAGGGATCCCGGCAGGGCAACTTTGGGGGGTAGCTGCTGCCGGGCGGCCTGGACATCGGCATCCATGGGTGGGATCTCGATGGGTTGGTCGTCGATCCAGAGTTCGTAGTAGGCGCCGGTGTGGGGGGCAAGCAGGTCGGCTAGCTTGCGGGCGTAGGTATGGGCGTGGACGTAGGCAGGTTTGTTTTTGAAGGGTGCTGGGCAAGCCATGACATTGCGGTTAATATCGCCGCAGGTGGCCAGGGTCGAACCCATCTCTGCCACGATCTCTTGGATAACCGTTTTCAGGTCTTTTTTAAGGATGCCGTGGAGTTGAATTGTCTGGCGAGTGGTTAGCCGCAGGGTACCGTAGCCGTAGCGATCCGCTAGCCGATCCAAAGTCAGATACAAGGGTGCCGGCATGTACCCCCCCGGCTGGCGCGTGCGCAACATCATGCGATAGTCCCGCTCTAGTCCCGCCTGCCGCCGCTCCTGGCGACTATCCCGGTCATCTTGCTGGTAAGAACCATGAAACTTGAGGATCTGCACCGCCGCTTCACTGAAATGGCTGCTGTCTTGCCCAATTTCTCTAGCTAGGGGATCCCGTAAAAAGTGACTGGCCTGTTTCAGGGCTTCTACTTTGGACAGCTTGCGCGGGTCGGCGGGGGGAGGAGCAGCAGTCATTGTTCGGTATCTCGGTCGAGATTAAGTAGATTTAGCCTAACATGAGTTGCCGGCATCGGGATCCCTGGGATGTTGGCGGCAGGGGTGCTTGTGAGATGAGTTTGGGTGGGGGGGTTATGGTGTGTCTGCGGTTGTTTTGAGTAAGTTTGAGGGGTGCAGCGGTTAACAGCAGCTGCAATGTTTAAGGCTCTGGGTGTGGAGCAGCTTAACTGCACAATTTATCATGAACATTATCTAATTCTTGTTGCTTGTCATCATCAAGCTGAATGCTGTGGGCAGCAGCCATGCCCAAAATTATTCAAGAATATTGCCCTCAACTCCCCTCGCCTGCTTTGGGAGAGGGGTTACGGCTGGTGCCACGCTGCACGAAGGGGGCGAGGGAGCGGTTAATGACTAAAGTTGAGAAATGATTGAGAAGTGAGCTGGTTTCTGAATA
>JAUQVP010000119.1:0-4113 GCA_039794745.1 Thermostichales cyanobacterium HHBFW_bins_127 | reverse complement strand
TCCGTAGGACTGATGTCCAGTTCATCAAAAAACGGCAGGGGAAAGCGACCAAAATCCAGGGGGGTCGGTTTGGGGTCGTCGGCAAATTCAAAGGTAATCTGGGAATCCGGGGAAATCTGGGTCCATAAAGCTGGATCGTAGGGATCTTCGCATTCAGTGTCCATGCGTTGGTTGACGATCAAACGCAGGGTGTTGTAGTCAAAGAGGCGATCCACAGGCACGGTGAACCGCAGCTCACCCCCCCCGGCATTTTCTTTGGTCAGGTTAGCGGTGGCGTAGGTTTCGCCGTTGATCTGCACCACCAACACCGAACTGGGCAGCAACACAGGGGAATGGGTGAAGCGAATCACGCCGGTCATGCGTTTGAGGTTCCAGCGGCGGGGACGGGTGAAGTTCAACTCGGTGCTGGCAAACCGACCCCGCATGTTGGCCCCGGCAAAAATCTGGGAATTGCGGTCAAACTGCAAGATAAATAGAGAGGTTTCTTGGCCAGCCTGCATCCCCGGAGCAGCACTAGGTCGCAGCCGCACCACCGGTGGACGAGGCACCGGCGGCACCGGTGGCAACGGCACCGGACGAAACTGACGAATAAATTGATCCTCAGATCGCTGCAACCCCTGATTCAGAGACTGAGCCCCTACCGGGATCCCGAAACCTGTGCAAACCCCGCAAAGGGCAACGGGAGTTAACCAACGCAGCCAACCCATAGGCACCCAAACTCAAGGACAGTGACAGAAGGCTAGCTCCTACCACGGTACCGCCACTTTAGCAAAGGTCTTTCTGGGTGACCATCAGAAATTCGGCTGAAACCCCTCCTAGCTAAAGCGGATGCCGGCGTTGCGCATGCGTTCGACGGCTTCGGCCATGCGTTCATCGGCCACGGTGAGGGCAATGCGAAAGAAACCTTCTCCCGCTGCTCCGTAGCCGTTGCCGGGAGCCACCACAATGCCGCATTTGTCCAGCAACAGACTGACAAATTCAGTAGAAGTGTAGCCCTTGGGAACAGGGGCCCAAACATAGAGGGTGGCTTTGGGTTTTTCAATGGGCCAGCCTAGGGATTGCAAGCCTTCCACAATAATGTCCCGGCGTTTTTGGTACACCCCCATCAAGGCCTGCAGATCCGCTTCGCTGGTTTGAAAACCGGCTAGGGCGGCCCGCTGGATCGCTTTGAAAACCCCGGAGTCCACGTTGGTTTTGACTTGACCGAGGGCTTTGATGGCGGGAGCATAGCCACAGACAAAACCCACCCGCCAGCCGGTCATGTTGTAGGACTTGGAGCAACTGTGAAACTCAATGGCCGTCTCCATGGCCCCCGGCACTTGCAAAATGCTAGGTGGCTTGTAGCCGTCATAGGCCATCTCAGAATAGGCATGGTCATGGCAAATGAGAATGTCATAGCGCTTGGCAAAGGCTACCAGCTCGGCGAAAAACTCTAAGGTCGCCAAAGCCCCGGTGGGATTGTTGGGATAGTTGATCCACAGCAGGGTGGCCTTCTGGGCAATCTCCGGGGGAATCGCTGCCAAATCCGGCAAAAACTGATTGTCCGCCTTGAGGGGCATAGTGTAGGATTGCCCCCCGGCAAAAATCGTGGAGGTGCGATAGACGGGATAGCCGGGATCGGGAATCAGGGTGTAGTCCCCCGGCTCCACAAAGGCCAAAAAGGCATTGTGAATCGCTTCTTTGGAACCAATGGAAGAAATAATCTGGGTGTCGGGATCCAAACCGGTGACGCCAAAACGCCTGGCCATCCACTCGCTCACCCCCTGCCGATACTCCTTCGTCCCTTGATAGGGGGGATAGTTGTGGGTGCTGGGATCATCAATGGCCTGGTGCATCGCCGCCACCACATGGGCGGGAGTAGGACGATCGGGATCCCCAACCCCTAGGTTGATCACATCCACCCCCTGGGCAAGCAGGGCTTCTTTTTTGCGGTCTAGTTCGGCAAAAAGATAAGGAGGAATCTGACTGAGGCGACTGGCAAGTTTCATGGTTCTGGGGCAAGCACTGTGTTTGATCATAAACCGCTTCCGGATCTATAGCCCCAGACGAGCCAGGATGGTGTCCACATGGCGCAGATGGGGCCTGGGATCAAAACAGGCATCCAATTCCGCCGGGGTGAGCAGAGCCTGGATTTGGGGATCCTGGGCTAGGCTGGCGCGAAAGTCCCCATCCGGTTGGTTCCAGGCAGCGTGGGCATGGCGCTGCACCAAGGCATAGGCCTCCTCTCGGGTCAGCCCCTTGTGAACTAGGGCTAGGAGCACCTGTTGGCTAAAAACGACACCACCGTATCTCTGCATGTTCCGCTGCATATTCTCCGGATAGACCTGCAGGGTAGCTAAAATGTCCCGCAATTGCACCAACATGTAGTGGGCAATGATTGAGCTGTCCGGCAGAATCACCCGCTCCACAGAACTGTGGGAAATATCCCGTTCGTGCCAGAGGGGGATATTTTCTAGGGCCGCAATACTGTAGCTGCGCAGCAGTCGCGCCAGCCCGGAGAGTTGTTCGCAGCGGATGGGATTGCGTTTGTGGGGCATCGCCGAGGATCCCTTTTGCCCAGCAGCAAAATATTCCTCCGCCTCCAAGACATCCGTGCGCTGGAGGTGGCGAATTTCCACAGCCACCCGCTCAATACTAGCACCGATCAGGGCTAAACTCTGGACATAGAGGGCATGGCGATCCCGGGAGATCACCTGTGTGGAAACCGGATCAACGTGCAAGCCCAGGGCCACACAGGTGCGCTGCTCAACTTCAGGGGAAATATGGGCATAGGTACCCACCGCCCCAGAGATTTTACCCACGGCAATTTCAGAACGCACCTGAGCCAAACGCTGACGGTGCCGGCGAAATTCTGCCAACCAGCCGGCAACTTTCAACCCAAAAGTGATAGGCTCCGCATGGATCCCATGGGTGCGTCCAATCATCACAGTCTGACGATGACGTTGGGCCAAGGTTCCCATAATCTGCAGCAAATCATCTAGGGATCCCAGCAGTAGATCTGTAGCCGCTACCAATTGCAGGGATAGCCCGGTGTCGAGGACGTCAGAACTGGTCAAACCCAGGTGAATATAGCGCCCGGCCTCCCCGACAAACTCATTGACATTGGTGAGAAAAGCAATCACATCGTGGCGCACCTGCTGTTCGATTTCCTGCACCCGTTGCCGATCAAAGCGGGCCTTGCTTTCGATCTCAGCCAAAGCCTCAGCCGGGATCAAGCCGCATGCTGCCTGAGCTTGGCAGACCGCTATCTCCACCTTCAGCCACATTTCTAGCTTGGTCTGCTCTGTCCAGATCTGCCCCATCTCCGGCAAGGTATAGCGCTCAATCAACGGTTTATCCTCAGCATGGCAGTCACCTATTGTATCGTTTCCGTTGGGATCCCTACCATGGTTTTTTGCCGGGGGGAGGATGGGGGGTGTTTTGGGGTGGTTGTGGCATCGACAGAGGGATTGCCAGCTAGGAGATTCCCATAGGGATTGCGGAGGAAGGCTGAGGTTTGTGCCGTGGGAAAAATGGCAAAAAAGCTGCGCCGACAATCCTGCTGGCAGTATTATAGTTAAAGTATTTTAGGGCGATCCTCCTATGTCTGATATTCCTACCCAACCTCTGACGGGCAAAGCCTTGATTCAAAAAGTCGAATCTCTAGGTATTACCTCCAAGCGGGAGCTAGCCCGGCGCTGTGGCTACGTGACCAAGACCAAAAGTGGTAAGACGCGGGTGAACCTGAATCAATTTTTGGCAGCAATCATCCAAGCTAATGGTGTGGCTCTTACCCCGGATACTCCCCGGGATCGACGGGGCCGGGAACCGGCTTTTCGGGTGAGTGTGCACAAAAACGGTCAGATCATCATCGGTTCGGCTTACACGCAGCAAATGGGACTCAAACCTGGGGATGAATTTGAAATCAAACTGGGCTATAAGCACATCCAACTCAAGTACACCGGCAATAACAATGGCCATGCTGCTGCTGCCAATACGGAGGAACAAGAGAAATAGCAGCTATAGCTAGGGGCAAACTTTTCCCCCTAGGCCCTTCAGTTCAGCTTTTTACTCCCCACTCCAGGGATCCCTGGGGCTTTTTTGTCCCTAGAGGACTGTTAAGAAAATCACCAG
>JAUQVP010000118.1:0-4259 GCA_039794745.1 Thermostichales cyanobacterium HHBFW_bins_127 | reverse complement strand
CTTTGGCTTGGCAGATGCTGTTGGAGGTGGCAGAAAGGGTGAAGATTCAGCTCAGCGAGCAGCAGGGGGTGAAGGATACTTGGTTCGATGAGCAGGGGTTTATGGCCTATGAGGTGAGTTTGACCAGGGAGGAACTGGGGCAGATCCTGGAGGGCAATGGGTTTTTGGATCAGATTCGCCAATGTCTAGATGAGGTGATCCAGGCTGCTAGCTACCAGGGGATCCGCCGGGCCCAGATTGACCAGGTGATCCTGGTGGGGGGAACGTCGCAAATGCCGGCGGTGCAGGGGCTGATCCAAAGTCAGTTTGGCAGGGGCAAGGTACGGGGGGAGCGACCGTTTACGGCGGTGGCGGAAGGGGCGCTGCTGCTCAGCCGTCAGGTGCGGGTGCAAACCACCCTCCGCCAGAGCTATGCCCTCCGTCTCTGGGATCCCGACCGGGGGGGGCCGTTGTATGTGCCTTTGTTTGACCAGGGGACTGCCTATCCTTGTGATTGGGGAGCAGCGCTCGTGGTGCAGGTGGCTAACCCTGGCCAGCGGCAGATCCGGCTGGAGGTAGGGACCCTGGCCAGCAGGAGCCAGGCGGAGGTGATCTATGACGAGCAAGGGCGGATGAGTAGCCGCCGCGTGGTGCAACCCCAAGATTTTCGCCCCCTGGTGTCGGAGGTGATTGCCTACTTGGATCCCCCTGGGGAGGTGGGGCAGGATCGTTTGCAGTTGAGTTTTCGGGTGGATGAGCAGGGGCTGTTGCGGGTAAGATTGGTCGATTTACTCTCCCAGACGGTGCTGGTCGAGGAGGGAATCATGGGCTATCTGCAGTAGGATGACAGCTATGGAAGGGGTACGGTTTCATTTGGCATTTCCGGTGACGGATATTGAACAGGCTAAGGCGTTTTATGCCCAGGGGCTAGGCTGCGAGGTGGGGCGGGAAACCCGCCATTCGGTGATTTTTAATTTGGCAGGGCACCAGTTGGTGGCTCACCTGACCCCAACCCCCCCAGAGGCACAAAAGGGGATTTACCCACGCCATGGGGGGCTGATTTTTGCCCGGGAGGAAGATTGGCAGGGAATGCGCCAACAACTGGAGGCGCGACAAGTTGCTTTTTTTGAGCCCCCCCGCTGGCGCTTTGTCGGGGAAATCACTGAACATGCCACCTTCTTTGTCCGGGATCCCTTTGGGAATCTATGGGAGTTTAAGTATTATCGCCATCCAGAGGCGATTTTTGGGGCGCGGGAGTTTAGCCGCATTGGGGACCGCTTGTGAAACTGGAAGCGATTTGGCAGGTGGATTTTCATCCCTGCCCGCTGCTCGATGATCAGGGGAAGCGGGTCTGGGAACTGCTGGTCTGCGATGGCAGCGGCCATTGGCAACAGGCCTGCTATGCCTCGAACCAAGAGGTGAATAGCCGTTGGGTCAGCGAGAAACTGCAAGCCTACTTAGACATAGCCCCCGTCAAGCCGATGCTGATGCGGATTTTTCGCCTGCGCATGGCTGCGCTGCTACAACGGGCGGCGGAATTGGTCGGGATCCCTAGCCGTTTGAGCCGACGGGTCTATAGTTTGCAGCGCTGGTATGCTTGGCGGCAACAGCAGGTGTACCCGCAGGAGGGGCAGTTTACCTATAAGCCGGAGGGGATGCCGGAGCCGGTGTATGAGGATCCCCAGCCCTTACCCGATGCCCTGCGGGGAGAGCGCTGGGCTTTGGTGACCCTGCGGGCTCAGGACTTTCAGCAGGATTGGCAGGCGGAGTTTGGGGAAATGCTGCCCCTAGACTGGCAAGCCTGGGACCCAGAAACGGTGATCCCAGGGCTGCTGATCACCTCCCGCCGGGCCCGGGCCATAGCTGCCTGGATGAGCGGTGTGGATCCCTATGCCGTCAGCGTAGAACCGGGATCCCCAGGGGAATTGCTGTTGGAGGTGGGGGGCAATCTCAGCTATGTGGTTGCTCGGCTAGGGGATGCTACGAGCCAGCGGGAAGCGGCAGGATTTGCACAACGGTTGCAGGCAGCGGGGGGGATCCATTTTTTGGCTGTGCAGGAAACCCTCAAATCCCAGCAATTGACGGGTTTTTGGCTTTTGGCCAAGCTACCCCTAGAGGGCTAGGGCAGATATAGCCACAGGGGGATCCCTTGGGTTTGCAGGGTGAACTCCAGTTGATCGAGGAGGTGGGTAGCGGGTAGCAGTCGCCCGAGGCGCAGGCGGGGGCGCCCAAACTCCACCACCTGGGCTTGGGGATGCAGTCCGGCCAGTTCGATCAGCCAGCGGCGGGCATCTTCCTCAGAACCGAGGCGATCCACCACCCCGAGGGTGAGGGCCTGTTCGCCGCTGAAGATGCGGCCATCGGCAAAGCTACGCACCGTATCCAGACTGAGGCGACGGGCTTTGGCGACAGTCTGAATAAACTGCTGATAAGTGGTATCAATTAACTCCTGCAAAATCCGCTCTTCATCGGCCCGCAACTCCCGATCAAAAGCCAAAATATCTTTGTAGGGGCCGGATTTAACTACCTTGAAGGAAACCCCCACCTTATCCAGCAGGCGCTCCAGATTATTTCCCCGCAAAATCACCCCAATGCTACCGGTGATGGTGCCAGGATTAGCCATAATATATGATGCCCCCATGGCAATATAAATGCCCCCGGAGGCGGCGATGTTGCCTAAGCTGGCCAGGATGGTGACATTTTTTTCCTGCAACTTGACCAAAGCATCATAGATCTCCTGGGAGTCCACCACCGTGCCCCCAGGACTGTCAATACGCAGCAGCAAAGCTAAAAACTTTTGTTTCTCAATCTCCTGCAGCGCTTTGAGAATGCGGGTCCTAGCCCCACTGTCAATCGCTCCCGCAACCTCCAAACGGGCAAGCCGCTGCCGCTGATTGGCAAAGGGATTCCACATGACTGCCAACAAGAAACAAAACAACCGTATTGTTAAGACTAACGTAAAGTTGCAATGCCCGCCTGCCGCAACAACTCCCGCCGGTTAACCTTCCCAGCCCCCTGACGCGGAATTGCCACCACCCGATACCAATCCTTGGGACACTTGTAAGCAGCAAGGTGCTGCCGCACATACCCCCGCAACCGCCCCTCCACGCCAGGATCCCCCACATAAATGGCAATCAACCGCTCCCCCCACTCCAGATCCGGGATCCCGCCCACCCAAATGTCCTCCACCAGCCGGCTTTGCCAAATCAAGGCTTCCACCTCAGCGGGCAGGACTTTTTCCCCGCCCGTGTTGACCCACTGCCCGATCCGCCCCTGCCACAACAACCGACCTTGGGGATCCCAGGCACCGCGGTCATCACTGCGATGTACCCCCCCAGGAATAGCAGCACTGTAGATAACAATTCGCCCCTCCCCATCCACTTCAAGGCGCCCATGGGGCAGGGGAGTATAGCCCTCCTGGTGCATCTGATCAGGGGGGATCACCGCCACCGCCGCCGCCGTCTCCGTCATGCCATAACTGAGGGCAATGGGGATCCCCAAGTCCAAACATTGCTGCCGCAAGGCCGGCCAGAGGGGCGCCCCCCCGATCAAAATCTGCTCAGCCGCCCGCAACCGCTCCACCCAAGCAGGATGCCGCAATAGCCGCTGCAGTTGGGTGGGAACCAGAGAAAGGCTGGCTGCCGTCAGATTCGGTGGCTGCGTCAAAAAAGCCTGCCAGCTCAAGACCGTCAGGGATCCCTGGGTCAGCCAAGTGCGGAACAGGGGCATCAAGCCACTGACATGGTAGGGGGGCAGCACCACCACCGTATGCAGCGGCCGGTACCAAGCCACAAACCCCCGGGCAGCGGCAAATAGGGTTTCCAAAGTATGGGGGATCCACTTGAGGGCGCCGGTGCTGCCACCGGTAGGGATATAGATGGTGGGACTGGGGTGGGGGGGCAAAGCAGCTAAAAAACTCCTCAACTGCTGCTGTTCCTGGGCTTGCCAGTCGGGATTGGCCAGCACCAAAGTGGCCTGACAACGGATCCCCGCCAGCACCCGCAGCAAGAACCGCTCGGGATCCCGGTCTTGGATCAGGTGGATGGGTGAGTGAGTAACGAGGCCGTCGAAGCAGCGACCCAAGGCTTTAGCGGGACGACCATTGATTGTCAGGTTGAGGGTTGGAAAACCCATAGCCGGGGATTATGGGAGCCGTTGGAACAGTAAATCGGCTTGAACGCATTGGCCGTTGTTATGATAGCAAGGATTATAAACCCCTGCTCAAGCAAATCCTTGCTGCTGAAGATAATGGATGACATCGGCGGCAAGTTTTTGTCCCC
>JAUQVP010000117.1:0-4651 GCA_039794745.1 Thermostichales cyanobacterium HHBFW_bins_127 | reverse complement strand
TGTGCTCAAGAAAATGACTCATCCCCCAACCCCAAGCCGGGTCATGCCGGGATCCCGTTTTGATCCACACATCAACGGCAACCACTTCAGTGACCGGCATGGATTTGACAATTACCGTCATGCCATTGCTCAGGACATGACAGCAATCAGGCGCAAGCAACGTCTTCAATCGGGTCTCCTTCCTAGCCCATAGGTGATAATAACCAAAAAAACCGCCGGGGATCCCCCGGCAAAACCCGTAGCTGAGCGAGAGAGAACGCGCAAGCCTGCTCAGAATAAACTAGGGGCAAAGTCAATGTTGATCAGGCTGTCGAACTGCTCCACCGTAATAAAGCTCAATTGCAACAGGATCATCAACAACGGCCCATGCTGGCGCTGCTGCAGTCGCTGCGCCACAGCCAACTGCTGACCATTCAAAATGCCAGCGGCAAGGAGATACTCTTCCAGGGTAAGCGGCTTTTGCATAGGCAGTCTCACGTGCTAGTAGTCTGATGGGTTTCCTGAGAAAAAGGATGACCTTGGTGACAAAACTTTACAAAACTGGGGATATGGCAGGGATTATAGCAAAGAAACTTCATAAGGTGCAAAGGTAGGGGAGGAATGGGATCGCCATGATACTGGAGGGGGGTGCGCTTGTCCAGTCAGTTTAGGCAAAAGTTTGGGCAACGGTGGTGAACTGATCCACAGAGGCATCCTCGATGCCCGTGCTATAGTCGTTGCGGCTGGCCTGACCGGCCATGGATTTGCGCAGAAGTTGCCCGGCTTCCGGGTGGTCGGGGTAGAGGGAGAGCACCGTCTGCAGCTCCTCAATGGCGCGGCTATAGTTGCCCAGTTTATAGAAAACCACCGCCAGTTTGAAATGGGCGGCGGTGTAGCTGCCGTTGCTTTTGATGGCATTGCTATAGCTATCGATGGCGTGGACGTATTCCCGTTTCAGACGGGCAATCTCCCCAAGACCGTAGTGGGCTTCCGGGCAGTGGAGGTCGGCTTTGATGGCGGTCTCAAATTTGACCTGGGACAAATCCACGCTGCGGTGCTGAATAAAACGCTGCCCTTTGGCGTCTTTGCGTTTTTGCTCCAGGTGGAGCAGCCCCTGCAAAGCTAGGGCGGGAGCAAGGCGGCCATTGTAGCGCAGGGCCAGCTCGCATTTCCGGCTACTCTCTTCCAGGTCCCCCTCTAGGGCCAGGAGCCAGGCCATGGCAAATAGCCCCAAGGGATGTTTGGGATCCATGCTGAGGACGGTGGTCAGTTCCATTCTGGCCCGGTTGAGCTGACCGGTTTGCATCAGGGCGAGGGCCAGATAAACCCGCCCTTCACTCAGCCCAGGGTGTTGGTTGGCAAGGCTGGTGAACTGTTGGATGGCGGTTTGCAGTTGCCCTTGCCAGTACAGGCTCTTGGCCATCAGCAGGGCAGCTTCCGGATTGTCGGGATCCAGGTTGAGCAGGCGCTGGGCCGCGGCCAGGGCAGCTTTGTAGTCCCGTTTCTGGAAGTAGGCGTTGATCAGGCCCAGGTGCGCTTGCAGGTAGCGGGGGTTGATCTGGATGGCGGTTTGCAGTTCCTGGATGCCCGCATCGACGCTGAGGGAGTTTTTGGTCAACACCAGGGCTTCCCCAAGATGATAGTGGGCGGTGGCCCGGGCGGGGTCATCCTCCCCGTAAAGGCTGAGGACAAAGCGGTATTTTTCGACGGCCGCTTCAAATTCCCGTTTGTCCATCAGTTGGCGGGCCAGTTGCAAAAGGGCGCGAATTAAGTGGGCGTTGACTTCCTGGAAGTTGGGAACCAGGTTCTTGACTACCCAAAAGCTGGTGATGGCGTCGTCTAAAACACCCCGCTGGAGCCAACATTGCCCTAAGTAGTAGTGGGCAACGGCCAGGTTGGGGTTGAGTTTGAGGGCCGCTTTGAACTCCCAGATGGCTTCAGCCCATTTTTCTTCCTGGACCAGGGCAATGCCTTTGCGGCAGTGTTTGGCAGCCCGCCACTGCTTTTCGTTGACGCTAGGGGGCAAAACCCCGGCGGTCTGCAATCCCCACACCGCACCCACCCCAATGATGCCGACAAAGTAAATCACAGCCATAGCCACAACGCTGGTGCCAAGGATGTCCAAAAGGGGACCCCGCAGGTTGCGAACGGCAGGGGAGGGCGGGGGGGCTAGCTGATCCCGATTCATCTGACTCAAAACCGCACTAGGACGGGGATCCCGAGTCAGGGTGGGGGGTGGGGTGCGTTGGGGCTGCCCCTGCTGCTGGGCCACGTTTTGGTAGAGTCCTTGGGCAGCTTGGCTCTGCACTAGGGTCTGGGTGAGATCGGCGCGGCTGGGGGCTGTGCGCTCGAGTTGGGCGGCGGTTTCCGCTTGGGTCAGGGCTTGCTCGACGTTGCCCTGGGAGGCAGCTAGGCTGGCGGCGGCAAGATGGGCTGTGGGATTGCCGGGATCGCGGCTGAGGGCTTGGGTGAGTTGGGCTTGGGCGGCTTGGGTTTGTGCTTGCTCGGCAAGCAGTAGGGCTAGTTGGGCACGGCTGTCGCTGGCATCGGGGTTGAGACGAACGGCGTGCTGCAGTTGTTCGATGGCGGCGCGCTCTTGCTGCTGTTGAACTAGGGCGAGGGCCAGGGCTTGGCGGGAACGGGGGTCGTTGGGGTTACGGTTCACAGCATTGCGCAACTGGCTGACCGCTGCCTCCACACTCCCCCCCTCCGCCACAGCTCGCCCCAGGAGGGCCAGCCCCAATTCCCGCCGGGCGTTGGCATTGGCGGGATCCCGTTCTACGGCTTGATTGAGGCGGTCGATGGCGGCAGACCAACGTTGGGCTTCCCGCTCCAGGCTGCCAAGGGCTACCAGAGCCGGAACAAAGTTGGGGTCCTGTTGGAGGGCCTCCTGGAAGGCTCGCCGCGCCCCCTGGGGATCCCGGTCGGCCAGGTAGGTTTGTCCCAGGTGGAAGTGCAGGGCTGGGGAGTTGGGATGCTCCTGCAGGCGTTGGCGCAGGGTGGTGCGGGCCTTGGCAGTTTGGGAGCGCTCGTAGAGGCCGTAGCCGAGGCTGTGGTGCTGGCGCTGGTAGATGGGGCTGAGACTGAGGGCCATCAAGTAGTGGTCGAGGGCATTGGGCCAATCGGCGAGGCGGCTGTAGGCTTGTCCGAGAACGTAGTGGGGATGGGGATTGCCGGGGCTGAGAGCCACTGCCTGCTGCAACACCGCGACGGCCTCTTGGGTTTTGTCCGCCTGCCCTTGCCCTAGCAGCGCCAACCCCAAATGCACATAGGCCTCCGTGAGACTGGGATCTCGCTGAATGGCCTGGCGGTAGCTGGTTTCCGCCTGGGTCCATTGCTGTTGCAGGGCCTGCACCCGCCCGAGGTGGTAGAGAATCTGGGGATTGCCGGGACTAAAGGCTAGAGCCGTACTCAGTTCCGTAGAGGCCGCCTCGGGATCCCCTTTTTGGTAGAGGGCGACGGCTAGATCGAGGCGGGCTTGGATGGCGCGGGGGGAGGCTTGCAATTGTTGGCGATTGGTTTGGATGCGTTGTTCCAGGGATTGCAGGTGTTGTTGGGCTTGTTGCAGGGCGACCCGCGCTTGGGGGAAGAGGGGCAGCCGTTGCAGGGCCTGTTGGAAGGCTTGGGCGGCAGTTTGCCACTGATCCAGTTGGGTTTGGCGGATGCCGAAGCCGAAGCGCTCCTGAGCCACGGCACTGTCTAGGCGCCATTTCCAGGCCTGTCCCCCCACCAACACCCCCAACACCAGCAAAGATCCCCCTACCAGGCCCCAGATTTGCCGGGGTTGGCGGATCCAGGTGAGGATGGTGGGCATTTTCAGGGATAGGCCGAGGGCAGCCTCTAGATTGGTGCCATTGGCTTGATTGGTTTTGTCTTCGGCAATAGCCCCGGCTTGCAGATCCGCCAGCACTTCATTGGCGGTTTGGTAGCGTTGGGAAAAATAAACCCGCACCATTTGCCGCAGAATACTGGCAAAGGAGGGGGAGAGGGGCTGGGGCAGGTGTTTTTCCCAATCCAGTTCCCCTTGGTCGTTGTGGACAATTTGGGTGGGTTGCATGCCGGTCAGGGCCTCAATCACCACCATCCCCAAGGCGTAGATGTCGCTGTTGAGCTGGGGTTGACCGGTGTACTGTTCCACGGGGGCATAGCCGATGGTGCCTAGGGCAACGGTATGGCGTTTAGCGGCATTGTTGGGTTGGAGGTGTTTGACGGCGCCAAAATCAATCAAGACTAATTTTTGATCCGAGGTGCGGCGAATGATATTGTCCGGCTTAATATCACTGTGAATGATCTGATTTTCATGGATAAAAGCCAGCACCGGCAGTAGATCCAGCAAAATTTGCTTTGCCTGCTCCTCAGAAAAACGACCCTGATCCATTTCCTGACTCAGGGGCTTGCCTTCGATATATTCTTCCACCAGGTAAAACTTGTCCCCTTCCTCAAAGTAGGCCAAAAGCTGAGGAATCTGGGAGTGTCGCCCCAACTTTTCTAGGCTTTCTGCCTCCCGATGAAACAGTTTGCGGGTCAAATTGAGAGATTCCGGATCCGTGCCGCTCAGGGTCAGTTGCTTGACCACACAAAAGGGATGCCCAGGGCGCTGGCTATCCCGGGCCAAATAGGTCTGGCTGAACCCCCCTGACCCCAGGGTACGGACAACCCGGTAGCGGTTACT
>JAUQVP010000116.1:0-4730 GCA_039794745.1 Thermostichales cyanobacterium HHBFW_bins_127 | reverse complement strand
GAGGGCTTTCTGGATATAGGCGGCTATTTCTTGATCCGTCATGGCGGCTTGCTGAACAGGGTTTACCCCCTAGCTTAACCGCTGCTTTGCTGCCGGGATAAGGGTTTACAGGAGTTTAATCTCCTCTTTGGCTTGAATCCATCACCGGGGATCGCTACAGTCAGAACAGCATTGGGATCCCTGGATTATGGTGGATGGGATTGAGCGGATGATGCGGGTGCAGGTGGCGGTGGATCAGCAGTTTTGGCTAACCCTGCCGGAGCTGAGTCAGTTGCTGGATCTCGAGCCTGAAAAAATATCCCCTCAGGGCTTTTCTTGGCGCAATTTCTATTGTGCTCCTGTGCCCCATGCCCCCGGTTTTTGGTCCATCACTCGCCCCCAATCCCCTCCTCCCCCCCTGCCCCGGATCACAAGGCAGGTTTCCACTAGCCCAGAGCCGGGATCCCTCCCTTCTCAATTTGTCTGCATTGATGATTTTCTGCCGGCAGAGTTAGTGAAAGAGTTACTGGACTTGACCCTGCAAGAACAGCCCCACTTTGTCCCTACAGGAGTCACAACCAAAGAGCAAAACTATCGCCAGTCCCTGTTTCTACCCAACTTTGCCCAAATGCCCCTCTGTAGCAAAATCCTAGACCATATCCAACGGGTCATGCCCGAAGTCATGGGCATTCTAGGGATCCCTAATTTTAGGATTGCTGAGATTGAAGCCCAGCTAACAGCCCATAATCACGGCAATTATTATAAGGTTCATAATGACAACGGCAGCCCACCCACTGCAACACGGGTGTTTACCTATGTTTATTATTTCCATCGGGATCCCAAGGGATTTGAGGGGGGAGAGTTAAGGATTTTTGATACCAAAATTGAGAATAATTATTATGTTGGGGCGCGTAGTTCTACCTTGGTGGAGCCGGCCCACAATCGGATTGTTTTTTTCTTGAGTCGTTATTTACACGAGGTGCTGGAGGTGCGCTGTCCTAGTGGTCAGTTTGCCGACAGTCGCTTTACGGTCAATGGCTGGATCCGCAGCCAGAGCCGTTTGGCAGTTTAGCTTTCCTAAGGCAGCTTGGGGGATCCCTAGTTCTTTTGCCTAGTTGCGCCTTGCACCCTGTTGGTGGGGATCCTTATTCGTTACAATTCTTCTGACACTGAATTTGGGACTGCTCATGCGTTGGCTCAACCGTTTTTTGGTGCTGGTTGCCCTGGTGATGACTTTGGTGCTGCCTGTCTATGCCCAAACTTCTGTGGTTGACCCCCAATCCCTCAAGGCCCTGGAGCAACCCACCAATCCTCTGAGTTTTCAGCGGGCGGAGCAACTGACTCAACAGGCCGAGGCAGCGCTACAAGCGCAAAACTACGACCAAGCCATTGAGTTACTCAAGGCCGCCTTTGATGCCTACAACCAGCGCTCCAACTACCATCAGCAATTGAGTCGCAGTTTTGCCGGGATCCAAAACCAAATCTCGGAAGCCCAGCGCAATCTGGCTCGGGAAGCGGCAGAAAAACGGGACCGGTCTGCCTATGATCTGGGGATTGTCTATCGGGCGGCCAATCGTCCCGAAGAAGCAGTGGGACAACTGGTGCAGGTGATTGCCAGCCAAGGGCCGACCCGGGAGTTGGGACGGATGGCCTATCAGCAACTGCTGGAAATCGGCTTTGTGGACACCCCCTTCTAGCGGCTATGCATGTTGTCCTGGTGCACCCGGAAATCCCGGCCAATACAGGCAATATCGCCAGAACCTGTGCTGCCACCCGCACCCCCCTGCACTTGGTGGAACCTTTAGGGTTTCGGCTGACGGATCGACAGATGAAACGGGCTGGGCTGGACTATTGGCAAGCCGTAGAACTCTACCGCTATCCCTCCTGGGAAGCCTTCCTCAGCCAACACCCCCACCGGCGCCTCTGGTGCTTCGAGGTGCAGGGATCCCATTGTTACACGGAAATTGCCTACCAGGCAGACGATTACTTGGTGTTTGGCAGCGAAACCCGGGGGCTGGGGGAAAGGATCCTAGCTGCCCATCCCTCGGTCCATATTCCCATCGATGGGCCCGTGCGCAGCCTGAATCTGGCCAATGCCGTTGCCATCGCCCTGTTTGAAGCCCGCCGCCAATTAGCCCGGCACCACTAGGGGCTGTTCCGGATCGCCAATGCGTCCTTCCATGGGAGAACTGGGGCTGGCCAGGGGCTTGATCGGGATCCGCCCCGCTAAATAAGCCAATCGCCCCGCCTCGGTGGCCAGGCGCATCGCCGCCGCCATCCCCACGGGATCCCCCGCCTGGGCAATGGCCGTATTGATCAGCAGGGCATCGGCCCCCAATTCCATGGCCTGAGCCGCTTCCGAGGGCACCCCGATCCCGGCATCCACAATCACCGGCACCTGGCTTTGCTCCACAATCAGGCGGATATTGTCGTAATTGCGTAGCCCCTGCCCCGACCCAATCGGGGATCCCAGGGGCATGACCGTTGCGCAGCCAATCTCCTGCAGTCGCAGGGCCAATTGGGGGTCGGCGTGGATATAGGGCAGCACCGTAAAGCCTTCGGCGATCAGTTGCTTGGCCGCCTCATAGGTACCGATGGGATCTGGCAGCAGGTAGCGGGGATCCCGGATTACCTCCAGTTTGACGAAAGTATTATCGGTTTGTCCGAGGACAGCTTGGGCCATTTCGCGCCCGAGGCGGGCCACCCGTAGGGCTTCTTCTGGGGTTTGGCAGCCGGCGGTATTGGGTAGGAGCCAGTAGCGGGACCAATCTAGAGCTTCCATCAGGCCCACATGCCCTGGGCTTTGCAACTGCACCCGTCGGATGGCCACCGTTACCATTTCTGCCCCGCTAGCGGCAATGGCTGCCTGCATTTCCTCTGGGGTGCGGTACTTACCCGTTCCCACGATCAAACGGGAGTGAAACACCCGCCCCCCGATGACCAACGGCCGATCCACCATAGCCTCAACTCCGATTTCCTCCCTTTTCATTGGAACACAGGGAGGCCGGTTCCTTGAGGGGATGGCCGGAGAGAATATTGGGGACAATGCTGCAGCTTTTTTCTAGGGTAAATCTTAAAAGCACCAAATCCCCAACTCCCGAGACCCATTTTCGTTGAGTCAACACAGCTCAGATGGAGGGCGGACTTCTCGTTTCAACGGGGAGCTCTTGCCAAAGCCCAGCAGTATTTCCATACAGTTCAGTCGGATTTGTACTGTCAATACATTCCCGCCGATAAACCCAGATCCCGCTACCATGGGCCGGATATTCTATCGGAAACTCGACTGGGCTGCTCTCTTTATCTCAGCTTGGCCCGATTCCCATCTGACGGCTGTAAGGACGGGAGCGAACATCGGCTAAGGCCGTAACTGTGGGCCTGCAAAAGCCCCAACAGTCTCTCAGGAGCAATAGTGAATAAAGGTTTCATGGTCCCAATGATAAGGTCCCGCTAGCAAAAATCCGGCTTCGGGATCCCTGCTAATATAGGTCTACTCAAGCTCAATGGCTTCCCCTATGCGCAGCAAGTTCTCCGACCAGGACCGAGCCGCCATCGCCGAGCAGTATCGGGATCCGGAGGTGACGATTGCCCAACTAGCAGACCAGTACCAGGTTAGCGTCAGCACGATGCAGCGCCTGCTCAAGGACTTGTTTAGCCCAGAAGATTACAGCTTGATTACAGCCAGCAAGCGGACCCGCAAAAAATCCTCCCTGCCCCTATTTGCGACCGGCAAAGTCACGGAAGCTGAAGTTAGCGCCGCGCCCGAGGCACCTGAGCAAGTGGCAGCAGCACCGGATCCCCTAATTGAGCCTGCCATGGAGGAGGAGGCTGAGCTAGCCGCCGCCCTGCAAGACGAATTCAAGGACCACCCCATTCCCGGGGATCCCGAAGATGATCTGACGGACTTTGAAGAGGAGGAGGAAGAGCCTGAGGAGGAGGAAGAAGAGGACATAGCCCTTGGGGATGCCGTTGCTGAGGATGTGGCGACGTGGGAGGTTTTGAACTTGGATGATTTGGATCCGCCGGAGAAATGCTATGCGGTGATTGATCGGTTTCAGGAGTTGACCACCCGGCCTCTGAAGGATTTTGATCATGCTGGGATTTTGCCTGTTAGTTTGCATCATCTGCGCACCTTGCCCTTATTTGATAGTCACCGAGTGGCGCGGCGATTTTCGGAAGTGATTCGGCGGGGCAGCAGTCCTGGGTACCGGGTGATCGACTTTCCTGGGGAATGGCTATTTATGGTGCGTTCGGCCCTATGTGAGCGGGGGATTACCCACATTCTTTTTGATGGGCAAGTTTATGATTTGCGCGAACCTGAGGCAGCCCTCCCCTAAATCAATCCATTCTAGGGCCATTCTAGGGATGTAAGCTATTAGGTCACATGATTGATGGGGGCAGATAGATTTTTGGAGCTAGTTTTAGCCGAGATGTGGATCCTAAGGGCTGTCTAGAGATGCTTAAAAAGCGCCCCATTGGCTTAGTGATGATTGTCATCTATAAGTCTTTTGTTGCCGGTCTAATGGCTACAACAGCAATCGCCCTTTGGTTGACCCTCAAAAACCACCAGCAGCTCGAGCAATTTTCCCAGTCCTACCTGCTCGAAACTAAGGCTGCTCTGATTAATTGGGTTTTGGAAAAAGTCCTGAGCTTGGATCCCAAGACCCTTGAATATGGGGGGTTAGGGGCTGCCTGCTATGCAGGGCTAACGGTTATCGAAGCCATAGGGCTTTGGTATGAGCAAGCGTGGGCAG
>JAUQVP010000115.1:0-4900 GCA_039794745.1 Thermostichales cyanobacterium HHBFW_bins_127 | reverse complement strand
GTTTCCCACCCTCTTTTCCCCGCAAGGGGACGGGTCTGATGCAGTTGTCAAGATCTGGAGACTGAAACTCATCCCTCACCCCTGGCCCCTCTCCCAGAGCGGGAGAGGGGGATTGGGACCTTGGAATCATTAGGCTATGTTCTGATCAAATGGTTCTTATGCCTGCACAGACGTTATGAAAATAGTGCATCTCTTCTCCCCTGTCCTCGCTGCTACTTTGTTTTTTGGTTGCCGGCCAGCCCCAAAGCCTGAAACCAAACCAACACTAGCCTCCGCATCCGAAACGCAAATCGTCCTCTATCGCAATGATGGCTTCCGTCCCGCCATAGTCAGCGAATGGATTCAAGTTCACTATGAAATAACCCATAAAATCGCCAAAATCCTCTATTGGAATACGGCCGATGAAAGCCCTGTCCAACTCAAAATCCTCAACCAAAATTACATCTCAGGGGAAATCTCAGGCTACACCGGTGAACTCCAGTTCCCCTCAGACAACTCCACCTACCCATTCGGAATCCTAGAAGGGGAATTCAAACTCACCCACCCCGACCAACGCATGCAGATATTTGAATACGAATCCCCCCACTAACTCGACTCCCCTATCCCCAAAACCTGCCGGTAAAACTCTAGCTCGGCTTCCAAACAGGTCTGAATCGTACTCCCCTGCCGAAACCCATGACCCTCCCCAGCAAAAGTCACATACCGCACCGGGATCCCTTTGGCTTGGAGGGCAGCGACCATGGCTTCTGCCTGGTTAGGGGGGACAACTCGGTCTTCTAGGCCTTGAAAAAAAATCACCGGGCAAGACAGCTTATCCACATGGTGGATAGGGGAGCGCTGCCGATAGATCTCCTCAGCAGCCGGATAAGGCCCGACCAAACTGTCCAAGTAATGGGCCTCAAATTTGTGGGTATCCCGGGCTAAGGTTTCTAAGTCCCCAATCCCGTAATAGCTGGCACCCGCCCGAAACTCCCCATAAAAGGTCAAAACCACTAAGGTCGTATAGCCCCCAGCACTACCCCCGGAAATCACCAGCCGCTCGGGATCCGCTAGCCCCTGCTCCACCAACCAGCGACAACCATAAACCACATCCTCCGCATCCACAATCCCCCACTGCCCCCGCAAAAGCTGCCGATAGGCGCGCCCATAGCCACTGCTACCCCCATAGTTGACATCAAAAACAGCCCAACCCCGACTCGTCCAATACTGAATCCCCCACTGCAATACCGGACTGGCAGCCGCCGTGGGCCCCCCGTGGGTCTTGACCAACAAGGGCGGCCGCTCCCCCGGCAACCCCTCATACTCGGGATGGGTGGGTGGGTAATAATATCCATAGGCCGTTCGCCCCCCAGCACTAGGAAAGGCAACCGACCGCGGCAAAGCACAATAACTCGCCCCCACCCCCAAAGACTCAGCAGCCCGCCACACCTGCCAAGCCCCCGTCTCCAGATCCAAAGCCAATAACCGCCACGGCTGGGTCGGGGATCCCCCTAGGCAAAAAACCTGATTGCCCGACCCTTGCAGTTGCTCCAAGCCGGTCTCTGCCATCTCAATAGGAGTCACCTGACCCGTAACCCAATCCAGACGGATCAGATGGGCAAAACCATTTTGGCTATAGCTAGCCAGCAACTCCCTCTCCGACAGCAAACAATACGTCGATTGCCCAAAAACCCAAGGGGGCACACCAAACTCCCCCTCACACTCATAAAGACATCTCACCCCCCCCTCGGGATCCCAAGCATAGAGGTTCCACCAGCCGGAGCGATCGGAAAGAAAACACAACTGCCCAGAAGCTGTCCAGCGGGGTTGCTGCACTGATTCCTCTGGCCCACCGGCAATCAACCGCACTGAACTCAGGGATCCCGAGATTGGGTCATAGCGAGCGACCCAGAGGTAGCTACTGTCCCAGGGCATAGCCGGGTGGTCCCAACTGATCCAGGCCAGATCCCCTTGGGGACTGAGGCGGGGGGAGCTGAAAAAATCGTGACCATCCTGAAGAATCTGGCCACCACCGGTCTGATCGGAGCCATCCAAAGCCACCCGCACCAAGGTATTGACCACTTCTGGGCCACGGTGGTCTTCCCGGATACCAATCCAATACCCCCCATGCAAACAACCATCCCCATAGCGGCAGCCCAAGGGCGTCAGCGGCAGTGGCTCGGGATCCTGCTCAGAAAACCGGTACAAGCGCTGATCAGCATCCTGGCTAAACACCACCTGCCCCTCAGCCACCGCAAACGCCCCACCCCCATACTCATGCACCCGGCTGCGCACCGAAAACCCCGACGGCAACACCTCCTCAGGGGATCCCGAGCCGTGCCAACGCATCAGCACCGAGCGCCCCTGCTCCCAGGGGCGTCCCTCCGTCCAATACAAATAAGGGGGATCCCACAGCAGTTGTCCCAGACGCAGACCCGCCTGAGCAACCTGAGCTGCCGTGATCGGCGATGGCCAAGTGCCATAGGGACGAGGCACAGGCATAGCCACTACCCCGGATAGGTCCACACCGCATGGATCCCCTTGGCAATCCGCTCCGCCTCCGGGATCCCCACCAGCTGAGCGACCAGGGTCAGGGCAAAAGCCACCGCCGTCCCTGCCCCGCGACTGGTGATGCGGGATCCGGAAACCACCACCGCATCCAGGCGGTACTCCCCAATTGGCCCCGTAGGCAGACCCATCGTCCCCTGCCGATAGGCATCGGGATCGAAATAAGTGGTTGCCGCGTGGTCTGCCAGCAAGCCCTGGGCCGCCAGCACCGTTGGTGCTGCACAAATAGCCGCCAACAGCCGCTCCGCCGCCGCAAACTGCCCCAACAACTCCCCCACCCTGGGATCCTGATGGAGAGTTTGGGTACCTGGTCCTCCCGGCAGCACCAGGGCTTGGAAGCGCTGCGCCGGTGGGGGAGCCGTTTTGAGCACCTGATCTAGGGTCGTGTCGGCTTGGATAGTGATGGCATGGCTACCGGTGACCAGCAGTGATGGCGTCAGGGCTGCCACCGTTAGATCCAGGTTAGCGCGGCGGAGAATATCCATCGTTGCCACCGCCTCAATCTCCTCAAACCCCGGTGCCAGAATCAGCAGAACCGCTGCCATCTAATCCAGCCCCCGCCCCGTCAACTGCACAAAAATATCTTCCAGATTGGAGGGGCGGATCAGCATCCCCGTTTTATCCGCCAGCCCATCCAGATACTGATTAGCTGCCGCCAGGGTAGGGAAAAACTGATAGGCACTGCGGGTGCCATCCCCTCCTGGTCGCACCAGCACCGCCTCCCCAAACCGCTGCCGCAACTCCTGCGGACTACCCAGGGCAATCAACTGCCCCCCATCAATAATCCCCACCTGCTCACAGAGGGACTCCGCCTCATCCATATAGTGGGTGGTGAGAATGATCGTCATCCCCTGTCGGTTCAGATCGCGAATAATATCCCAGAGCAAGCGGCGTGCTTGGGGATCCAGCCCCACCGTTGGTTCATCCAAAAACAGCACCTCCGGCTGATGCAGCAAAGCCCGGGCAATTTGCAAGCGCCGCTTCATCCCCCCCGAGAGGGTTTTGACCAAATCATGACGGCGATCCGCCAGCTCCACATAGCGCAACCACTGCTCAATCCGCTCCTGGCGCAAGGGATTGGGCAGATGATGCAACCGCCCATGGAACTCCAAGTTTTCCCAAAGGGTCAGGTCATTATCCACACTCAGGGGCTGCACCACCACCCCAATACAGCGGCGCACCTGCAACGGCTGCTTCACCACATCATAGCCTTGCACCCGAATCGTCCCCGTGGTAGGTGCCGTCAGGGTAGTTGCCATGCGAATCGTCGTGGACTTCCCCGCCCCATTCGGGCCCAAAAGAGCAAACATCTGTCCCCGCGGGATCGTCAGCTGCAAATCCTTCACCACCCAGCGTTGGCCAAACCGCTTGCCCACCCCCTGCATTTCCACCGCCGCCACAACAGGGATCCCATCCGCAGAAGGACTGGCAACAGGAGTCGAAAGGGTCACAGGCTGATTCAGAAATCTTTATAGTTATTTTAACCCAGCCTGAGCCGAGTTCTCAGGACAAGCAGCTTGGCTCAAAACTAAGGACAACTGGGGCAGATGGATTCGAACCACCGAATGGCGGGACCAAAACCCGCTGCCTTACCGCTTGGCGATGCCCCAATGTGACGCTTTATTAATCTATCGAGAGGGCTTTTCCCTTGTCAAGCCGGCTAGAAACGCACTGGCGCTTCCAGGGTGACATTGACGATTTGCCCGGGACGGATCACCACCACCTGGGGGGCGGTGACATTGCCCACCACCACCCCGGCCACCGCCCCACCGATGACATTGGAGGTGGTCACCCCACCCGTGAGTGCCCCCAGGATTGCCCCCGCTGCCCCACCGATAATGGCATCTTCCACCGTGGCTTGGGCGGTGGTATGGCGGGGGTCTTTTTCATCGTGGAGCAGGGGGGAAGTGGCGCGAATGCTGTAGGAGCGATTGTTGATGGTCAGGAAGGAAGCCACAAAGCGCAAACCCCCCTGCACCGGCTGCATTTGCCCAGAAATCACACTCCCCGCCGGGATCACCAGACGCCCGGCCCCATCATAAATCGGCTGGGAAACAACAAAACTGGCATTCTGCACCGTGTCGTTGGCAAAGTAGAGGGGTTCATCGCCGGCAGCACTGGTGGTGGGGATAACGGTTCCCTGCTGCAGTTGGAGGGTGCGCAATTGAAACTGCTGCTGGGCCAGCACCGGCGGGATCCCTGGCAACAGCACGCTCCCAATTACTAAGGTGGCAAGCAGAGCACGCATAGGCTTTTCCTCCATTACTTTCTTTATTGTGAGTCTGCCCAGACCCTGCCGCCAACCCTTAACCATTGCTAAAATCTGCTGCCGCTCATCTTGAGGGACAGGCCC
>JAUQVP010000114.1:0-4957 GCA_039794745.1 Thermostichales cyanobacterium HHBFW_bins_127 | reverse complement strand
TGGTTTCTGAATACTTGCCTAGGAAAGTTCTGGTATTTATTGGGTATTGAGAAAGCAGCTTAATCTTTTATTTCAACCAGCGTGAAATGTCAACTCCCCTCAACCCTGCTCAGAACTCGGCGGTGATACCTTGAGGGGGTAGGTCAAACAGAACGGTGGTCATGTAACGGTCGGCCCAAGCGGGGTCAAAGGCTTTCTCCAGAACGCGGCGGGTGCGGTCATTCTGTTGTTGCTGCCTACAGTAACGCTCCTGACCAGCCCAAATCTCAGCCACAATCTGGGGATCTCGGATCTTGTCTGCCTGAAGGGCTAACCGGATGTGCAGACGCAAATAGTCCAGCAATAGCTCCAAAAAGGCTTGTTCCTCCTGCTCCCCCTGGGGCCGAATAAACAGGCAATAGGGGGAAAAGATCTCTCCCCAGGGCGGCAGGGGACGGGGCTGCTGAAAACCTCGGCGGCGCTCCTCCCACCCTGACAACACAACCCCATAGGCAGGCGGTAGGGATCCCCGGACAGGGGAGAGGTCAACGATGGCGGCGCTGATCTGCCCCCGACCCCCCACCAGGTCGCAGCCAAACAGGGGCAGGTCAAAGTGGGGATCGGGGAACATAACGCAGTGGAGTATGTCTAGCCCGGCACCCGCCCGCGCCAGTTCTAGGTGCAGTTTGCGGAAGGGCGGGGCTTGGTAGCATTGATTACTGATCCACAGCTTCTCCCCTTCCAGATGCCCTTCCACCAAGCCCAAATCCGCAGGCAAAGGGTAGGGAGCCAAGGGAAAAGCCTCCTGCCACAAACTAACAATCCCCTGGGCTAGGGCTTGGATCAGGGGGTGAAGCTGCTGAGTCAAGGCATGCATCAGGGATCCCGCAACACGGTGGCAACATTATCCAGTGGATCGAGGCGAATGCTGCGGCGGACGATCAATTCTGTAGCATCTCTAAACTCTTGATCCGAGAGAGGGCGGCGGTAGTAGCGAGCTGTCACCACCCCGGCAAAGACGATCTCGTCCCCATCGGCGAGATCATGGCTGCTGCAGCGGACGCCGTTGACGGTAATGCCGTTGAGGCTAGGGGTACCGGTCAGGTTGCCGTCCAAAATCCGATAGCGAATATCCATGGCACTCACAGGCACCCGCATCAAAATCGCATGCTGGCGAGAGATGCTCTCATGGGTCAAAACAATGCTGTTGCTGGGATCCCGACCGCAGGCGTAGGTGGCATCCACCAGTTGCACCACCCGCCGTTGCTGCTGGTCTTCGATAGCCAGAAAATGGCGCATGGAGGCAGAGCGAGCTTGGGTCATGCCATCCTCCCCTTACATCACTAAGGCTAGCCAATCGCCAAGGCGACGGCTGTGATTACGGATAATACCCAGCAAATTGAGGCGCTGCTGCCGCAGCTGGGGATCGGGATCCATCACTAATACCTCCTGGAAAAACTGCTCCACGACCGGTGCCAACTGCACCAAGGCCTGCCCCAAAGCTTCCAAATCCCCCATGGTGGCAGCCAAAGCCCGACAGGCCCGGAAAAGCGCTTCCTCCGCCGGCTGGCTCAACCGATCCACCACCCCCTGGGGATCCCAGACCTCTAGCCCTAGGGATCCCTGGTTGGCCAGGCGCACGCAGCGGGTGACGGCGGCATAGACCTGGGCCAGCAAGCCGCTTTGTCGCCAGTGGTGGAGGGTTTGGGCCCGCTCCAACAGTTGGAGGGGATCGGCCAGGGCCTGCTGCCGCAGGGGGGCGTCGGTTTCCGGCAGCACCGCATTGACCAGATCGTAGGCAAACCCCCGCTCATCCTGGAGCAAAGTCCGCAGCCGCTGCCCAAAAAACTCCAACAACGACTCCGGAACCACCGGGATCCCGTAGGCTTGGCGGGCTAGTTCTAGGCTTTCGAGCAGAGACAGGCGCCACTGCCGCTCCCAGAGGATTTGGATCACCGTATTGGCGGCGCGGCGGAGGGCAAAGCGATCCGAAGAACCGCTGGGGATGCGTCCCAAATGGAATAGCCCCACCAGGGTATCCAAGCGATCCGCCAGACCCACCACAGCCCCGGTGATGGTGGTGGGGTGGGGGGCATAGTGGTCAGCAATGCCCTGGGCCACCTGGTCGCTTTCCCCCTGCCGGCGGGCATAGTCCGCCCCCATCACCCCCTGCAACTCGGGAAACTCATAGACCATCTGGGTGACCAGATCGGCCTTGCAGAGGTGGGCGGTGCGCCGTACCTCAGCCCGCAGCCCCTCCTCCAATCCCAAAGCCAACCCCAACCCCTCTGCCACCTGCTCGATCCGCTCCACCTTAGCTCGCAGGGATCCCAATTCTTCCACGAAAGTTACCTTGGCCAGTTGCGGCACCCGATCCGCCAAGGGGATCTTTTGATCTTCCCGGTAGAAGAAATCCGCATCCGCCAAGCGGGCCCGAATCACCCGGCTATTGCCAGCCGCAATCACCTCCGCCTTAGCGGGATCCCCATTGCTGATGGTGACAAAATAGGGTAGGAGCCGGTCTGGGTGGGCGGCATCGTAGACCGGGAAATAGCGCTGGTGACGGGTCATGACCATGGTGATCAAAGCCGGGGGCAAGCCTAAAAACCTAGTCTCAAATTGCCCCAATACCCCATTGGGCCACTCCACCAACTGGGTCACTTCCCCTAGCAACTCCTCCGGGATCCCGGGGATACCGCCGACTTTGTCGGCAAGGGTTTGGACTTGGGTTTGGATTTGGGTGCGGCGCCGATCGGGATCGGGGATGACCCCGGCTTGCTGGAGGGCTGTTTCGTAATCCTCTGCCTGAGCCAGGGCAATGGGCTGGGGATGGAGCACCCGATGGCCCCAGGTGAGCCGGTCGGCGAGCAGGTTCTCCAGGCGCAGGGGCAAGACTTGATCCCCAAGTAAACAAACCAGCCAGCGGATTGGCCGGGGAAACTTGAGATCCCCCGATCCCCAGCGCATCAATCGCTCCCCCTTTAGTCCCGTGATCCAGGTGGGCAGGATCGGAGTTAGGACTGCTGCTATTCCCTGCCCGGCAGTGCGTTTGTGGGCAAAGACAAAAGCTCCCTTGTCCGTCTGTTGAACCTTCAGATCGGTGAGATCCACCCCCTGTTTGCGGGCAAAGCCTTGAGCGGCGGCGCTCCAGGATCCCTGACCATCCCCCCCTTGGGCAGGGGGGCCCTTGATCAGTTCCAGGCGGTCCGGCTGCCGCTCCGGGAGCCCCTCCAGGATCAAAGCCAACCGCCGCGGTGTCCCCAGCACCCGCACCCGCTCCACCGGGATCCCCAAGTCCTGCAGTTGGTTGGGGATAGTGGTTTGCCATTGTTCCAGGGCACTGTGGACAAAACTGGCGGGTAATTCTTCTGTCCCGACTTCAAGCAGCAAAGTAGGCATAGGCTTAGGGTTCCGATTCTGGCGTGTTTTCCACCGCAGATTGCACAGGTTCAGCGGGGGAAGGGGGGGCGGCAGTCTCCTTGGGGCGATTTTGGTAAGCTCGGTAGCGGTTGCGCTCGTCAATCAGCACATAAACAATTGTTAGCACGGAGACAACCCCAGTACCGACCAAAAGATAAAATAACGTGCTGTCCATGGCTCATGTCCCTGCCGATTAGCCCTAGTATCTCACTCTTCCAGGTGCCATGCTTGGGGCTGGGGATCAAAAACCCGGGGGGGACGCACCACCACCAGCAGGGTGCCGCCAATCTGCTCCGCCGGGGCCTGGGCAAACCAGCGAATGGTCAGATCCCCCTGCCCATCTGCCGCTAGCAGGTAGCGATCCGGCTGCCAATCTCGGCATCCCCGGTCGATCAGCAGCAGCACCTCTTCGTCCCCTTGGGGATGGCTGGGGGGATTGCTGGGTTGGTCCGGCAGGTCGGTGAGCTTGGCCAAAACCGCAATTGGGTCTTGAGCTTGTTGCAGCACCACCCAGCCCGGTAGGGCGACCCACATCCCTTCCCCACTAAAGCGCACCGTCTGAAAGCTGCCGGCAGGAGTCAGGAGAGGTACCTGCTGCCAGGCATCCCAAGACAAAGGCAAAGACCCAGCCACCGGGATCACCCGTGGACAGTCCTGATCCGATTCCAGCCGATACCAGGGCAAGCGAGGGGGGGCAGGAGCCGGGGATCCCGAGACCTCTTGTAGCAGGTTTTCCAGGTGGGTGCGGGCGGTTTCCGAGTAGGCAAAGCGCAGTCCTTTGGCGATATGGCGGGTGCGGGCGGTGAGATCGCTCTGTTGCCGGGCAAGGCGCCAGCATTCCCAGGCCAGGGCATCCCCAGGGTGGTTGGTAAAGCCCTCTGGGACTTGGCGCACCTGCTTGAACTGCTGCATGGCTTTGGCGAGTTCCCGGGCGATTTCACTGTTGCCCCCCTTGGCTAGCAGCCAACTGGCAGCGGCGACCCGTTCCTGCTGGTTGAGGATGCGCAACTCATAGAGACTATCACTGCCCCGCTCGGCAAAATGGGCCAGCACCGCCGGGTCAGCCTGGCTCTGCTCTAGCGCCCCATACACCTGGGCTGCCACAATCAACTGGTTTTGGATGGCCGGTTCAAAGCCGGTCTGCTCAAAAATCCTTTGCGGCGTGTAGCCGAGCTTCTGCAACTGCTGGCACCACCGTCCCCAACTGACCCAATTGCCCTGTTTTTGCCGCAACTGCTGCACCACCTCTTCCGGGGACATGCCACTCCACCTCAAGTCCATCTCCTACTAGGTTAAGGGCTAGGTTAGGGGACTAGCAGCCTCGGGATCCCTGGCGAACCACCTTTGGCTGAGTGGGGAGTTTCCAGCATTGGAGTTTGTTCCGCCTTTGGGTGCCTGTCTTGACAGGGTTTTTCTTAGCAGCATCAGGGGGCAGCATCAGGGGGCAGCATCAGGGGCGGGGAGAAACGGCCAGTCAGAACTTGATCAGGTCTTTTCTCACCCAGGTAAGGTAAAAATGGTTTCTGAGTTTTTATCTTTGTTTTCCTAATCCTCATTT
>JAUQVP010000113.1:0-5044 GCA_039794745.1 Thermostichales cyanobacterium HHBFW_bins_127 | reverse complement strand
ATTATTCAGCATGAGGTGGATCATTTGCGGGGAATCCTATTTCTGGACAGGCAGCCAAGAAACCCACGCTGGCTTGCCACAGCATGTCCAAACAATCCTTGAGGCCATGGTCACCGGCGAGGGGCACCAGCTTCACCCAGGGGCGGCTAGCGGCATAGCGTTGGCTGGCTTGGAGCGGCACAATTTCATCGGCAATCCCATGTAAGATCAACGTCGGCAGTGGGCGAGTCAGCTGGCGGTCATCGTAGCTTTGGGCATCGGTGACAAACCCATAATGCAACGGCTGCAAACTATTGAAGCCATAGTGATCGATCCATTTCACCCCCGTTGTTTGCCACTGCCGTTTTTCTGCCTCACTCAGGCGTGCCCACCAATGCTCCATAAACTCAAACGCCGGCGCCAGCAACACCAGCGCCTTCACCTGAGGCTGCTCCTGGGCCACCCAACTGGCCAGCCAACCCCCCAAACTCGACCCGATCAGCACCACCCCCTCCGCCGGTGCCTGGGCAATCCAATCTTTCACCTGCCCTATGGAACGGCTGACCGTCAAGGTTGCAAAACTGGGCAAATTGAAATCAAACACATGCAAATCAATCCCCCGCTCCCCCAACCGCTGCCGAAAAAACTGCGCCTTCCCCGACCGCGGACCGGAAGCAAACCCATGGCAATACCCGTACCTCACCCCAGGGATCCCTCCCAGCGTTGTTCCTCCCACAGGCTGGCATAGAGCCCCCCGGCCCGCAACAATTCCCCATGGGATCCCTGTTCCACCAGCCGCCCCTGGTGCATCACCAGGATCCAATCCGCCTCCACAATTGCCGTCAGCCGGTGGGAAATAAACAGCACCGTCCGGGATCCCTGGCGGAGATTAGCGAGGATGGTTTGGGCAGTTTCATTGTCCACACTGGAAAGGGCATCATCCAGGATCAGGAGGGGTGCTTCGATCAACAGGGCGCGGGCCAAGGCAGTGCGTTGGCGTTGTCCCCCCGAGAGGGTGATTCCCCGTTCCCCCACCAGGGTTTGGTAGCCCTGGGGAAAGGAGAGGATTTCCCCTTCCAAGTGGGCCAGCCGGGCCACCCGCTGCACCTCCTCGAGCGTGGCATCCGGCTTACCATAGCGGATATTATCGGTGATGGTGGCACTGAACAAAAAACTTTCCTGGGGCACATAGGCAATGGCCCGCCGCAGGCTGGGCAAACTCAGGCGGGTAATATCCTGCCCGTCAAAGAACAACTGATCCGGCTTAATCTCCAACAAGCGGGGAATAGCATTGGCCAAAGTGGTTTTCCCTGCCCCCACCGGCCCCACCACCGCCACCATTTGCCCCGGCTGGATATGAAAACTCACCCGATCCAAGGCCAGCCGGTCGGCCCCCGGATAGGCAAAACTGAGATTCACCGCCTGCACTTCCCCCCGCGGCTCAGTCAGCACCACCGCCGCCGCCGGCTCCGCAATCGTCGGCACCGTCTGCAAAATTGCCTCAATCCGATCCAGACTCACCTGCCCCCGCTGATAGGCCGTAATCGTAAACCCCAGCAGCGCCGTCGGAAACACCAACCGCTCCACATACAACGTCAACGCCGAAAACGCCCCAATCGTCAACTGCCCCTCGGCAATTTGGGATCCCCCTAGCAACAGCAACACCAAAAAACTCAAACTCACCAACGCCGTCAGCGTTGGAAACAGCCAATTGCGGGTGGTAGCCAAAGCCAGATTGGATTGGATCAGGCGGCGATTGCGCAGGGCAAACTCCCGCTGTTCATTAGCTTCTTGGGCATAGACCTTAATCAGGGTAATGCCATTCATATCCTCCTGAATCAGAGCACTGAGGTTTCCCAAATCTTCTTGTACCTGGGCCTGTTGCTGTTGCAACTTGCCACTGGTGGTTTTGACCAGCACCAGCATCAGGGGAAACACCAGCAGCACCAGCGTACTCAGGGAGACACTGATGGCAAACATCGCCGGCACCGTCATAGCGTAGGCAAAAATCGTATTGGCCAAACTGAGGATGGCAAAGCCCAACAGGCGGCGGATATTGTCCACATCACTGGTGGCCCTAGTGATCAAATCCCCCGTCGAATGCACCCCATAGTAAGAAGGGGGCAAGCGCAGCAAATGCTCAAACAAACGCTGCTTGAGGTCAAACTCCACCTGCCGCCCCACCCCAAACATCCACACCCGCGACAGCGTCCGGATCCCCATCATCAGCGTTGAAACCGCCAACACCATGCCCGCAAAACCAGCAATCTGCCCCCAGCCCACCCCCTGCCGGGATCCCAAGCTATCGATGGCATCTTTCAGGTACCAGGGCAGGAACACCGACAGCCCGTTGACCGCAAACAGGGCCCCGATTCCCAGCCACAGCCGCCCCTGATAAGGACGGACATAGGCAGCCAACTGCTGCAGATGGGATCGGGCCATGGGGGATGCTCAGCAACAGCTAGATCTACTCTGACACATCCAGGTCAATACTAAACATTTCCTGAATAATCTCCCCGCAAAATGATCGATAGAGTTAGAAAGTATTTGTAAGCATTCAGGACAAAGCCGATAAATTCACCATAAACTTACAAATAATTTCATAAAGTTTCCGTAAAGCTGCTTAGAAGTCCTATTTTCTAAGAGCCTCTAGCCTTGTTTCACCAGCACCCTAGGAGGAACCCATGTCTTACCCAGCCACCATGCCAGCCAGTCTCATCAGCACCAGTTGGGATCCCATTCCCTTACGGGGAGTTAACTTTCAGGTCACCATCCGGGATGGGGGGGCCTGTGTCACCGTGACCCAGCATTTTCAAAACCTTGAGGCCCAGCCCATTGAAGCGGTTTATTCTTTTCCTTTGCCGGAGGGGGCTGCCATCCACGGTTTGGAAGTGCGTATCGGGGAGAAAGTGATTTTCGGTCAGGTGGAGGAGAAGGCAAAAGCCTTTGAAAAATATGACAAAGCCATGCAGCAAGGGCATGGAGCTTACTTGATTGACCAGGATCGTCCCAACATCCTTACCCTTTCGGTGGGCAATCTCCTGCCCCAGCAATCGGTGCTGATCCAGATCCGCTATGTCCAAGAACTAGACATCCATGCCGATGGCGGTCGGTTTGTGATTCCCACAACCATTTCCCCCCGCTATGTCCCCCCCGAGCAGGAGCGCAGTGCCCCAGCCAGTGAGTTGTTGCACATCAATCCGCCGCGGGTTTTGGGGCCCTTGCCCTATGGCTTGCGGGTTGAGGTGGATCTGCTAGCCACCAGCCCCATTAGGGCCGTAGAGTCCCCCTCCCATCCCATCCGCTGTACCCTGAATGGGAATCAAGCCAGGGTGGAGTTAATCGGCAGACATGTCCAGCTCGATCAGGACTTTGTCCTCAGCTACAGCCTGCAGCAATCCCACACGCCCCAGGTGCTGGTGGGCAAAGATATAGGTTCTGACGGCTATGTGGCGATGGTCAATTTTTGGCCACAATTTCTGCTGAACAACCGTCAGCCCCAGCATTTTCTCTTCCTGATCGATCGCTCCGGGTCTATGCGTGGAGAGAGTATTGAGCAGGCGAAAATGGCCCTGCTTTTGTGTCTCAAGTCCATGCATCCCGGGGATCACTTCAATATCTATGGGTTTGGATCCCGTTATGAGAAACTTTTTGAGAAGATACAGCCCTACACCCCTGAAACCTTAGCCACAGCTACCGAGCATGTACAAAGCCTAGAGGCAGATCTTGGCGGCACAAAAATCTATCCTGCCCTCCGGGATCTGCTCTCCCAGGTGGGAGAAGTGCCGGCGAATGTGGTGGTCCTCAGCGATGGTGAGGTGGGCAATGAAGATGAGGTGATCCAATTGGCCCAAAGCTATCGGGGGCGGGCCCGCATTTTTAGCTTTGGCATTGGCCGGGGGGCCGATGAACTGTTGATCCGGGGCATAGCCAGGGCTACAGACGGGGCGGCAGAGTTTATCTTTCCGGGAGAGGGCCTTGAACCGAAGATTTTGCAGCAGTTTGCCCGCATGGGTACGCCCTACGCTGAGCAGGTGAAGCTAGATTGGGGCGGCCTGGAACTGGATCAACTGACCCCCGCCGTTTTGCCCCCTCTGTTTCACAACCAGCGCTGGACCGTCTACGGACGGCTGAAAACCCTCCAGCCAACCCAGGTGCGTTTACAAGCCACTCTGGACGGCAACCAGCACGTTTGGGAACTGCCCATCACCCCCGAACAGGTGGACCCCAGTCCTGTGGTGGCCCTGCTGTTTGCCCGCAGGGCCATCCGCGACCTAGAAGAGGAACCCCGCCGGGGATCCCGGCAGCAGGATCGGCAGCAGCAGGCGCGGACGGCGGCGTTGGTCAGCTTAGCTTGTCGCTATCAGTTGATGTCCTCGGTGACTAGTTTTGTGGCGATTGAGGAGCGACAGGAAGGGGATAGCACCACTGAAATCAAGTTACGGCGGGTGCCGGTGGCTCTCACCCGGGAATGGGGGAATCTTGAGGCAGCAATAGACGAGGACGAGGACGAGGAAGTAATTGTTGTAGGTAGACTAGAAGATATAGATCTAGATATAGTAGATCTAGATAATGCAGATGATAATATAGAAGAAAGTTTATGTTTCTGCCTTAGAGATATAGCACTAGATTGTGTAGAGCTACCACCTCCGCCAGCGATAGCTCTGCCTGCCCATCGAAGGGATGCGATCCTGAGAACGCTAAGTCAACAAGAGGATGATGCGGATGATCTGCCGGAGGATAGCCGAGGAACCTCCGAGCAATTCACCCAACTGGTGTTGAAGCAGCAGTTTGACGGCTCTTGGTTCCTCGATAACGATCTCCTTGAGCTTACGGGCTACACCGTGAATCAGGTCGAGAAGATGCTGCATGCCTTGGGTAGTCAAAGTAACACCATCCGCACCCTGATTGCTACCCTGCTGGCACTTCATACCCTGCGGCGGTACTTTTCCGATCGGCAGGTGGAGTGGCAACTGCTGGCAGATAAGGCCGAAGCTTGGATTCGGCAAACGGGCCTGATGCCGCCCCTCACTAACCCTGGGGACTGCGGAGTGGCAGAAACCCC
>JAUQVP010000112.1:0-5045 GCA_039794745.1 Thermostichales cyanobacterium HHBFW_bins_127 | reverse complement strand
GCTTGGGAGAGGGGTTGGGGGTGAGGGCAGCCTGACACAATCTACGGTCATTTCAATCAAGATTGAAGTGGTTGTTATGATGCTGTGTTGGTTTAGTTTAAGCAATGAGTTGGTAACCCCTTAAGGCTTTGTTCTTCTGCAGGAAAGCAATAATTTTTGACCCCCTCTCCCCCTTGGGGTTGGGGATGAGGGGATCCCCAGATCGTTGGGGAGGGTTTTATTTTGGCGTGGGCAGCTCCCGTGGACACCGCTAATCAACTGGATAAAACCTAGATTTTCCCAGGTACTTCAATAAGAACCTGCCGCAATTATCAACAAAATCTGGATTTTTTGAGGTATAGAACTCTCCGCCCCCAACCCACCGCCACAACATCCGCCCCGCCTCCCTAGCCCTATACTCGAGACAGACTTGCATCAACCTCCCATGAGCCTTTGGACCTACGCCATCCCCCCCATCGCCGGGCTAGTGATCGGCTATTTCACCAACGACATCGCCATTCGCATGCTCTTTCGCCCCTACCGAGAATACCGCATCCTCGGCATCCGCGTCCCCTTCACCCCCGGTCTCATCCCCCAAAACCAACCCCGGCTTGCCCGCAAAATCTCCGAAACCATCATGGGATCCCTGCTCACCCCCGAAGAGCTGCACAACTTAGCCCGCAAGCTTCTGGCCACCGAGCGAGTTCAGTCCGGGATCCGCTGGCTTTTGGATTTGGCCCTAAGTCGCCTACAAAATCCCACCCAGCAACAGAACACGGCCCTGGTTTTGGGTCGGATTTTAGAAGATCTCTTTGGTCAATCCCTACCCCGTTTATTGAAAGTCATTACCCGCCAGGACAGATTTTTAGAAGGTCCCGTCAACCAATTATTTGACCAAGTTTTGCTTGAGTTGCGCCTTTCCCCCGCCCAAGCCAGACAATTTGCCGACTGGATCCTCGAGCAGGCCCTCCCCCCCCCTGTCCTGCGCCAAGGCCTAGTCAACTTCCTCACCGACCGCAACATTGACACCATCGACGCCGAATTTCGGGAACGAGCCTCCGGCACCTACTGGCTAGTAGCCAACCTAGTGGGAGCCAAAAGCGCCCTCCTGCGCCTGCGCACCTTCTGCCTCGAAGATCCCGAAGAAGCCGACCGCATCCTCACCCGCCTCCTCAACGACCTAGCCATCAGCCGCCGCCTCGCCGAAACCCTACAGGACTTCTCCCTGCAAAACCTGCCCGTCGTCACCGTCAAACAACTGCGCGAATCCCTGCGGGGATCCCTGCAGGAGTATTTACGTAGCCGCGGCACTGAGCTGATTCAGGGGTTCAAAGAAGCGATCAACTGGAGTGAATTGGCTGGCTTAATTTTGCGTCGGCTTAGCCAGTCGCCGATTCTTTCCCGCTCCCTCGACGAAGTCAGCCTGGATCTAGCCCAGATTTTAGAGCGCTACCTAGAAGCCGACCTAGAAAAACTCATGGCCCAGATATTACCGGTTTTGGACTTGGATCGGGTGATTGCCGAGCGGGTCAAAGCCACCTCCCCCGCCGACCTCGAACGGGGGATCCAACAGATCGTCCGCCAGGAACTGCAAGGGATTGTCAACCTCGGTGGCATCCTCGGTTTTTTCGTTGGTTGCCTGCAGACCCTCTGGTTTTGGTGGCAAGGGACAATCTGAACTCAATCCCAATGCAACTTCAATGCACCTGCAGATGCATTTCTGGTGAAATCCGTCACATTTCCCCTGCGATCCCCGTGATAGGTTAGGGGTATTAGCGATTTTTACCTAGGAGTCTTGCATGACCCAAGTGACCAGCGTGGGCAAAAGTACCAACATCGTCTGGCATGCCGGCTATGTCACCCGGGCCCAGCGGGAGCGTCTGAACAACCACAAGAGCTTGACCTTGTGGTTTACGGGTTTATCGGGTTCGGGCAAATCCACCTTGTCCCACGGGGTTGAGCGGCGGTTGTTTGAGATGGGTTGCCGCACCTACGTCCTCGATGGGGACAATGTCCGCCACGGTTTGAACTCCGACTTGGGCTTTTCCGACGCCGACCGGGTGGAAAACATTCGCCGCGTCGGCGAGACCGCCAAACTGTTTATGGACGCCGGCTTGATCGTCCTGACGGCATTTATTTCCCCCTTTCGCAGTGACCGGCGCTTGGTACGTCAGTCCATGGCCCCTGGGGATTTTGTCGAAATCTACTGCCATTCCCCCTTAGAGATTTGCGAGCAGCGGGACGTCAAAGGCCTCTATCGGCGGGCCCGGGCGGGGGAAATCCCCAACTTCACCGGCATTTCCTCCCCCTATGAAGTGCCAGAGCAGCCCGAGCTGATTTTGAACACCGGCAGCGACTCTGTCGAAACCTGCATCAACCAAGTGATTGACTACCTCCTGCAGCGGGGAGTTGTGACCATGGGCAGAGCCTTCGGCGAAGAGGCCATTTGAAGGATAGATCCGGAAGCGCTACTCTAGAAATAGAGCCTTGTTACGGACATGGGTCTACACTTACCTGGGTTGAGTTTTTTGAATCTGCGTCAGGCCCCGCGTCAGTTTGCTGTGATTGGCTTGGGGCGCTTCGGGCGGGGGGTCTGTTCAACACTACACAAGTTGGGGCACGAAGTCTTAGGGGTTGACCAAGACGAGCGGGCGGTGGCGGAAGTGCTGAGCCTGCACCAAGTCTCCCATGCCATTCAACTCAACACCACCGAACCCCAGGCCCTGAAAGAATCTGGGCTTTTTGAGTTTGACACAGTGATTGTGGCCATTGGCAGTTTTTTGCAGGAGAGCATCATCACCACCCTCAACCTCAAAGAAGGGGGGGTAAAGCAGGTGATTGCCAAAGCTTCTTCCGAGGTGCACGGACGGGTTTTGCAGAAAGTCGGTGCCGACATTGTCGTTTATCCGGAGTGGGAAATGGGCTGTTATCTGGCCCGCAAGCTCACCAAACCCCTAATCATGGAGCGATTTGAGCTAGACCCCGACACCAGTATTGTGGAAGTCGCCACCCCAGAGGAATTTCAGGGCAAAACCATCCAAGAACTGGGATTGCGCAATCGCTATGGCATCAATGTCTTAGCCATCAGCCAAGGGGGGCAAAACGGGCAGGGAGCCAAATTCATTATCAACCCCGATCCCTATCAGCCCCTGCCCAAAGACTCGGTGATGGTGGTGATGGGATCCAACAAAGATATTAGCCGCCTGGTGAAAGAGTAAGCCCCTAAACCGAAAGGTAAGAGCGCACCAGCTTTTCATCCATATCTGCCTTGCGCCCCTGCAGAACAATACTGCCCCGATCCATCACATAGTAGGCATCCGCCAGCCGCTGGGCAAACTGAAAATACTGCTCCACCAGCAGCACCGCCGCCCCCGTCTGCTGCTTGATTTTGGCAATGGCCTCCTCAATTTCCAAGATGATCGAAGGCTGGATCCCTTCCGTCGGTTCATCGAGGAGGAGCAACTTGGGTTTAGCCACCAGGGCCCGGGCAATGGCCAACTGTTGTTGTTGCCCGCCACTGAGATCTCCCCCTCGCCGCTGCAGCATCGTCTTCAACACCGGGAAGAGCTCAAACACCTCCTCAGGAATGGTCTTCTGTCGCCCCTCACTGGCTTCCAGCCCTACCTCCAGGTTTTCTGCCACCGTCAACTTGGGGAAAATTTCCCGCCCCTGGGGCACATAGCCGATGCCCGCCCGGGCCCGCCGATCCGGACTTGCCAGCGTCAAATCCCGACCCTCAAATAACATCTGCCCCCGCCGCGGCCGCAACAACCCCATCATGCTTTTCAGCAACGTCGTCTTGCCCACCCCATTGCGCCCCAGCAAGCACACCACCTCCCCCGCCGGCACCGCCAGCGACACATCCCGCAAAATATGACTCTCCCCGTAATAAACATTGAAATTGCTGACCGTTACAACAGCCACAGGGATCCCTCAAGCCCGGCATCGTCGAGTGTGGCGGCAGATTGCCCAAGAAACTGTATGTTTCACTACAGCTTCTGGCCCAAACTGTCCCACCATAACTGCCCCTTCCCTTGATACCCCCGTAATTTCACGGTAAGTTAACGTTATTACTTTACCGAGCTGCCTGATAAAATAGGAGTTGTATAGACAACAGGCTTGCCATTGTTAAGCCATGTTAACAGTTCTACCCAGGGCTGGAGAGTTGGCTTTTCCGAGAAAATGCTGAGATGGAGCCGAGGGTTTAGCGGATAGGTTTTTGGGACATTCGCTGTCACACTGGGGATAACCAACTGGGTTAACTGCTACTGTGTTGAGGTTAGCTACTTACATCAGTTTTTAGTTATATGGTCTTGTTCTGAAGAGGTCGTGTCCCACCATGCTTAGCCTCCCCAAAAGTTTTCTACTTGCCTTGCTGGCCTCAGGCTGCACCTTTGGATTGGTGGCTGCTCCCTTGGCCCTGATGAGCGAAGAAGAAGCTGCTGAACATCCGCAGATGGCTGCCATCACTTTGGGGGTTGGAACGGTAGCGGGTATGATTGTGGGCGGCGCAACCCTGGCTTATTTGGAAGGGCAGCGGCAGGCCCAGGAAAAGGCAGCCTTGGCGGAGCATCTCCAGGAGTTGGAATCTAGCCTCCAGGAAAAAAACGAAAAACTGGTGGAATTAGCCCTCCAAGCTGTCCCTCAGTCTAAAGATCCTAAAGAGCAGGTCCAGCATCTGCTGGAGTGGACAGCTGCTGCCCCACCTCAACCTGCTCCCCTACCCTCTTCTGATTCTCCTGCCACCCCGGCAGAAGTGAGCTCCCCTGTGGTTAGCGAGGCGCCTTCCACCTACCCTACCCTACCCCCCCTGGAAGATACAGAAAACCTTGGGGATCCCGATCTGCCGCCCCCGGGTCTGCTGGATTTAGTTACTTTACCCGTTGCTCAGAATGAAGCCTTATCCCCGCCCCCTCCTGAAGTTAGTGAAGTTAGCAGCGATCTCGCTCTCCCTGACCCTCGTTCCTTGCAGGTGCAGTTGATGTTGCAGCAGGCTAAGATGGACGAGCTGGAGGCGGAATTGCGGCGCTATCGTCAGGACTACCAAGATTTGGAGCAGCGTTTGG
>JAUQVP010000111.1:0-5243 GCA_039794745.1 Thermostichales cyanobacterium HHBFW_bins_127 | reverse complement strand
CAGAACTTGCCCCTCTTCGCAAAAAGTTTCATCTCCTAGGCGGGATCCCTGGAGAAAGCTGAGAGGGGATGTGAGGCAACCGGATCCTGAAGAAATACCTGCCATCTTCTGAGTCAGCCTCAGGGCAGAGCCAGCATAGAAGTATGAGTAGCCTTACCTACGATCTCTGTGCCACCCGGGGGCGGATCCACTCCCTAGAAAGCTGCGGCACCGTCGATGGGCCGGGGATCCGCTTCGTTGTTTTCACCCAAGGCTGTCCTCTACGTTGCCTCTACTGCCACAACCCCGACTGCCGGGATCCCCAGCAGGGGGAGGAGGTGACGGTTGGGGAATTGCTGCAGCAGATCCGCCGTTACCGCAGTTATTTGCGGCGGGGGGGGGTGACGGTCAGCGGCGGTGAACCCCTATTGCAACCCCAGTTTGTGGCAGCCCTGTTGCAGGGGTGTCATCAGTTGGGGCTGCATACGGCTCTGGATACCTCCGGCTACACCCCCTTGGCAGCAGCGGAGCCGGTGTTGGAGCACACGGACTTGGTGCTCTTGGACATCAAGTCCTACTGGCCGGATCTCTATCGTCAGGTCACCGGGGTAGCTCTGGAGCCGACCCTGAACTTTGCCAAGCATTTGGCCGCCATCGGCAAACCCACCTGGATCCGGTTTGTGCTGGTGCCGGGGCTGACGGATCCGGAAGGGAATATCAGGGAGTTGGCAGCTTTTGTGGCCAGTTTGTCCAATGTGGAGCGAGTGGAGGTGTTGCCCTTTCACAAACTAGGGGAATACAAATGGCAGGCTTTGGGGCTGCCCTATCAGTTGTTTGATGTTCAGCCGCCGACCCCTGAGCAGGTACAACGGGCGATTGCCATTTTTCGCGAGCAAGGTCTGGTAACCGTTTAGATAAAAGGAGCCGATATGGATGTGCGGATTACCTACCAACGTGGCGTCAAGTTTCAAGCGGAAAGCCGTGGACACTCAATTCTTTCTGATCAACCTTTGGATAACCAGGGGCAGGATGAGGGCATGACCCCACCGGAATGGTTTCTGGCATCCTTGGGGGCTTGTGTGGGTTTTTATGCCGTCAAATACTTGGAAACTCGCCACCTTGATCCCCAGGGTTTAGAGATTCTGGTGACTGCCGATAAGGCAACCCATCCCACCCGTCTGGATAATATCGTGATTCGGGTCAAACCAGGGATCCCGCTGGATGAGCAGCAGCAAAAAGGTCTGGAAAAAGCTGTGGATGCCTGCATTATCCACAATACCTTGACCCATCCGCCGCGGCTGACCACGGAGATTTTGCTACCGGCGGCGGTGTAGGCAACTAACCCAACTCTGCTGATTTTGGAGATGATTATGAGCGTAACTAACTTAACGGAACTGGAAGATCTGATTCAACAGGTCAAGGCAGCCCAAGCCATCTATGCCACCTTTAGCCAAGAACAGGTGGATCAGATTTTTCGCCAAGCGGCCTTGGCAGCCAATCAGGAGCGCATTCCTTTGGCTAAGCTGGCGGTGCAGGAAACTGGGATGGGCATTGTGGAAGACAAGGTAATCAAAAATCACTTTGCCTCGGAATATATCTACAACAAGTACAAGCATGAAAAAACCTGCGGCGTGATCGAGCGGGATGAAGCCTTTGGGATTGAAAAAATTGCCGAGCCGGTGGGGATCTTGGCGGGAATTGTGCCGGTCACCAATCCCACATCCACAACCATTTTTAAGGCTTTGATTGCCCTGAAAACCCGCAATGGCATTATTTTTTCCCCCCACCCCCGGGCTAAGGCTTGCACCATTGCGGCAGCCAAAATTGTCAAAGAAGCGGCGGAAGCCGCGGGGGCACCGGCGGGGTTGATCGGCTGGATTGATGAACCCACGGTAGAGTTGTCCCAAGCGCTGATGCAGCACCCGGAAATTAAGTTGATCCTGGCAACGGGAGGGCCGGGGATGGTCAAGGCAGCCTATTCCTCTGGGCATCCGTCCTTGGGGGTGGGGGCCGGCAATACCCCGGCTGTGATTGATGCCAGCGCCGATATTCCCATGGCCGTCAGCTCAATTTTGCTGAGCAAAACCTTCGACAATGGCATGATCTGTGCCTCAGAACAGGCGGTGATTGTGGTGGACAGTATTTACGAGGCTGTCAAGGCAGAGTTTATAAATCGCGGTGCCTATGTCCTCACCCCAGAACAAACGGAAGCTGTCCGCCGCATCTTGCTCAAAGACGGCCGCCTCAATCCTGCCATTGTCGGGCAATCTGTCCCAAAAATTGCCGAACTAGCCGGGATCCCGGTTCCTGAGGGGGCAAAGGTATTGATTGGGGAAGTGGAGCAGGTGGGGGTTGAGGAGCCGTTTTCCTATGAGAAATTGGCACCGGTATTGGCTTTGTATCGGGCTAAGGATTTTCACCGGGCGGTGGCGCTGGCGGCGGAGTTGGTAAATTTTGGCGGCAAGGGGCATACCTCTGTGCTGTATACAGATCCGGCCAATCGGGATGATATTGCCTATTTTGAGAATGCCCTGCAAACAGCCCGGGTGTTGATCAATACGCCCTCTTCTCAGGGGGCGATTGGGGATTTGTATAACTTTAAGTTGGATCCTTCCCTGACGTTGGGTTGTGGGACGTGGGGGGGCAATTCTGTCTCAGAAAATGTGGGGCCGCACCATTTGCTCAATATCAAGACCGTGACCCAAAGGCGAGAAAATATGCTTTGGTTCCGCATCCCACCGAAAATCTATTTTAAGCCGGGGTGTTTGCCAATTGCTCTGGGGGAATTGCAGGGGAAAAAGCGGGCTTTTTTAATCACCGATAAGCCCCTGTTTGATTTGGGGATGCTGCAGCCCATCACCCACGTTCTGGAAACCATGCAGATCAAATGGGATGTGTATCACGATGTGGAGCCAGACCCAACCCTGTCCAATGTCAATCGCGGGCTGGAACAACTGCGCCATTTCCAACCGGATGTCATGATTGCCGTGGGGGGGGGATCCCCAATGGATGCGGCGAAGGTGATGTGGTTGATGTATGAGCAGCCCCAGGTGGAGTTTGAGGGCTTGGCGATGCGCTTTATGGATATTCGCAAGCGGGTCTATGAGCTGCCGCCCCTGGGGCAAAAGGCGCAGTTGGTCTGTATTCCCACTACGTCGGGCACGGGATCGGAGGTGACCCCTTTTGCAGTGGTCACAGATGATCGGGTGGGGATCAAATATCCTTTGGCAGATTATGCCCTCACGCCGACGATGGCGATTGTGGATCCCGATCTCACCCTGAAAATGCCCAAGAAGTTAACGGCCTATGGGGGGATTGATGCGTTGACCCATGCTTTGGAAGCCTATGTTTCGGTGATGGCGAGTGATTTTACGGATGGGCTGGCGCTACAGGCTATTAAGCTCCTGCTCACCTATTTGCCGCGGGCCTATGAAAGGGGGGCTGAGGATCCCGAGGCACGGGAGAAAGTTCACTATGCCGCCACCATTGCTGGGATGGCTTTTGCCAATGCTTTTTTGGGGGTTTGCCATTCTTTGGCCCATAAATTGGGCTCCACCTTCCATGTGCCCCACGGTTTAGCCAATGCTTTGATGATCAGCCATGTCATCCGCTACAATGCCACGGATGCTCCTTTTAAGCAGGCAATTTTCCCCCAATATCGCTATCCCAATGCCAAACACCGCTACGCCGAAATTGCTGACTTTCTCCACCTCGGCGGGAACTCGGATGATGAAAAGGTCATGCGCCTCATTGATGCCATCGAGGATCTCAAGCAAAAAGTCGGGATCCCAGGCACGATTCGGGAAGCGCTGCCCCAGTCGGAGCAGGAGTTCTATGACCATTTGGAGACCATGGCGGAGCAGGCTTTTGATGACCAATGTACGGGAGCCAATCCCCGCTACCCCCTGATTCAAGATATGAAAGAACTCTATATCCTCGCCTATGGGGGCTGTCGGGTGGAAGCCGGTCTCTATCACCGGGATCCCGTGTTGGCTGAGCTGCATTGAGGGCTAGTTTATGCTGTATTGTTCACAGCCAGGGCTGCACCTTTGGCATCGGGGATCCCGTGGTTTGGATCCGATTTTTGCCCCGGCTTCGGTGGCGGTGATTGGGGCTACGGAGCGGGAAGGGAGTGTGGGGCGGACGGTGCTGTGGAATCTGATCAGCCATCCTTTTGGGGGGACGGTTTATCCGATCAATCCTAAGCGCCATCAGGTGTTGGGGATCCGGGCTTATGATCGGCTGCAATCTTTGCCGGAGGCGGTGGATCTGGCGGTGATTGCCATTCCGGCGGCGGGGGTGCCGGGGGTGGTGCAAGACTGTGTGGCAGCTGGGGTGAAGGGGGCAATTATTCTTTCGGCTGGGTTTAAGGAAATTGGCCCCCAAGGGGCAGAGTTGGAACGGCAAATCCAAACGCTGGCGGAGGGAAAGCTGCGGCTAATTGGCCCGAATTGTTTGGGGATCCAAAATCCGATTATCGGTTTGAATGCTACTTTTGCCGGCCAAATGGCTCGCCCTGGGAATGTGGGTTTTATTAGCCAAAGTGGGGCCCTGTGTACTTCGATTTTGGATTGGAGTCTGCGGGAAAATGTGGGATTCAGTGCTTTTATTTCCCTAGGTTCGATGCTGGATGTGGGCTGGGGGGATCTGATTGACTACTTGGGAGATGACCCCCATACCCACAGCATTGTCATGTACATGGAATCCATCGGCGATGCCCGCTCGTTTTTGTCCGCCGCCCGCGAAGTCGCCCTCAGTAAACCCATTATCGTCATCAAAGCCGGCCGCACCCAAGCCGCTGCCCAAGCCGCTGCCTCCCACACGGGATCCCTAACGGGCAGTGATGCGGTGCTAGATGCTGCTTTCCGCCGCTGTGGGGTGCTGCGGGTGGACCAGATCGAAGATCTGTTTGACCTGGCGGAGGTCCTGGGCAAACAACCCCGACCCCAGGGATCCCGCCTCAGTATTATTACCAATGCCGGTGGGCCGGGGGTATTGGCGACGGATGCCCTGATCCGGGCGGGGGGATCCCTGGCGCCTTTGGGGGCAACGACTTTGGCGGCCTTGGATCGGGTGTTGCCGCCCCATTGGAGCCACAGCAATCCCATTGACCTTTTGGGGGATGCGGATCCGGATCGGTTTGCCCAAGCTTTGCAGATTGTCCTGCAGGATGGGGAGAGTGATGGCTGTTTGCTGATTTTGACCCCCCAGGCGATGACTGATCCCACGGGGACGGCGGAGCAGGTGGTGCGGGTGTGGCAGCA
>JAUQVP010000110.1:0-5291 GCA_039794745.1 Thermostichales cyanobacterium HHBFW_bins_127 | reverse complement strand
ACGGATGCCTTCAAGTTTGCCACCATCAATGTTGACCCCAAGCAACTGGCAGAGATGGGAGCGGCGGGCTGGGAGTTGGCAGGCACCTTTCTGGAAATGGAAACGGCATTCCCCAATTTCGGCAACGCAGAGTACGTCACAGGGCTACAACCCAATGTCCGCCCCCAAAGATTGGTGCTGATCTTTAAGCGGCCAATCCAACCCTCCTAATACAACCACTTCACCCCTGCCCCAGGGATCCCTAGATCCTGGGGGGGAAGGTGGGGATCCCCGTTGTCCTCGATGGGCACCCAGAAGGTTTGGGCACTGCTGACGGGTTGTCCGGAAGGGCTGCGGGGGATCCCGGCGGTGCCGTGGGTCATGAGGCTGTAGAGCAGGATGGCACCGTCGGGAGCGAGATCGGCTTGGATTTCTTGGTCACTGGTGCCGTTGGCGATTTCAGTCATCAGGCCGGTTTCCCAGTTGATGGCCAGCAGGACCGGGGATTCGGCCAGGGTTTGGGGATCCCGGATGCTGACGACGCTGTAGATAACTGGCTGGACAGGGTGGAACAGGACTTGGCGAATGCTGCCGTCGGCGGCAAACACCGGCAGGTGTTCGCCGGTGTTGGTGACGATCCAGAGGGCGCGCTCGTAGTCCGGTTGAAAGGCCACCATGGCAGCAGCGGTGCCATCGGTTTTGACAGCTAGGGCTTGTCCGTAGCGAGCCAAAAAAGCAATATCCGTTGGGGATCCCTGGAGGGGGATGAGGCTGATCCCTTGTCCTTGGCTGATGAGGATGCTGCTGTTGTCGGGGGTGATGAGGAAATCGGCCCCGGCGATGGATTCTAGGGGCTGCCAGCGGGGGAACCAGGATTGCAGATTCAGGTGCCACAGATAGCTGACCCCGGGCTGGTTGGGGTGGAGGCGGTCGGCTAGCAGTAAGGTGCCATCGGGGGCCAAACGAAACTGCAACAGGGACTGGGGCTGATCCCAGCGCCGGCGAATCCGCCCCCGTTGCCAGGTGTAAAGCCCATCCTTGGTTAGGAAGGCTACGGTTGGGCCGCCGGCGGCCATCTCCTGCACCTGCCAGGATCCCGGGGTGAGGGGGGTGATAGTGGTTCCCTGACCCGTGACCTGCAGCAACTGTCCCTGGGGGGCGCTGAGGGTGACCCAGTGGCGTGGGGGTGTGCGAAACTGCTGCTGCCAAACCCGTCCCAAAGGATAGCCCTCCTGATCCCGGGCCGAACGGAGGGTGAGGGTGTAGGTTTGGTCGTAGCGCACCGGTTCCGTGAGGGTATAGGCGAGGGTCTGTCCCTGGGCATGCCAGCGCCCGGGCAAGGCCGGATCCGTCTGCCAGCCGGCGGCCACACTTTCCGGATCCATCACCCGATTGAACCGCAAAAATAACACCCGCTCCCCTGCCGTCACCCAGTGGGGATCCCAGTTCCAGCCCCGCACCTGGGGAATCGTGTGCAGACCGGAAAGCAGCACCCCGGCCACCACCACCCCATTGATCAGGGTCAGCCCCAGCAGCCAAACCAGAAATCCCCCCCTAGGCATAGGGATTCTCAGGAGTCGGGATAGGTTCCACCTGTTCAGCCCGCACCCAAAGATTGCCGTCCGGACCCAGTTCCATGCGTCCCTGCACTGCCTGCCAGCTATCTGCGGGCAAAGTTGCTGCTGCTGGCCAATGCACCGGCAAACCCACCGGATAGGCATCCGCCGCACAACAGCCAATCACAAAACGGGCTAACCAAAAGGTTTCCGGCTGCCCCTGGGGGGGATGGATGACAAACCCCTGAATCTGCACTGGTTGCCCCACATAGCTATGGGGATCGGGAAAAACCTGCAAAGTGCGCACCCAATCGATGAGGGAGCGCTGGGAGGGATCCAAGACAATCTGGAACCGCTGGGGTGCCAACCGCCCGGACTGCCAGAGATTACCGCCGCCCCGGGTGAGGGCGGTTGCCGCCGACAACGGCCGCGGCGACACCAGCAGCCCCAATGCCGCCACCCCTAGCACCAGCACTGCCCCCCACCCCGTTGGCAGCAGCGGCCGATGCCCAACTCCCCCTAAACTGCCCCCTAAATTGAGGGTACGCCAGTGCCACAGTCCCAACCCCAGCCCCAGCAAGATCAAAACCGTCCCTCCCCCCAGGACAAAGCCCACATACTCCTGCCGCACCAACAGCGTCAAGCGATTTTGGCTGGCGTAATACCAGGGCAGGGATCCCCAGGCCAGCAGGGCCAATGGTTCTAGCCAGCCTCGCATCAGCCCAACTGCACCAGCGACTGCTGCCATTGTTCTGGGGTGTAGGTTTTGAGGGCCAGGGCATGGATGCGCCCATCATCTAAATAGCTCTGCAACGCCGCGTAGACCCGCTGGTGCTGCTTCACCCGGCTAAGTCCCACAAAAGCTTCCGAGACCACCAGCGCCTGAAAGTGATCCCCGCTGCCCGTGTAGTCCTGCACCTCCACCAAAGCTCCCGGAAAGGCTGCTTGAATCAGACTGGTCAACTCTTGGGGGGACATGGGCGAACCCTTGCTTAGCATCGCTTGATTATTTTAGCTGCTTTGCCACAGGGCCAAAAATACCAGCAGCCCGCATAGCCCAAAAGCCAGCAGCAACAACCCCAGCACAAACAACTCTCCCCCAGAAAAATCCCGCCACGTCGGTGGGTCCTCGGCACAGACAGCCACCGCCGTCACCTGGGCTGGATCCAGTTGGGACAAAATTGCATCACAGGTAGCCTTGAGGCTGGGATTACTGAGAATGGCATAGGCTTCCTGCAACTCCTGAAAGCGACGCAGGGAGACCTCCGGCGGCAAAGGGGACGTATCCGGATGGTAGCGTTTGCTAAGGCGGCGGTAGGACTGGCGCACAGCGCTGATCGGTGCCCCTACCGGCAGCCCCAAAATCTGGTAGTAGCGCAGCGGTGAAGACATACCCTCCATTATGGAGGCAAATGGGCAAAAATACCCTAAGCGTTGCCATCTCGCGCTAGGGTGAAGAAAGGGAAGGATCAGCCTATGCCCAATCGTCTCATCCACAGTGCCAGTTTGTATTTGCGCAAACATGCCCACAACCCGATTGACTGGTGGGAATGGTGCCCGGAAGCCCTACAGACCGCCAAGGCGGAAGATAAGCCGATTTTTTTGTCCATTGGTTATTCCAGTTGCCACTGGTGCACGGTCATGGAAGGGGAGGCCTTTTCCGATCCGGACATTGCTGCCTATATGAATGCCCATTTTTTACCGATCAAAGTGGATCGGGAAGAACGCCCCGACATTGACAGCATCTATATGCAATCCCTGCAGATGATGACGGGATCGGGGGGCTGGCCCCTCAATAGTTTCCTGAGTCCCGAGGATCTCATTCCTTTCTATGCCGGGACTTATTTTCCGGTGGAACCCCGCTATGGTCGGCCCGGGTTTTTGCAGGTTTTGCAGGCCGTCCGCCGCTTCTACGACCAAGAAAAAGATAAACTTGCCCAACAAAAATCCCGCCTGATCCTAGCTCTGCGAGAAGCCAATCAGGTCATCCCAGCAGACCAGATCCCAGAACGGCTCCTGTGGGAAGGGATCCCGAAGTTGAGTGGGATTGTGTCGCGGGTGAGTGTGGGCAATCAATTTCCCATGATGCCCTATGCTTTTTTGGTGGCTCAGACGGGGCGTTTCCCGCAGGTGCAGCGGGATCACTGGCAGCGGGTGGAACAGCGGGCCATGGATCTGGTGTTGGGGGGGATTTTTGATCATGTGGGGGGTGGCTTCCATCGCTACACCGTTGACCCCACCTGGACGGTGCCCCACTTTGAGAAAATGCTCTACGACAACGGTCAGATCCTAGAGTTTCTCAGCGATGTTTGGGCAATTGGTTTTCGGGATCCGGCCATCGAGCGGGCGGTGCAGAAAACCGTGGCCTGGCTGCAGCGGGAGATGACCGACCCAGCAGGGTATTTTTATGCTGCCCAAGATGCCGACAGCTTTGCCCATCCCCAAGCCGCTGAGCCTGAGGAAGGGGAGTTTTATGTCTGGCGCTGGTCGGAGTTGCAAGCAATTCTCAGTGCCGCCCAGTTTGCTGCCTTGCAAAAAGAATTTGACCTGAGTCCAGAGGGCAATTTCCGCGATCGCCCTGGCTACATTGTTCTGCAACGGCTGACGGCGGGATCCCTAGCTCCTGAGGTGGAAGCGGGCTTAGAGCGTTTGTTTCAGCAGCGCTACGGTTCTGCCGACGTACCATCCTTCCCGCCCGCCCGGGATGCGGCTATGGCCAAAAGCTACCCTTGGCCCGGGCGCATTCCTCCGGTCACCGATACCAAGCTGATCGTGGCCTGGAATAGCCTGATGATCGCCGGTTTGGCCCGTGCCTACCAAGTGTTTGGGGATCCCCAAACTTTGGCTTTAGCGGAACGGGCAGCCCAATTTCTCACCCAGCGGCAATGGGATGGGCAGACCCTCTATCGTCTCAACTATGATGGGCAGGTGGCTGTTCCTGCCAAGGCCGAAGACTATGCCCTGTTGATCCGGGCCCTACTGCACCTACACCAAACCCAGGTCAGCCGGGATCCCGGAGCTGCTGCCCATTGGTTGCAGCAGGCGGTGGCTTTGCAACGGCACTTCGACCAGACCCTCTGGGATCCCGAGGCTGGGGGGTATTTTATGGCTGATCCTGGGCAGAGTCAGGATTTATTGATTCAGGAAAAAGAGACCCAGGACAATGCCACCCCCAGTGCCAACGGCATTGCCTTGCAGAACTTGGTGCGGTTGGCGGCGATTACGGGGGATTTGAGTTATTTGGATCGGGCAGAGGCTGGCTTGCGCACCTTTGCTCCTTTGATGCAGAGCCAAGCGCGGGGTTGTCCTAGTCTTTATGCTGCCCTGGATCTGTACCAGCATTTCTGTAAAGTGACCGCTACCCCCGAGCAGACCCAGCGGTTTCAGCAGCAGTATCATCCCACGACGGTCTTCAGTGGGGATCCCGTTGCTGAGGGGGTGGTGGGTTGGGTGTGTGAGGGGTTGAAGTGTTTGCCGCCTGTTGGGGAAGCCTGGATTTTAGCCCAGCAATTGGAAAAAGCTGAAATCCGAGATTTTGTATCTCGCTAGCTCGCTGCCCTGAGGGATTGGCATGCAGGCGACAGGGATCCCTGAGTTAGTGGGTATGGTTGATTTACTCCCCTCTCCCTGCTTGGGAGAGGGGTTGGGGGTGAGGGCAGCCTGACACAATCTACGGTCATTTCAATCAAGATTGAAGTGGTTGTTATGATGCTGTGTTGGTTTAGTTTAAGCAATGAGTTGGTAACCCCTTAAGGC
>JAUQVP010000109.1:0-5401 GCA_039794745.1 Thermostichales cyanobacterium HHBFW_bins_127 | reverse complement strand
AAGGATAAAAATGTTACCCAAAAGCTGATAGCAATTGATTTTGATCATTTTTGCCAGGGCCGTTGGGGAGGAAGTTGGCACAACCTAGGGCAGATTTTTTCAGGCTCAAACACCCCAGGACTTAGGTGGTGTATTCGGCGTTGATGCGCACGTAGTCGTAGCTGAGGTCACAGCCCCATGCCACCCCCACCGCAAAACCTTGGTGGAGATCTAGGCGAATCTGAACTGGGTCATGGGTTTTGAGATAGGTGGAAGCGGCAGCCCGGTCGAAGGACAGGGGTTTACCCCCCTGCATCAACTGAAACGAACCCAGATAAACATCCAAGCGCTGTAGGTCAAAATCCACCCCCGCCCGCCCGGCCGCCGCCACAATCCGACCCCAGTTGGGATCATTGCCGTAGGCTGCCGCCTTCACCAATGCCGAGCCGGCAATGGTGCGGGCTATCTGTCGGGCGTGCTGGGCAGTCTCTCCCCCTTCCACCCGCACTTCTATTAACTTGGTGGCTCCCTCCCCATCCCGGGCAATGGCCATCGCCAATTTGCCGCAGGCCGCATGCAACATCTCCTGTAACACCAATGCCGCCGGGGTATCTTCCTGGATCACGCTCACCCCCGACTGGCCATTGGCCAAAGTCAACAGCATGTCATTGGTGCTCGTATCCCCATCCACCGTGATCTGATTGAAACTGATCTCAGCAGCACTGCGGGTCATGCTCCGCCACAACTTGGGATCTACTGCCGCATCACAGGTGATAAAAGCCAACATGGTGGCCATGTTGGGATGAATCATCCCCGACCCTTTGGCAATGCCGCCGATCCGCACCGGCTTGCCCTCAATCTGGGTCTCCAAAGCCACGGTCTTGGGAACCAAGTCCGTTGTCAGAATCCCCTGGGCCGCTAAATCCCCCCCCTCCACTGACAAACTCTCCACCAATGCCGGCAAGGCCCGCTCCACTTTCTCCAACTCCAAACGCTTGCCAATCACCCCCGTGGAAGCCACCAAAACCTGCGACCCCGGGATCCCTAAAGCTGCCCCCACCATCTCCGCTAATTTGAGGTTATCCGCTTCTCCCTCCGCCCCCGTACAGGCATTGGCCTGGCCGGCATTGCAAATAATGGCCCGCACGGGATCCCCGCTGGCCACCAGCCGCTGGTTGTAGGTGACGCAGGCTGCTTTGGCAATGTTGGTGGTAAAAACCCCCCCCACCACCGCTGGCACCACCGAGGTGATCAGGGTCAGGTCCAGGGATCCCGAGGGTTTGAGACCGGCTTTGACGGCGGTGGCTTGAAAGCCTTTGGGGGCGGTGACTCCCCCTGGAATGGCTACCCAATCTGTGTTCATCATGGCCTATGGTGTGGCTGCGTTTTCATTGTACGAGGCACACTGGATCCCAGGCCTGTCTTTTTACGGATATGACTTTACGGATTGCCGGGCGTCGTTCCCTACCTATTCCGGCTGGGGCGCGGCCCACGGCGGGGCGGGTGCGCCAGGCCCTGTTTAATATCCTGCAGGGGCAGGTGGCGGGCTCCCGCTGGTTGGATTTGTGCGCCGGCTCGGGATCCATCGGCGCCGAAGCCCTCTGTCGCCACTGCCACAGTGTAGTGGGGGTGGAAGTTTCTCCCCAGGCGGCTCGCCTCCTCGCCCAGACTTGGCAACGGCTCGCCCAACCAGAACAATCCATCCGGGTGATCCTGGCTGATGCCGGCCAAGCGGTCAGGGATCTGGCCGAGCAGGGATGGCGCTTTGATTTCATCTACTGCGACCCCCCCTACCACAGCCCCCTCTACGAACACCTCTTGCCCCAACTCCCCCCCCTGCTCACCCCCACCGGCACCCTCATCGTTGAACACCACCGCCACCACCCCCTCGGGGATCCCCCGGGACTGGTTCTGTGGCAACAGCGCCACTACGGCCAGACCAGCCTCAGCTTCTACCAACCCGCTGATTGTGAAGAAATATCAATCAATTCTTAAGAAGGCTAAAATCCAGTTGCGGGGCTGTCACAGGAGCGGCTAGGGTACAGGGTATTAAAGCGGCTCTTAATAAGATCCATGAATAATGCCCCGGGGTTGCGACGCTCCGGGGTTTTTTAGGGGGATTTGGACTATGGTAAAAGCAAGTTTGTCTCCGGTTTTATGCAGATTGAGTTTCGCCTCCTGCGGCAGCAGCCGCCCCAGCCGCCTCAGTTGGTCAGCTATGCTTTGGATTTGGATCCGAGCCGCACGGTTTTGGATGCCCTGCTGCACATCAAAGAGGAGATCGATGGCTCCTTGGGGCTGCGGAAAAATTGCCGCAACATGATCTGTGGCAGTTGTGCGGTGCGCATCAATGGGCAGGCGGGGTTGGCCTGTGGTCAGCATCTAGGGGCGGTGGCCCGGGAGGGGGTGATTACGGTGGCTCCCCTGGGCAATCTGCCGGTGATCAAGGATCTGGTGGTGGATATGCAGGCTTTTTGGGACCAGCTGGAACGGGTGGATCCCTATGTGTGTCCGGAGGCGCGGCAGTTGCCGGAGCGGGAGTTTTTGCAGACGCCGGACCAACGCCAGCCCCTGCAGGCTGCGGCCAACTGCATTCTCTGTGGCGCCTGTTATTCCGACTGTCAAAGTGTGCCTGTCCATCCCCAGTTTGTGGGTCCCCATGCCCTGGCCAAGGCCAATCGCCTCCTCAAGGACAACCGCGACAGCCAACGGCGGCAGCGCCTGCGCTTCCTCAACAGTCTCAGCGGTGTTTGGGGCTGTACCCGCTGCCACAACTGTAATGTTGTCTGTCCCATGGGGGTTGCCCCCCTCGATCAAATCACTGAGATCAAGCAAGGGGTGCTGCGGGACTATCGGCGGCGCAAAAATGCCCTGCTGCGGGCAAGCCGGGCGATTCGCCACCGTCTCACCCTGGTGGCTTTAGTCCGGGAGGGGGGCTGGATTGATGAGCGGCGCTTTGGCCTGGAAGTGGTGGGCAACCAAGGCCGGGACCTAGCCGGGCTGGCCAGTCTAGCTCCCCTAGGCTTGCGCTTGATCCGCAAAGGCAAATTCCCCTGGACCTTCCATCCCTCTTCGGGATCCGGGGTGGTGAAGAAATTGATTGACCTGGTGCGGCAGGAAGATTCTTGTGATTGAATAGCGGTACGGTTGTGTGTTGCGGTGATGGTGCTGTGAGTGGGGTCGCTTTCGTGATCTCAGTAACACTTTTATAGTGGAAATAGCTCTTCACCTCGGCGCACAGGAAGGACGAATGCTGATTATCAAAGCTCAGGAACTAACGGCTGCCAAACCTGAAAACGGAACTCCTTTGGCTCAGTTTCGCGGAAAGACCTATGCCCTGGCCGGAACCTATCGCACCATGCAGGATGCCATTGTCAGTTGCCGCCATGATCTGGATTCGGGCAAGTTTAGCCTGGTGGTGCAGGAGGCTTCCCAGTTTTCCGTTTGGCGGGCTTTGGGGGTGCCGGCGGCGACCTCAAGCTAGGTTGGCTTGGGTTCCTGCTTGGGGATGGTTGCTATGGCCATGATTATCCTCAAGGCTTGGTACCTGGAGACGGTTTTGAGTTTGGCCCAGGTGGCCAATGTTTACCCGGGGCGGGGGGCGGATTTGCGCCTTAGTCAAACTGGGCTGTTGAAAACGGGCTTGCGGGCAGATTTGCTCGATGATTTGGAGCAGGTACGGCAGTCCCTGTGGTTTGAGCGCTACCTGCGCGGGGAGGTGGTGGAGTTTTATCTGGAGGGCAGTGGTGTTTACAGCATTGCCAATTTGGATTTGATTAGCCGGGAAATCTACTTCAGTAAGCGGGCAACCTTCCATCCCTTGCAACCAACTCTGTTTTGGGCTGCCCCACCGGATCGCCAGCACCACCAAGCTTGGCTGGAGCAAACCCTTGCCTATGTCAATCAGCACTGCCAACCCCTAGTGCCCCTGACCCTGGTGGCTTCCCCAGAGGGCAAAACGGTCCACATTGATGCTGCCCTTTTGCGTAACTTACGAGAAGCTTTGCTGATCATTGCCGATGTGGGAGGAGCGGCCAGTGCCAGTGTTTACTTCCAGCTGGGCTATGCCCTGCAGCACAAACGCCCCCAGCAGATCATCCTCCTCGGGGAAGCCGGGGATCCCTTGCCGGTGGATGTGGAGGGCTGTCGTTATGCCGACAACGCCGCGGCCTTGACCGAGGGGGTCAGGGATGAGTTGCAGCGGCTCGGGGTGATCAAGCCGGCTTGAGCAAGCCTGTGCCCACCGCTACGGCTACCGCCCCTGCCTGTAAGTACTCCTGCACTGTTCCTAGGCTGATGCCCCCGGAAGCAATCAGGGGGATCCCGGGGAAGGGTCCTTGGAGATGGCGCAGGTAGCTAGCCCCACCCACACTAGCGATGGGAAACACCTTTACCGCCGCCGCCCCCGCCACCCACCCCTGCCAAATCTCAGAGGGGGTCAGGCCCCCGGTCACCACCGGGATCCCGGCCATGTGCCCCAGGTGCAGGACTTGGGGAGTAAAAATCGGACTGACCAAAAACTGACTGCCCCCCTGGATGGCTGCTGCTGCCCGTTCTGGGGTGGTCACCGTGCCACAGCCCACCCAAATCCCGGGATACTTGTGGCGCAATTGCCGGATCACCTGCTCGTAGTCGGGGGTAGTGGCTGTCACCTCCAAACACACGTAGCCCGCCTGGATCAGCGCTTCCCCCTGCTGCCAAGCCATTTCGGGATCCCGGCTGCGGATCACGGCCAGGATTTGAGCTTGTCGCAGGGCTTCCAGCCAGGTCATCCCTGGATGACCACTTCCGCTACCATGCCCGCCTCCCGGTGCCCTGGAATGGTACAGACTACCCCATAGGATCCCGGCTGCTGGGGCACCAAATACCAATCCAGACTGGCTCCCGGTTTTAGCTCCACATTGTTGATGTGCCCTTTAATTTCTGCCCCTTCGGTCTGCACCTTACGGGTCCAGATGGCATCGGCAAAATCTTTGGCGGTGAAATAGTGCTTCATGGGGCTGGGATTGACCAAGTGCAACTGATAGGGAACCCCCACCCGCATCTGAATCTGATCCGGTTCAAAGCGCAACTCCCCCTCCGCCGTACCGAGATTCACTGTCAGGACGACGGGCGTCGCGGCGGGAGCCGGTTGCCGGGCCGCCCACCCGGGATCCCCCAGGCCCCAGCCCATCAGCAACACCCCCAGCCACATCAGCATTAACCTGACCATGCCCCCCACAATCTCACATTTCATATTTATTTCATGATTCCGATTGTAGGGTTTTGGCCGGTGGGGAGGCAAGGGATCTGGAGGAGCGATCTATCATAAACCAGAAGGGGGGTGAGGGCTATGGCCAAGTTTGTGTTTGTCACGGGGGGAGTGGTTTCCAGTATCGGCAAGGGGATTATTGCCTCTAGCTTGGGGCGGCTGTTGAAATCC
>JAUQVP010000108.1:0-5856 GCA_039794745.1 Thermostichales cyanobacterium HHBFW_bins_127 | reverse complement strand
ATACCCTGCCGGGGATGACTCCCACGTCCCTGTGCCCTGATGCGGCGGCAGCCTGGGGCTGGAGTTTTGCCGATTTGGTGGACAAAATGCTGAGCAGCGCCCTGCGGGCTCATCAGCAGCGCCTCCTGGTCAACGACTGATAAGCTCTCTTTTTTAAGGAACCAGGTTTAGGGTTCTTTGATTCCAAAACTGAGCAGACTCTCTGGGTGGCGGCATCGAGATGTCATGGCAGACTCAGCCCGCTTTGGGGTTTAGAGAGTCCGGTCCCGGTTGCATGCAAAGTCCATTGGGGAACCTCCCCGCCCTCGCGGGCGAGGAATACCACAGTTACAACGCAGGGCGCACTCTAGTACTTTGGCACACTGGGATCGTAGGCATCCCCCCAAGCCAAAATCCCACCTTTAAGGTTTTTCCCCTTAATCCCCGCCTGAGCTAGGATCCCCAAAGCTTTGGCCGAGCGCATGCCACTTTTGCAGTGGACGATCAACTCCGAGCCATTGAGAGCAGCCCGTACCTTTTCCACCCCCGGGCCCTGTTCAATTTCCGGCAGCGGGATCAACACCGACCCCGGAATCCGACAGAGGTCATACTCATTGGGATTGCGCACATCAACCAAGACAAAATCTTGCCCCGCATCCATGCGCGCCTTCAAATCATGCACCGTAATCTCTTCCACAGCAGGGGTGTCAGTCACAGCCGGGATCCCGCAAAACTGTTCATAGTCTATCAGTTCCGTGACCGGTGGGGTAGCGGGATTTTTGCGTAACTTCAGCTCCCGGAAGCTCATCTTCAGAGCATCGTAGAGCAGTAGTCGCCCGCTCAAGGTAGTGCCGATGCCCAGCAGGATCTTGACCGTTTCCGTAGCTTGGATCACACCGATGATCCCCGGCAGGATCCCTAGCACTCCCCCTTCCGCGCAGGAAGGCACCAGCCCCGGCGGCGGCGGCTCCGGATAGAGATCCCGGTAGTGGGGTCCCCCCTGGTAATTAAAAACCGTGGCTTGTCCCTCAAAGCGGAAAATCGAGCCATAGACATTCGGTTTGCCCAAGATTACACAGGCATCATTGACCAAATAGCGGGTGGGGAAATTATCCGTCCCATCCACAATCACATCGTAATCCCGGAACAAATCCAAAGCATTATGGGCCTTCAGCGCCGTATTGTAAACATCCACCTGGCAATAGGGATTAATTTCCAAAATCCGCTGCTTTGCCGACTCCACCTTAGGCTTGCCCACCGCCGAAGTACTGTGAATGATTTGCCGCTGCAAATTGGAAGTGTCCACCACATCAAAATCCACAATTCCAATTCGCCCCACCCCAGCCGCTGCCAAATACAACAGCAACGGGGATCCCAACCCACCGGTACCGATGCAGAGCACCTTTCCTGCCTTGAGGCGTTTTTGTCCCTCAAGTCCCACTTCCGGCAGGATCAAATGGCGGGAGAACCGCTCCATTTCCTCCCGCGACAGACTCACCTGACTGGTATCCAAATTAAGCATGATTTCCCCCGGCAATGGAAGGCACAATACTGATCACCGCAGGCCCCGTAATTGGCGTTTCCTGCCCCCGCTCCAAATGGCGCACATCCTCATCATTGAGATAGATATTGACAAAATTGCGGATCTGTCCCGACTCCGTAAACAAATGCCGCTTCAAATCCCCATAGCGACCAATCAACCCCTGCAACACCGCCGCTACCGTCTCCCCCTCTAGCTCCACCGCTTCCAAATTGTCCGTGTAAGGACGCAAAGGCGTCGGAATCAACACAGTCACTGCCATAGCTTCTCCCACATCGTCCATCCAGTCTAACCCCAAGCTCCGGGATCCCTATCCCCATTATTCCGATTGGTTTAGTGTGGTATTATCCTAGCGCAGTTTGGGGATCTGTGGGGGGGTGGAGGAGGGTATTGGGGTCGAAGCCCATGATCTGGGCATAGATGCGCAGGTAGTCGCGGGCGGAGCGCTCCCAGCTAAAGTCGCAGAGCATGCCCCGTTGTTGCAGGGTATGCCAGGTGTCTTTGTGTTGGAACGCTTCCCAGGCCCGCACCATACAGGTATAGAAGTCGAGGGTCTCATAGCGGTCGAAGCAGTAGCCGGTGCCCTGTTGTAAGCTTGGCACATGGTGGAACACCGTATCCACCAGCCCACCGGTGCGGCGGACTATCGGCACACAGCCATATCTGAGGGCCACCATTTGGCTGATACCACAGGGTTCAAAGCGGCTGGGCATCAAAAAAGCATCACAGCCGGCGTAAATGCGCTGGGCCAGCCCCGGATTGAACCCCTGCCAAAACACAAATCGCCCCGGAAAGCGGCTCTGCAACTCCCACAACCGCCCCTCATAATAGGGATCCCCAGCCCCTAGGATCACCACCTGGGAGTAGGTATAGGCTAAAAAGCGGTCAATCACCGGCAGGATCAGATCCAGCCCCTTTTGTTCCACCAAGCGGGAGACCATCCCCACCAAAAATGCCCCCCGGTCATGGGGCAGCCCCAGTTCCGCTTGCAGGGCATCCTTATTGAAAACCCGCCGTTCCAGGGTGGTGTGGTCATAATTTTTGACCAGATTAGTATCCGTAGCTGGGTTCAATTTTTCCGTATCAATACCGTTGAGGATCCCGTGGAGGCGTTCCCCCTTCCAGGAGAGCAACCCCTCCAATTTTTCCCCGTGGGCAGGGGTACAGATTTCCCGGGCATAGGTGGGAGAAACCGTCGTCACATGGTCAGCATAGAGGATCGCCCCGGCCATAGTATTGTGAGCGGAATAATACCAGGGAACCCAGGTAAAGCGCTCCAATTGCCAGCGCCAGGGCCCTTGGTAGGCGAGATTATGGATCGTAAACACGGTGCCAATATCGGCGCTCTGGTGCATCCAAGCCGGGATCATGCCCGTGTGCCAATCGTGGCAATGAATGATATTGGGTTTCCAATAATTCCAGCTAAATTCTGCCACCCCATTGGCAAAAAAGGTAAAGCGCCAATTCTCATCATCCCCCCCATAAATGTTGTGGGGAGCAAAGGCATAATGGGCCAATAAATACAGAGGTACCCCAGTATCCTTAATCTCGGTTGCAAAAATATCAAAATGCTGGAACATGCAGTAGCCCGTCCACAGGTAGCGGGGCTGATAGGCAATGGCTTCCTTCACCCAGCCCTCCCCCATAAACCGCTCCCACAAAAAGCCATAAAAGGGCATAATCACCCGCACATCCAACCCATAGCGGCGCAGCACCGGCGGTAGGGATCCCAACACATCCCCCATGCCCCCGACCTTGGCAAAGGGAGCCACCTCAGCAGCGGCAAAAAGAATGCGGATGTCGGGCATGTGGTTTCCTCCCCTGAACTGCCCTTATCCTACCGCCCCAGGGATCTAAAATCCGAGGGCTTTGGCCACCGCCTCGGCAGCGGCGGGGATCCCTTGCTGGACGGGGGTTTCGCTGTAGTCAATGGCGGTTTGGGGATCTTTGAGGCCATTGCCGGTCAGAACACAGACGATGGTGGCACCGTTAGGGACTTGGTCGCGCAGTTTCAGCAGTCCGGCCACGGCGGCGGCGCTAGCTGGTTCACAGAAGATGCCCTCCTCCTTGGCCAGGAAGCGGTAGGCAGCTATGATTTCTGCATCGGTGACACTGTGGATTTGCCCTTGACTGACGGCACAGGCAGCGACAGCCTTCTGCCAACTGGCTGGGTTACCGATGCGAATAGCGGTTGCCAGGGTTTGGGGGTGTTCGATGATGCGGTTTTCCACAATAGGCGCCGCACCGGCCGCCTCAAAGCCGTAGAGCCGGGGGCGGTGGCTAGTTTTCCCCTGCTGGTGGTAGTGGCAAAAGCCCATCCAATAGGCGGTGATATTGCCGGCATTCCCCACCGGGATACAGAGCCAATCCGGGGCATCCCCCAGGGCATCGACGATTTCAAAGGCAGCGGTTTTCTGTCCTTCCAAACGGAAGCGGTTGACGGAATTGACCAAGGCAATCGGGTAATGCTCCGCCACCTGCCGCACCAGGGCCAGGGCTTGGTCGAAATTGCCCTGGATGGCGATCACCTCCGCCCCGTACATACGGGCTTGGGCCAATTTTCCCAAAGCCACATAGCCATCCGGGATCAGCACATAGGCCCGCAGCCCCCCCCGGGCCGCATAGGCCGCCGCCGCCGCCGAGGTATTGCCGGTGCTGGCACAGATCACCGCCGTAGCTCCCGCCTCCTTGGCTTTGGAAACTGCCATAGTCATGCCCCGGTCTTTGAAGCTGCCCGTGGGATTGAGGCCTTCCAACTTGAGATAAACCTGGACCCGCTTGCCCAGTTGCTCCGCCAAACGGGGGGCCGGGATCAGGGGGGTGTTGCCTTCGCAGAGGGTGACTACCGGTGTTGCTGCCGTAACCGGTAACCAGGCTCGATAGTGCTCAATCAAGCCTGGCCAGTGGCTGGTCAACGGGCGAACAGGGCTACAGGTCACAGATTCGGGCTATAAAGGCTGCTTTTTGATTATAGGCCCGGAAACCGACACCTCCGTGTGAACGGGGATAGGGTGGGGGTGAACTTGGTCGGTGTTGATGTCGGCGAAGGCTGTCGCTTCCGCCCCCTCCCGCACCGGATAAAAGATCGCTTGGATCGCCGGCCCAAAATGGATCACATCCCCCGGGGCAAGAACATGCTCTTTGATACGCTGCCCGTTGACAAACACCCCATTGGCGCTGGGACGAAATTGGTGCTCGATGTCCCCGTCATACAGGGCATAGGTATATCCCAATTGGGACTCCGGGCAGCTCACCCGCACCAAATAGGCGTGATTGCGGGAAACAAAAGCATTGGGGATGCAAATGCTGTTGCTCGGGCGCCGCCCCACCGTGTGCAGGTGGTTCTCGAGCAGCACCGCCCGACTCCCTCGCGGCTCCTGAATCAGCAGGACATAACGGATACTTGGCCGCGGCGTGGAACTATCCATAGGGCACCCTAACTTGGGATCGGCTTAAGCTCTATGCTCCCTATTTTCTTCAAAACCCATCAGCTTGAGCTCAGCCAATTCTTGTAATTTAACAAACTCAATCCCAGCGATCTTGCCTACCCCTTCATCCCCAGGCTCTAATCGGCGTCTAAAAGGGGAACAAGACTCGCTAATATGGGACTGAACTGCATCTAGGATGGAGCATGAGCGAGGCCGAGATCGAACGCTGCCTACAAGCAGACCTAGACATCTTAAAGCTCAAAGCCCAGGTGAAAGTGCTGGGATCCCGGCTGGAAATTCAAGCCCGCCATGCTCCCGGACACACCCTCAAGTACGATCAGGCGGCGCGATTGCTGCGGGGCAGTTTGCGTGCCCAACAGGGGCGGCATCCTGCCCTCACCGGGATTGAAACCGTGACGATCATGATCGGCATCCAAGGGGATCCCCAGTTTCTCTACAATGCCACGGTCAATCTGAATGCCAGCGAAGCCGGGGATCGAGAAGCGGAAACCATTGATTTGGACGCCGCCCCTGTGGCTTCTCCCCAGGCTGAGACTGTTTATTTCGATCGGGAAAAGCACAAGCCCAGTCCCCCTCCCGCCGATCCCGACCCGGAAGCAGAGACCCTGGTGGTTGGTCGCAGTAAGCCCCTTGCCCCCCCCACCTCCCCCCCCGTTTCCCCGGCCCCCCGTCCCTCTACACCGCCCCCCGTTTCCCCGGCCCCTAGCTCTTCCCCCTTGCCCTGGATAGTGGCGGGGGTGGCAGTGGTGGCGGTGGTGCTACTGGTGATTTTCTTAACAGTCCTCTAGGGACAAAAAAGCCCCAGGGATCCCTGGAGTGGGGAGTAAAAAGCTGAACTGAAGGGCCTAGGGGGAAAAGTTTGCCCCTAGCTATAGCTGCTATTTCTCT
>JAUQVP010000107.1:0-5957 GCA_039794745.1 Thermostichales cyanobacterium HHBFW_bins_127 | reverse complement strand
TGATACCAACCTAGGCCTGTGTTGCTACTTCTCCGGCGTTGGCAAGTAGGACTGAAGAGTTTTGCTCAGTCAGCTTGAACCACCAAACCACTGCAACCGCAACCACCAAAATAGTGGCAGGAGCGCCAAAGCCACATAATCCCTCTTCTGAAAACGGAGGGTGTAGCCCTGAATGGGGTGATTGGGCCCCACATACCCCCGGACCTGCATGGCTTCTGCAGTTTGGGCTGCCCGCAGCAGCAGGTTCTCCAATAGCCGATCCACAAGACTAATCATCAGTTGCATCGTGCCTCGCCAGCCCAAGGCAGACCAGTCCACATCCCGAGTCCGTACGGCCCGCACCAGATTTTGCACTTCTTCTAAAACTAAAGGCAAAAACCGTAAAGCTAAGGTGGTGGTCAAAGTTATCTCGGCAATCGGGATCCCCCACGTTTGTAGGGGGCTGAGGAGATGGGCCAGTCCAACGGTGATGGCTTCGGGGGGGGTGGTGAGTAAAAACAGGCTGCTGACAAAAAAGAGGGTGAAGACGAGGGTGCCGATACGGATCCCTAAAGACAGGGTGCGACGGCTGGCGCGCAGGGGCACAGGGCCGAGGTGAAAGTTGAATAGCTCGTAGCGGTAGTGGGTTGGCTGGGGCAAAACCAGGGTGGCTTGGTCGGGGGGAGGCTGCCAAGCTTGGCGCTGAGGGGTTGGTGTCACGCCTAGGGCATCGGGAGAAAGCAGGGCAATGGCAAACATAAGCCAACTCAGGAGCAGCAAGCCTATGGCCTGCCGTCGCCACACCCGCCACGGCAAGGCGCTCCAGGTCAGCAGCAGCAAACCCACCACCAAACCCAAACGCCAACTGCTCTTAGCCAAAATCGGACTGAGAATCACGCTCAATAGCCAGAGGATCTTGGTGCGGGGATCAAGGCGATGCAACCACCCCTGGGGGGAAGGCACGTAAACACCAAGGGGAACCTGACGCAGAATGTCCACTAGGGTAGTTTCTCCACCAACGGTCGGGTGTCAATCTGGGCAGCAATCCAACCGGATCCCTGGCGGGGATGCTGGATCCGCAGCCAGACGGGGATGTTGTCCGTTCCTAGTTCAATTTCAATCACAGGGACTTCTTCTCGAAATAGAGCTGTACCCAGGGTGCGACTCTGGACGTTGGGCTGCTCGCGAATCCGTACCCCATCGGTGGAGAGAATCCGCACCCGCCGGGTGTCAGCCCAAGGGGCAGGAATGCTAGGGGTAATGGCGACCTCTGGGGTGGGAGGCGGGGGTGGGGGGGTGGGGGGAAGGTCGGCGACGGGAACAACGGGGGGAGCGGCAGGGGTAAATAATCCTTTCAAAACTTGCCAGCTAATCCCCATCAAGACAATGGCAGTCACACCAGTCCCTAGGGTGAACAATAGGGGTGCCCGGGTGGAACGACGGCGACGGGAAGAGGCGGAGGAACGGCGGGGCGGCGGCAAATCTGCCGCCCGAGGTAAGGAAGGCTCCGCAACCGGAGGTGGAGGAGCAGCAGTCGCCACACGAGCAGCAGCAGGGGGGGAACTGCCAACCTCAGCAGGGGGCCGCTCCACAACCACAGGACGGTTAACACCCACAAACGGTAAGTCAATGCCGTCCTCTTCAGGAGGCATCTCATCTAAGTAGGTCGTCACCTGGGGATTACTAAAATAACGATCTAAGGAAGGCTTCACCCCCTCCAAACCCGCATACTGAGGGAAAATCTCCTGACTAAACCACTGCTCCGTATAACGACATAACCCCGGCAGTAAATCCGGGGATCCCTGGGAGTATTGGCGGATCAGGTTTAGGGCTTCTTGGTCGCTGGATTGGTCGAGGCAGGCAAGGGCTTCTTCCAGGTTGCCGAGCATGAGGGCACAGATGGATCGTTCTAGGCTGAGGTCAGGTTGATGGCTGAACTGGCGCAGGTAGCGCCGGGCGCGCCGCACCAAAGAGGGGCGATTTTCCAACAAAGCTCGTGCCAGCAGGGTCTGGGCCGTGATGTAGGTGGCAACGGGTTCCGGCTGGTTGGATTGTTTGAGGATGGATTCAAATAGGCTTTGCTGCTCACTTAGGCTCATGTGGCGGCGGCAGCGCTCCAGGAAACGCATGAAATCCGCCGGGGAGAGGTTTGAGCCATCTGGCAGATGCCGCTCTAGTCCTCCGCGCTCTTGGATCAGGGTTTGCAGGAGCATCAGGGCCTGCTGACGTTCTGGGGTGTTGGCTGGGGCACTGAGCAACTGCACAATTCGGTAGGGTCGTAGGCGTTTCAGTTCGCTGCTTAACTCCCGCTGCAGGTGAGGGAAACTGCGGTAGCTCTCCAAATCACTGAGAGCTTGCTGGAAATAGAGGGCCGCCTGCTCGTAGTCATGCCCCTGCCAAGCCTCCCGGGCCAGCTTAAATTGGCATAATACTTGGGTCAGGAGCAAATCCAAGGTGGCAGGGTGGCGCTGCTGCCGCAGCAGCATCGACAAATCCAGCGCCGCACGGTATTCACCCATTTCCCAGAGAATAATCAGGGCACCGGGAATCAGCCGCTCATCAATGTCAAGGTCGGGATGGGAAGCCAACAGATGGGTATCATAGGTTTGCCGCTGCTGGGGATCAAGCAGAGTTTGGGCCGCTTCGTTGACCAATAACTGCCGCCCTTCTAAGGCATCCGCAGAGTAATCGGGAGAAATAGGCTGCTCAAGCCGCTGCCGATAGGCTGCTTCAATCTGGCTGCGATCAGCCTGTAGCGGCACCATCAAGATTCGATAGTAGTCAAGAGGAAAGCGCACAACAATTGATTCTCCTCAACACTCACCAACAGGGGGATCCCTTAAACTAGGGCTATTGCAAACAGTTATAGCGGAAACTTGCCTGGGGATCCTATCGAATTCGCTTATTTATTCATTCATAGTCCGGTAGGTCGCCACGGCAGAAGGAGAAACCCGATTCAGATAACGGAAAATCCAGTACTTAAACAGAGTATCTAATATCACAGGGATAGTGGCGATGAAGGCACCATTGAACATCGGGTTTTCCACCATGCCCAGGTGGTGAGCAACCAAGGTGAGTAGGACTTCCCAGCCGTGAGGGGAGTGATAGCCGACGAAAATGTCCGTAAAAAGAATAATAATGAAGGCTTTAGCACTGTCGCTCAGGCCGTAGATTAAATCATCTAGAAAAGACTTAAGGATGATGATCTCTGCCCGACCCAAATAGACAACCCAGGCAAAGGTGGCCATGTAAGTCAAATCCGCTAAAATGTTTTTCAATCCCTCCGTAGAGATTTTCCGGTAGGCGGATTCAATTTCAACAGCCTTTTCCTCTAGCAATTGCCGCTGCACTTGAGGGGTGCGCTCAGCAATTCCCAGCAGTTCCTCAAACTCCAGACGTTCCCGATACAGCTCCAACTCCCGGAAAGCCCGCTCCTGCAATTCCAGATTGAAAGAAACTTGAGGAACGTCACTGATTAAGTAGCGATCCACAAGGGGACTGTAGATGAACTGACGGCTGAGCAAACTGGCCAATAGGGGCAGCAGGATCAGTAACACTAAAAACTTGGTGGCAGCAATGGTCTGATCCCGACCGGCAGCAGCTTCCTCCTGGGCAATGGCTGTGTAGTTGGGACTGAGCTGCTTGGTAATGCGGTTGATGGTATCTAGCAGGGAGCGGGGAACAACGGCGGTTTTGCGCATTTTGCTTTTGGCTTCCGCCCGCCGGGTGGCTGGGGATGTATGGTCCTCGTCACTGGGATCAGGGGGGGGGGAAGAGGCAACCCGGTGGTAACGAGCCTGAATCTGATCAATCACCGCCAACTGGGCAAGGGTCTCAGGGTCAGGAGGAGTGCCGTTGCGCAGAAAACGAGTGGCCCGAAATTCCGCCAACCGCATCTGAATGGTGGCCAAGTGCTTCTGCAGTTGACTGTAGAGATAATCCTGGGTGTTCTGACCAGGGGCACCAGGGGTGGGAGGGGGAATTGGGTTGCCCTGAAAATGCTGAGCTTCGAGTTCTTGAATCGCTAGGGCAGCTTGGTAAGCAGCAGCTAGGGAACGCTGGGGAATCCCACTGAACCATCGAGTCAGGCTGATCCCAGCGCTGTCAGATTGGCGGTAGCCGTTGGACGTTACCATGACTCACCCCGTTACTCACCTTTGAGCGCTTGCTCCAACAATTGGTTGGCCAGTTGGGGATCAGCTCGCCCCTGGGTCTTTTTCATCAACTGACCCACAAAATAACCCAAGAGCTTGGTCTTGCCACTGCGATATTGACTCAATTGCTCGGGGTTAGCAGCCAAAACCTCCGCAATCACAGCCCGCAAGGCACTGGTGTCAGAAATCTGGGTCAACCCCCGCTCCTGCACCAATTGGGCCGGGGATCCCCCTTTGGCTAGCAGTTCTGGCAGCAGTTCTTTGGCGATTTTGCCGGAAATGGTGCCTTTGTCAATCAGGCTGAGCAACTCTGCCAGGGCAGCGGGGGTAAGAGCAATGTCAGCAAAGGTCTGTTTGTGGGTGTTGAGATAGCTGGCGATGTCGCTCATGATCCAGTTGGCAGCAGCTTTGGGGTCGGCACCGGCAGCGAGGACAGCCTCAAAATAGCTGATGGTCTCCCGGTCTTCACTGAGATACTGACTGTCATAAATGGATAAACCCAGCTCCTGCTGCAAACGGCGACGCTTCTGGGCAGGGAGTTCCGGCAACTCTGAACGCCATTGCTCGATTTGCTCAGCCGTCAGCCGGATTGGCGGTAGATCCGGCTCGGGAAAGTAGCGGTAGTCACTAGAACCTTCTTTTTTGCGCATGCTGGTGGTGCGCTGGCTGTTTTCGTCCCAAAGCCGGGTTTCTTGGACAATCGGTTCCTGACGGCGAAGGGCCTGCACCTGCCGCTGAAATTCGTACTCAATCGCCCGCTGAATGGCATTGAAGGAGTTCATGTTTTTGATCTCCACTTTGGTGCCAAAGGTCAGGGATCCCTTGGGGCGTACGGAGATATTGACGTCGCAGCGCATGGAGCCTTCTTGTAGGTTGCCATCACAGATGCCGAGGTAGCGGAGGATGCGCCGCAGTTCTTGCATGTAGGCGGCGGCTTCTTCGCCACTGCGAATATCGGGTTCGGAGACGATCTCGGTGAGGGGAACACCGGCGCGATTGTAGTCCACGAGGGAATAGCTGGATCCCGACAGGCGATCACTGCCGGCATGGACGAGTTTGCCAGCATCTTCTTCCATGTGCAGGCGGGTGATGCCGATGCGTTTTTCCCGCCCATCGGGCAGTTGAATGGTCAGCCAACCGTTTTGGGCAATGGGACGGTCGTATTGGGAGATCTGATAGTTTTTGGGCAGGTCGGGGTAGAAATACTGCTTGCGGTCGAATTTGCTCTGGGTGGCAATGGTGCAGTTGAGGGCTAGGCCGGCTTTAACGGCATATTCTAAAACTTTTTGATTTAACACCGGTAACACGCCCGGCAGTCCCAAACATACGGGACACACCTGACTGTTGGGTTCCTGCCCAAAGGCGGTGGAACACTCACAGAAGATTTTGCTTTCGGTGCGCAGTTGGGCATGCACTTCCAAACCGATGACCGCTTCGTATTCGGTTTGCACTTCTGGGGCAACAGCAACCGTCATGGTGACTTCGTGGTCAACTGATTGCTATGTTATCTTGTCCTGGGTTGGGTGGAGGGGGCAACTTGAGAATCAAGGCTGCTGGCTGCCCGGCAACTTGTCACATTGGCCGGATCCCCGACCTCGCTTAGGGTTACAAGACGGCTTGGTCTGTAGGCTCTAGGTTTGAGCGATGCAACTCTGGGAACTGAGATGGCACGTCCGGGGCAATCTTTTCAGTCTTCGCCGGGATGGTTCTTTTCCCGATGGCAGAGGTTTCAGGCCTGTAAGCGTCGGTACTACTATCACTACTACGGTCAATATGATCGGGATTTTCCCCTGGAGTATTTGAGTTTTTGAAGGAAATGACATC
>JAUQVP010000106.1:0-6066 GCA_039794745.1 Thermostichales cyanobacterium HHBFW_bins_127 | reverse complement strand
AATATCCCATCTTTGTCCCAAGCTCAGTCAAATGTGGTCCTTAGTCTAGGATCGGTCAAAAAACTGTGGTTTAGTTATTGAGAAAACCTTGGCTGTCTTGATAATGGGCTGAAAAGCAACAAAAGACTAAGGGACACCCAGGGACCAACGACATTTGCTTCCTCTGCCCCTAAGCCTGCACCCCATTGCCAAGGGGATCATCTTGGTCAATTCGTTCTGGGCTAAGGGCCGTGCGCAGGTGATCCCAGGGCAGACAAGCCTCCCGGTCCCAGTCCTGAAACACATAGTACTCAAACGGGGGCAGCACCAGCTCCTTAAACGCCCGTTTATAGCTACCCAACCCATCCCCCCACTGCCGCACCTGCAACAGTACCTGACTCAGCCGTCGATCCCCCCGGGAGAGCAGCGCCTGAACCAAAGAATCTCTATAGCTTTCCGGGCGAAACTCCACCCCCAACGGCCTTAGAGAGCGTTGATAAAACTGCAAACCCTTTTCCCCCTCCCGCCGCACCCCATAGCGTTGCCAGGGGGTATGGGCCTTAGGCACAAAGGTACTGCACCCCAACGTATAGCGCAGCCGCGGCGTCTGTCCCTTCAACTCTCGAAACAACCCCACCGTTGCCCGCCAATCCTCCTCCTCCTCCCCCGGCACCCCCACCATCCCGTAAAACTTCATCCCACTCAGCCCACCCTCATAGGCCGCCACCGCCGCCGCCACAATCTCCTCATTCCTCAGCTTCTTGTTCATGATCTGCCGCAGCCGCTCCGAACCACTTTCAATCGCCACCGTCAGCGACCGGGATCCCCGTTGACTGAGGACTTGGGCGAGGCGGGTGGTGACCGTACTGGTGCGCACCGACGCCAAACTCAGTTGGACATCGGCAAAGCGATCCTGGGCAAGCCATTCCAGCACCTCCTCAAACTGGGGATGCTGGGTAATCGAAGCCCCCAGCAGACCGATCCGCCGGGTCAAGCCCAACCCTTGCTCAATGGCCGGCAGCAAATGATCCGCCACCGCCGCCACCCGAAACGGCAGCGTCAAATAGCTAGCCAGACAGAAACGGCACATCTCCGGGCAACTGCGCACCACCTCCACCATAAAAATCGACTCCCAAGCCGCCAAAGGCGTCACCACCGTCGAAACCGACAGCCTAGTGCCCCGCCACGTTTGTTTCATCACCGTCCTTGGGATCTCCCCATCTAGGGGTTCGATAGCCAGCACAGGATCCCGAGGGCCGGCATACAGAGGCTGATAGAGTTGGGGCACATAAAAGCCTGGCACTTGAGCCAACTGCCGCAACCGTTGTTTTCGGGGTAGCCCGCGAATCCTTTTGACAGTTTCAATCAAATCCGGAATCAGGATCTCCCCATCCCCCAGCAGCACCAGATCGAAAAAATCCGCATAGGGTTCAGGATTCGCCGTCAGCACCGGTCCCCCCCCAAAAACCATGGGATCCCCTTCCCCCCGTTGCTGGGCCAACAGGGGTATGCCTAGCTTCTCGAGTAGATCCAGGACATGGCCATAGTCTAGTTCCCAAGAGAAGGAAAAGCCCACCAGTTGGGGTTCTCGGGGCAGGGGTTCCTGGGCATCCGTAAACAAGCGCGTCACCTGCACATCCCGCCGGTTGGCCAGCAAGCCCCAGATCATTTGGTAGCCTAGGCTAGTGATCCCCACACTATAGGTATTAGGGAAGGCATAAATAACCTGCAGGGCATCGGCATCTGGCACTGCCCGACAAAACGTGAGACGTTCCTGGTCAAAAGGAGCAACCATACCTTCATTTTCCTCGACACCCCGCCTTTCGTAAGGATTAGCCCACAGACTTGTCTACAGATCTGGGCAATCCCAGACGCTTATGGTAAGGTTAAGAAGAAGTTAGTGACTATAGGCGGGTGCGTTTTGCATCTGCTTTTGGTTGCTCAGGTGTGAGGAATAAGGAGAACGTTAATCATGTCCACCAAGGCCAATCTTTGGAAAGCGTTACTGGTGAGTCCCTTAGCCTTGGGTGCCGCTACCACCGCCCTGCCCCAAGCTAGCTATGCCCAAGCTTCCGGTCCTGTGACCGCTATCTCTGAACTATCGGACGTGCAGCCCACCGACTGGGCCTTCCAAGCACTGCAATCCCTAGTCGAGCGCTACGGTTGTATTGCCGGTTATCCTGACCGTACCTACCGCGGCAACCGGGCCATGACCCGTTTCGAGTTTGCTGCCGGGATGAATGCCTGCTTGGATCGGATTAACGAACTGATTGCTGCTGGATTAGCCGATAAGGTCTCGCGGGATGATTTGGCTACCCTGCAACGGTTGCAAGAGGAGTTTGCTGCTGAACTGGCTGCCCTCAAGGGGCGGGTGGATGCCCTGGAAGCTGACGTCACCACCCTGAAGGGGCAAGTTTTCAACCCCGTTACCAAGCTGAATGCTCAAGTTGTTGCGGCATTAGTGTTCCAAGGGTTATCCGATGACATTGTCGGTGCTCCCGCTGGTACTACTATTGACCAGTTTGGTATCCCTGATCCGTTGGGTGGCTTTATTTCTCAGGGTGGTGCCCTGGTACGGCGGGATGCTGCTCCTACCACTCTCAACTATCGGGTTCGCTTGAACTTTGATGCCTCGTTTGTGCCCGGTGATCGCTTGCGGATTCGCCTGCAGGCTCGGGATTTTCAAACTGCTTTCTTTGTTGGTGATCCCGGCTTGGGCGTAGGCGGTGGTACTCCTAGCAACAACATCGCTTTGGATGACCTGATCTATCGTTTCCCTGCCTTTAATCGCTCAGTTAACTTCTTCTTGGGGTTGAACAGCTTTGATTCCGGGGATGTGACTCAGTTTGGCCTACCCTTTGATGCCCTCTCTGATGCCGTAGACACTCCTGGTTTAACAGGTACACCTGGTGGTCAGGGGGTGGGTTTCAGTTGGAAAGCTAGTGATTTGATTTCCCTTTCCTACGCCTACAGTTCAGCTACTGGTAGCCGTTTGGGTGGTACGGCTCAGACGGTACCTTTTGGAACCAGTTCTGGTTTATTTGCCGGTGAATCTGGTCATGCGGTAGAGCTTGGCTTTACCCCGGCTGAAAACCTGGGGCTTTATCTGAGCTATGCCTCCAACTATGTACCTGGGACTGGAAACATTGATGGCTTTAGCGTTGGAGTGAACTGGGACATCACACCTCGGGTGCAGTTTGCCGGTTGGTACTCCTTCAGTACTTCCCTTGGTGCCGATACCAACGGTTTCCTTGTTGGCTTGGCCTTCCCGGATCTGTTCATTGAAGGTGCTCAGGGGGGGATTGTCTTTACTCAGCCTGAAGATTTGACTGCCGGTGGGCCCCGTACCAACGTTTTAGATGTGTACTACAGCTTCCCCATCAGTCGTTTCATTACCCTGACGCCTGGGTTCTACATTGTTAGCAATCCCCTGCGTGGTTCTTACACCACTGGCTTCCCCTATCCGGGAGTTCCCAATCCTGGTTTGATCAGTGTTGCCAATGCTAATGACCCCTCTATTATCGTGGGTGCTTTGCGGGCGACCTTCCAGTTCTAGTCACGGCTAGATGTTGTTTGGGGCCAGGTACCTCTGGCCCCCTCTATTAAAAGCTATTGGTGATTCTTCTTCTGCCTCTATCCAAATCTCAGTTCCTATGATAGGGTGAGAAGTGTGCACTATGAACAAGCAGGTGCTTGTTGTATCTGCGAGTTTTGTGTGCTGGTGTGAGGAATAAGGAGAATCTATGTCTACCAAAGCCAATCTTTGGAAAGCGTTACTGGTGAGTCCCTTAGCCTTGGGTGCCGCTACCACCGCCCTGCCCCAAGCTAGCTATGCCCAAGCTTCCGGTCCTGTGACCGCTATCTCTGAACTATCGGACGTGCAGCCCACCGACTGGGCCTTCCAAGCACTGCAATCCCTAGTCGAGCGCTACGGTTGTATTGCCGGTTATCCTGACCGTACCTACCGCGGCAACCGGGCCATGACCCGTTTCGAGTTTGCTGCCGGGATGAATGCCTGCTTGGATCGGATTAACGAACTGATTGCTGCTGGATTAGCCGATAAGGTCTCGCGGGATGATTTGGCTACCCTGCAACGGTTGCAAGAGGAGTTTGCTGCTGAACTGGCTGCCCTCAAGGGGCGGGTGGATGCCCTGGAAGCTGACGTCACCACCCTGAAGGGGCAAGTTTTCAACCCCGTTACCAAGCTGAATGCTCAAGTTGTTGCGGCTCTGGTATTCCAGGGGCTGTCGGATGATGTGGTCGGGATCACGGGACCGATTAATGCGGCTGGTTTTCCTGCTGGTCCGCTGGATGTGCCGGTAGCAATTGGCAATGGTGGCGCCTTGGTGCGGCGGGATGCTGCTCCCACTACTCTTAACTATCGGGTCCGCTTGAACTTTGATGCCTCGTTTGTGCCTGGTGACCGCTTGCGGATTCGCTTGCAAGCCCGCGACTTTGATACCCGCTTCTTTGCCGGCACGGATCCCCGTTTGGCGGGTGGTGGCGGTGATCCGAGCAATAACATTGCTCTGGATGACCTGATCTATCGCTTCCCTGCTTTCAATCGTACTGTCAACTTTTTCTTGGGGTTGAATAGTTTTGATGCTGGGGATGTGAACCGTTTCAGCTTACCTTTTAATGCGATTTCTGATGCGGTGGATACTCCGGCTCTGACTAAAACTCCCAGCGGACAGGGTGTGGGCTTTAGCTGGCGGGCTAGTGATTTGATTTCTTTGTCCTATACCTACAGCTCGGCGAGCGGCAGCAGGCTGGGTGGCAGTGCAACGTCTACTCCTGGGCCTTTTGGTGTGGCTTCGGGGCTTTTTGCTGGTACCTCTGGGCATGCGGTGGAACTGGGCTTCACGCCTTCCCGGGAGCTGGGTATCTTCTTGAACTATGCTAGCCGTTATGTCTCTGAGACGAATCCTCGCACGAGCACTGATGGCTTCAGCGTTGGCGTTAACTGGACAATTACACCGCGGGTGCTGTTCTCTGGCTGGTATGCGTTCGGTACTCGCAATAACTTGGGTGCGGCAGGTTCTCAGGATCGCAATGCTTTCTTGGTTGGTTTTGCCTTCCCGGATCTGTTTATTGAAGGTGCTCAGGGGGGGATTGTTTTCACTCAGCTTGAAGACAGCACTGCGGTGGGCAACCGTCCCAATGTTTTGGATGTGTACTACAGTTTTCCCATCAGCCGTCAGCTGACTTTAACCCCTGGCTTCTATATTGTCAGCAATCCCTACCGGGGTAGCTTTGGCACGACTTTCCCCGCTGCTAATTATGCCGTACCCCCTGGGACTGTTGTTCGTAATGCCAACGATCCCTCTATCATTGTGGGTGCTTTGCGGGCTACGTTCAACTTCTAGGTTTATTGCTGAGCCAGTCTAGTTTTACTATCTCGGGGCCAGGTTTATCTGGCCCTTTCTGCTGTGCCAACTTAACCGACTATCATAGGAATCATCTGTGAGCGGTCTCCCATGGCTGAACCGAGCAACCAAGAGATTAAGGAATTATTGCTGGCTTTTGAAAAGAAGGTGGATTTGAGCCTTGCAGCAATGGATCGCAAGGTAGAAGTGGGTTTTGCGGAACTGAATCGCAAAATGGAGGTGGGGTTGGCAGAGCTAAACCGCAAAATGGAGGTGGGGCTGGCAGAGCTAAACCGCAAAATGGAGGTGGGGCTGGCAGAAGTCCGTACGGAAATTGCTGAGGTGCGCACAGAAGTTGCTGAGGTTCGGGGTGAGGTCAGGCAAGTTGAGGAAAAGTTAACGGGGGAAATTAATCGTCTTGAGGAGAAGGTGGAGGGGTTGGGTAAACGCATCGATAGCCAAGAGTTCATCAATCGGGGGGTGATGGTCACTTTGGCCGGCAGTCTGCTGGCAGGGCTGGCAAAACTGCTGTTTTTCCCGGACCGCCTACCATAGAGATCACCTGCGGGAGCATCTGGAATGGCTGAACCAACTAACCAAGAGATTAAGGAATTATTGCTGGCTTTTGAAAAGAAGGTGGATTTGAGCCTTGCAGCAATGGATCGCAAGGTAGAAGTGGGTTTTGCGGAACTGAATCGCAAAATGGAGGTGGGGCTGGCAG
>JAUQVP010000105.1:0-6374 GCA_039794745.1 Thermostichales cyanobacterium HHBFW_bins_127 | reverse complement strand
CAATTTCTAGGCCCCAGTGGTGTTCGAGGATGTCGGGGACGACTTCCAGGGATCCGCCGAGGGATTCGCTGAGTCCGCCCACCTGTCGGGCCAGGTTTTTGAGGGCGCGTTCGGTGGCTTTTTGGGCGGCAGCCAGCTCTTCCAGGCGTTCTTCGGTGCGTTTTTGGGCCGCCGCCAACTCCGCCACAATCGCCTTCAACTCATTAAAGTCCCGGGTAGCGGCATAGGCCTCCTGGATCACCTCCGCCAGTAGGTGTGCCTGCTCCGGGTTAAAGGCAATCCGCAGTCTCTCTTCCAGGGAGATGCTCATGGAACGCTTTAGGGGGGATGCTTTTTATCCTAACTCCTGGTTTATCGTGGGAAAGAACAACCTTCACAGCCACCCTATGACTGCTTCTCTGCCTGCCTGGGTCAAGCGCTCTATCGGTAAAGCCAGCGATATTTCGACGGTGCAGCAGATCATCAAACAACGTAACCTCCACACCATCTGCGAAGAAGGACGCTGCCCTAACCGCGCTGAATGCTATGCCCAAAAAACAGCCACGTTTCTGCTGATGGGCCGGGTCTGCACCCGCGCTTGTTCCTTTTGCCAGGTGGCCAGCGGCACCCCCCAAGCACTGGATCCCCATGAGCCAGAGCATGTGGCAGAAGCGGTGGCGTTGCTGGGGTTGGAGTATGTGGTGCTGACCTCTGTGGCCCGAGATGATCTGCCAGATCAAGGGGCAGGCTGGTTTGTACAGGTGATGGAGCGAATTCGCCACCGCTGCCCCAAGGCTCAAATTGAGGTGCTGACGCCAGATTTCCGCGGTAACCGTGACTGCATTGCTACGGTGGTGGCGGCCCAACCAGTCTGCTACAACCACAACATCGAAACGGTACGCCGCCTCACCCAACCGGTGCGCCGCAGCGGCACCTACGACCGCTCCCTACTGGTGCTGCAAACGGTCAAGGAACTCAATCCCAACTTAGCCACCAAGTCAGGACTGATGCTCGGCCATGGGGAAACGGAGGCAGAAGTCCTAGAAACTTTGCAGGATCTGCGCCGGGTCGGCTGTGATTACCTCACCTTGGGACAGTACCTGCAACCCTCCCTCAACCATCGCCCGGTCAGCCGCTACTGGACTCCGGCAGAGTTTGAACGGCTGGGATCCCTGGCCCGGCAGATGGGGTTTCGGCAGGTGCGTTCGGGGCCGTTGGTGCGCAGTTCCTACCATGCGGCAGCTATGCTGGCGGAAGCTGACTGAGGATGGAGCACATGCCAGACAAAGGCCCATTTATCGGCAATTTCGGCAATCTGTTTGGCCGTAGGTTTGCCGGCGCCGTGACCAGCCCGGGTTTCGATGCGGATCAAGATGGGAGCAGTTCCCCCTTGGGCATATTGCAGGGCAGCAGCAAACTTGAAACTGTGGGCCGGTACCACCCGGTCATCGTGGTCGGCGGTGGTAATCAAAGTGGCCGGATAGCAGGTACCGGGCTGCAAGCGGTGCAAGGGGGAGTAACTGAGTAGGGTAGAAAACTCATCTGGATTATCGGGATCCCCATATTCGCCGATCCAGGCCCAGCCGATGGTGAATTTATGGAATCTGAGCATATCCAGCACCCCAACTGCCGGCAAAACGGCAGCAAATAAATCCGGCCGCTGTACCATACAGGCAGCCACCAGCAATCCCCCGTTACTGCCCCCGCCAATCGCCAGTTTTTGCGGACAGGTGTAGCCCTGGGCAATCAGCCATTCCGCCGCCGCAATAAAATCATCAAAGACATTTTGTTTGTGGTGTTTTTTGCCCGCTTCGTGCCATGCTTCCCCGTACTCACCCCCACCCCGGCAATTGGCAACGGCATAAATCCCCCCCATCTCCAACCACACCAGCATTCCCACCGAAAAACTGGGGGTCAAAGCTATATTAAACCCCCCATATCCGTATAAATAGGTGGGATGATCCCCCCTGAGTGGGATCCCTTTTTTGTGGGTGATGAACATTGGGATTTGGGTACCATCGCGGCTGGTGTAAAAAACTTGCTTGACCTCGTAGTCCTCAGGATGGAAATCAATCCGGGGTTGAGCATAAAGCCGGCTCGTGTGGGTGACGAGATCATAGTGATAAATCGTTGGCGGTGTTACAAAATTAGTGAAACTAAAATAAGTTTCCCTATCGGTGCTTTTGCCGCCAAAGCCACTCACAGAACCTAAACCCGGCAGGGACACATCTCTCTGCCAAACCCCTGCCAAATCAAAGATCTTCACCCGGGCGTGGGCATCCTGCAAATAACTGGCAATCAACTGCCCATGGAGCCAACTAACCCCCACCAACGTATCCGCAGATTCCGGAATCACCTCCTGCCAGGAATCGGGATCCCCCAGGTCCACCCGCACCACCCGCCCCCGTGGTGCCTCGGCGTTGGTCTGGAGCCAACAGCGCCGCCCCTGCTGTCCAATCAGCTGGTACTGAGCCACCCATTCCCCCACCAAAGCCTGGATCGGACCTTCGGGATCCCTGAGTTCTTGGTAGAGGAGCAGGTTTTTGTTCTCGGTGCCCTGCCAGACGGTGATGAACAGATACTCCCCCGATTCGCTGACCTCAGGACTGAAGCCCCAGGTGGGTTGGTCCGGACGTTCGTAGATCAGTCGGTCCTCACTTTGGGGGGATCCCAGGCGGTGGTAGTAGAGTTTGTGGTGGGTATTGACGGCTTCTAGGGGGTGGGTGGGGGCGGGGAAGCGACTGTAGTAGAAGCCCTGGTGGTCGTGGGTCCAGCTCACCCCAGAAAACTTCACCCATTCAATTTGATCCGGTAGGTCGGTGCCGGTTTCCAGATCGCGAATCCGCCAGGTTTGCCAGTCGGATCCCCCCGTGGAGACCCCGTAGGCTAACCAGCGTCCATCTTCGCTCACCGCCACCCCGGTCAGGGCCACCGTGCCATCCTCGGCCAAACCGTTGGGATCCAAAATCGCCACCGCCCCGGCCTCAGTCAGCTGATAGAGGACATTTTGGTTTTGCAGCCCGCTATTGTGAAAGTAAAACCATTTCCCCCCCTGCCGAAAAGGGATGCCGATGCGTTCGTAGTTCCACAGCTGGGTCAGCCGTGCCTCAATCTGGGGGCGCTCCGGGATCTGGGCCAAAAACTGCTGGGTGAGCTGATTTTGAGCGGCAATCCAAGCCTGGGTCTCAGGACTATCCGGGTCTTCCAGCCAGCGGTAGGGATCAGCAATCGGGATCCCATGTAGGATGTCGGTGTGGTTTTCCCGGCGGGTGGGGGGATAGATCATCGGCGCATCTGGGGACGGAGATGAGTTTGCAGGACTTTTCCTGCTGAGGATACAGCATAAATGATCCAATGGTCGCCCACATCCATGCGTGCCCGCACCGTCCCTTCCAAATAGGACAACGCCCCCGGCAAATAGGGGGTATGGGCTAGCTCGGTCACCGTTTGGCTGGGTTGCTTGAACCAAGCCCGCAGCCAAGAACTGCCTTCCGGGATCAAGTTAAGCACCAAGGGATCCCCGAGGTAGAGGTGAGGTTCGAGGGGATCGCTTTTGCTGAGGGCGAAGGTGAAGCCGGGGGGATTGAAGGTGGCTTGGGCTAGGGAGGTGACTAGGCTGGCTTGGGTGAGCCCTGGTCGGGTGATAATGCCCACGGAGCTAATCACACGGCTGAAGGCCTGTTGGAGGCGGTCTGCTGGCTCACTGAGGCGAACGGGAGTGGCTTGGCGGCGTTTGCGTTCCCGTTTCAGCAGGGTGGCGTAATCGGCTCCGATCTGCTGACATTGCTGCAGAATGGCTTCTGTGGGGCTGAACTTAACCCGGATCGGTTCAAAGCCAAAACTAAACCCCGCTTCCCGCAGCTTGCTTTCCAGCAAATCCACCCCTTCCCCACTCCAGCCAAAGGACCCAAACACCCCCACCGGCACCCCCCGGTTGGCACTGGCCAGGATAATCCCCAAAGCCGTCTGCACCTGGGTCGGCAAGTGTCCCCCCAAAGTTGGCGAACCAATCAAAATGCCATCGGCCCGTTCCACCGCCGTTTGAATCTCCCCGGGGGTTTGCACCTCACAGTTGAGTCGTTCCACCGCCACCCCCGCCTGGGTCATTCCCATCGCCAAAGCTTCAGCAATCGTCGTCGTATTGCCATAGGCCGAAGCATAGATCAACGCCACCCGCAGATCCAGATTTTTTTGCTGTTGATTCCAACGTTGGTAGGCCTCCGTCAGGGCATGCCTACCCGCCTGCACCAGCGGTCCATGGGCCGGCACATAAAACTGGGGATCCCAGGTGAGGATCCGTTCTAGGGCCAGTTCCACCTGGCGGGCTTGGGAAGCCAGCACCACCTCGTAGTAAAACTGTCGATCCGGCTCATAGACCGGCCAGCCCCCATCAAACACCTGATCCCCGCACACATGAGCCGCAAACAGCTTATCCGTCCACAGGATCCCGGTTAACTCATCATAGGTGCAGAGGTGATCAGGCCAGCGGGGCAGTGGAGTCGGCATCAAATGCAGCACATGTCCTTGCCCCAGATCCAAACTTTCTTCCCCCCGCACCACCTTGAGCAGATCCAGCACCTCCGGGTAGAGACTGGCTAGGGCCTGGGCTGCGGGATTGGAACACACCAAACGCACCTGGGGATGGAGCAAAGGCACCAGCCGCTTCAGCGTTGCCACCCGGTTGGCATTAGTATGCCCCAGGATGACAAAGCGAATCTGATCCAACCGGAATCGGGATCCCAGTGCCTCCAGGAAAATGGTGGTAAAGCTTTCCCCTGGGGGATCGAGGAGGGCGAGACTCTCGGCAGCGATCAGAGAGGAATTAGCGGTTGTGCCCTTTTGGCGGCCGTATTCTGTTTCAAAGCGCAGGCGTGTCCAACTGCGGCTACGGACTAGGGTGGTATGGGGAGCAATGGGCAGGATCTGGACATCACGGGTGGGAGCAGCGATCATGACTTTTCCTGGAGACGACCCTCATAGTTCCAGACTAATCGCACTAATCGTTGATTTTGGAAAACAGCCTGCAAGGTATTGGGTTTGCCGTTAGGGCTTTGCCAGTTCCAGACATATTCAAACGTTTCCAGCTTACGGATGAGTTTGCCATCGGTTTGGGCATCGGCGATGGTGCTGCGCACCCGTTTGTAGGTCATGCCTGGTTCGAGTTTCTGGAAGCGTTTGCGAAAGCGGTCCGGATCGGTACTGGTCAGGCTTTTCTGGCTCATTTTGCCGTTGACAAACTCAATGTCAAAGGTTGCGATCACCTTCAGGGTATTTTTCTCGTGGAACTGCCACTGATAGACTTCTACCAGTTTTTGGTTTTGGGGTTCGGCGGGGACTCCCACCAAGCTCAGGACAGTCTCGGGCTTAAGCCCTAGATTCAGGCGACTGTAGAGGGTACGCACCGAGTTTTGGTCGCGGGTATTGGCTTGTTGGGCTAGGTTGAGCAGTTGGCGGCGATAAGCTTGTAATTGTCCTGCCCGCTCTGGTTCGGCGCTAATCAACTGGTCCACAATGGCAATAGCCTGCGTCCAGTCTTTAGCTTCAACAGCCGTTTTCAGTTGTTGTTCCAGTTTTTTGCCAGCAGCAACCGGGGTAGCGACGGCCATGGCCAGCAGGCAGGTCAGCAGCAGGGACTTCCACATAGTTGTTTCGGGTGCGGGGTCACCTTGATTATGACTCCCTCCCTAGGATAGACGGTCAGGAAAAAACAACAGTTTGACCAGTCCTGTCAGCAGTCCCCCTGCCAGGGCCACAATCACCCCTCGATTAATAAACTCTTGACTATCCACCCGTTTTGTTAAGCCATCAAGTTTAGCAGCAAGGGTTGTCTCGACGGATTTAATTTCTGCATCCAAGCGCTTGATTTCTCCAGAGAGTCTTTCTTCCACCCGAGTGATTTCCCCTGAGAGTTTTTCTTCCACTTGTCTCACTTGTCCGCGGACTTCAGCAATTTCTGTGCGGACTTGGGCCAGCCCCACTTCGATTTTGCGATCCAGGGTTGCCAGGCCGACCTCAATTTTGCGATCCAGGGCTGCTAACCCCAGATCAACCTTCTTATCCAGATTGGCAATCATCTTCTCCAGAGAAAGCATGAGATCTTTGAGGTCTTGATTGGTGGGTTCAGCCATGGAATGCCCTCTGGAAGATAGCTTTTATGATAAGCGATCTGGGAAAAACAACAGCTTGACCAGTCCTGTCAGCAGTCCCCCTGCCAGGGCGACAATCACCCCTCGATTAACAAACTCTTGACTATCCACCCGCTTTGTTAAGCCGTCAAGTTTAGCAGCAAGGGTTGTCTCGACGGATTTAAGTTCTGTATCCAAGCGCTTGATTTCTCCAGAGAGTCTTTCTTCCACTTGTTTCACTTGTCCGCGGACTTCAGCAATTTCTGTGCG
>JAUQVP010000104.1:0-6633 GCA_039794745.1 Thermostichales cyanobacterium HHBFW_bins_127 | reverse complement strand
TAGCGGAACCAAGCTGCCCAACGGGCCAAGCTTTCCCGCACCCGGTCATGCTGCATTTGCGCTGCCGCCACGGCAGAACTGAGGGCAGATTCCCCCTGCAAGGGAATGTTGACGGCAAAAACCTGGAAGGGCTTGAGCAGCTCGGCGGTGGTGCTGCTGCTGGTAAACCAATCCCCAATATTGACCCGGGCACCTTCCACTTCGCAACCCGGAGCTGTGGATTCAAAATCTAGAGGGCCGTTGCGCACCTGCAAGAGGGCAGCTTTGACGGCATCCGTACAACTGGTGGGATCGTTGAGCTTACTGGGGTCACAGATGGTGGCAGAAATGGGATTGCCGTCATTCCAAAAACGAGTGGCTTCGTTGTAGCCACCGCTGGGCCTGCGAGCACGGCGTACGTTGTGGACGATCATGTAAGCGCTGATGGAGTCGGGCCGACCATCCTGGTCGTCATCAACCGGGAACCACCACGCCGGCGCCACAACCCCCGGTTCCTGGGTAGAAGTAATCTGCAAGGGTGTCTCATCCCGCAGGGTGTAAACCGAGCGGACTGTGAGCAGGTTGCGCAGTTCTGAATCACTCGGTTCCCCAGCACCAGTATACTTGTCTTCGCTGGAGGTTTTGGGGTCGAGGAGAAAGTCAAGTTTGGCGCGGGCTCGGTCGAAGGCCGCGGCTAAGCGCCGGTTGGCAATTTGGGTGGTGCGGGTGACGCTGGTCTCAAGGTTGCGGTTAAAGGCCCGGGACAACAGCAAGCTGGTGATCAATAACAAAACCACCACAATCAGAATGGCAATGGGCAAGACAAAACCCCGCTCTTTTCGCTTCAGGGGGCGAACGGGTAGGGTGGCAGCAAGGTGGAGAGAAAGCTTGAGCAAGACATAGGGGGTTCGAGGGGCCATGTCGCTGTCCTGAATGCCAAATCACTAACCAACCACTCATACCTGGAGCAGCCGGTTACTCTTAGTATTCGCCAAGACCCCGGCAGCTACCATCCCCTCGTTGGTGGGGACATGACAACTACCGAAATCTGGGGGGACACTGTTGGCAGTCGCAGGTGCCAATCATGGCAAGTCAAGATCCCCAACTGCAAACAGCCCTCAAACTCTGGCAACAAGGCAATCTCCCCCAAGCCTTGCAAATCCTAGAAGATCTGGGACAACGGGATCCCAATAGCCAAGTGGGGGTGCAGGCACAGATGTATTTGCTGCGGGGCTATTTGCAGACGGGGCAACTGCCGGCGGCCCGGCGGGTGTTCCAGGGGCTGCAGGGCTACGGTCAGGCCTACCCCCAGGTGCAACGCTGGCTGGCGGAGATGGCGAAACAGTATGGGGCACTTCTCCAGGGGGGGCAAGATCAACGGGTGCCGCTGTCAAGGCTGGTGGCACCGGCGGTGACGACGGCTGGGCTGCTGGTGGTCACCCAAGGGCTGATCCTCTATGGGTTTTGGAATCTGCTGGGGCTGGGGGGCTGGCGGGGGCTGGCAGGAACCGGCTTGGGAACCCTGATCCTGTCAGGGCTGCCCCTCTGGGCTGGTCCCCGGCTGCTGGATGCCTGGGTCAAACGATTGGGGGGCCGCTGGCTGACTGGGTCGGAAATCCAACGCTTGGGCCTTCAGGAACAGGTGGCTCTGATCCCGGGGGGAACGGTCTGGCGCTATGGCTGGGGTGGGAAAACTCGTCTGATCCTGGGCACAGCCCTCGGGCACTCCCTCTCGGAGGAAGAACGCTCGGCCCTGTTGCGGTGGGACCAAGGGGATCCGGCCTTGGCGGTGCTGACCTGGGGCAGTTTCTGGGGCTATGCCCTAGCTTGGCTCACCGGCAAGCGCGCCATCTGGCTGGTGCAGGGGCTGCTCTACCCCCTGTTCTGGCTGGCCCGCCAACGGGTGCGCTTCTGGGACCACCGCCGCTCCCCTAACTGGCAAGTAGCTGTCACTAAACAAGCCCGCTGCCCCACCACCATCCCCATCCCCATAGGACTGTTCACAGGCAGTGACCCGGAGGATTGGCCCCTCCTCAGGGATCCCCAGTTTTTGAGCTGGGAACAAGCTAGCCCCTGGGGCAAGGGGGTGGCACTCAACCGCCCCCAACCCCTGTGGAGCCAACGCCTAACTGGGATCCCGAAAGTAAGTGCCCGGGTGGGGGGTCTAGGACTGGGGTTGGGGATTTATTTCAGTGATCTGATCTTGGCGGGGGTGGGCTGGGGGGTGGGGGCCTGGTTGTTTTGGCAACGGCAGATCAGCCCCTGGGACTGGCTGGGGATGAGCGGATTGGGGGCAGGTATGGGGATGCTGTTCAAAGCCTGGCGGATGTTCCCCCACCAGGGCAGACAGATCTGCCGAGTCAAGCAACTCTACCAAAACCTGCAGGCCCAACCCGTGATCGGTATCCCGGTGCAGGTGCGGGGGCTGCTGGTGCAGGACGGGGCGGGTTGGTGGCTGGAGGATGAGACGGGCCGGATCCGCCTACGTTGGCTAGGCACAATCACCGCCCCCTCGGGATCCCCGGTGAGTGTGCGGGGTTGGCTGCGGCGGGGGGGCTGGGTTTGGATCGATGGGGAGAGTTGGAGCAGTGGCAAGGCTCAAGGTAGGGCTTGGCCGCGGTTGCCTTTGTTGCTGGGGGCAGGGCTAGGGATTGTGGCAGGGGTGGCTGGGTTGATGTTCTAGGCAGGGAGAGTGATTTCTCCCCGCCGCCCCAGGGGATCTACAATCACTTGACCATCAGCTCCCTTGATTTGGATGGTGACGGTGCCGCCACTGACCTGAATCAGGTTGTAGTTGGGTTTGGCCAATTCCAGAAAACGTAAATTGCCTGTGGAAATGGGCGAAGCACCGGGGGCCAAGAAACTGTTGACCACCCCGTAGTACACTTCCGCCCCGCTGCCCGGGCCGCTCGGCGGTAACCCCAAAGCCACCCCCGCTTGATTGAGACTGAGCGCCGTCACACTCCTGCCCGTCGGCCCAGCCCAAACCTCCCACACCGGCACGGAACTACCGGGGTTGACCTGGGCAATACAACCAGCATGATTATTTCCCGTCAAAAAGATCACATTTTGGATACCGTTATTCTCAATAAAATCCAATACCTCTTGCCGCTCCCGCCCATAACCTTCCCAAACGTCATTGGAGCGAAAATAGGTGACCGTAATGGGAAACTCGCTAATAATAAACTTGAACCGAGCTGTGGAATTGCGCAGCCCATTCAAAAGCCAATTCTTCTGGGGATCCCCGAGGAGGGGTCGGGCTTTCAGGCGCAGTTCATTTTCCCAAAAGGCTTGGGGGACATCTGGTGGGCCGAAGAGCAAGGCCTGCTGTTGGGGGGTGAGGGTCAAACCGGTACTGGCCAAAAAAGTTGCCCGGGTCAGACCTGGGGGCAGGATGGGCAGGATCGGCGTGCGGGCGGCTAGTTCCCGGTATTGGCGCAGATCCAGGACAAACACCTCCACATCGGGACCACACGTGAAGCTACGAAACACCCGATCCCTGGCATCCACACCAGGGACATCATCCAACACCGGGGTAATGGGGTTGTATTCAAAAAATGCCTGATAGCCAAGGATCTTTAGCCCTTCTACATCCGTAACTATGCCGGTTTCATCATTGAGTTGAACGGCCGTTCCCCCGATCGCCCTCTGCCCACTGTAGTTATCAATCACCTCATGGTCATCCCAATTGATCACCATCGGCACTTGCTCAAAAACCTTGGGAAAATCCGCCCCGGCATAACGGGGATCCCGCTGGTCGCGATAGATACCGCGGTAGAACTCCAAATTATTTTCTGGATCTAAGCCTAACCAAAATCGGTCGGCATAGACCGTATCGCCATTAAAGCTAACAAACTCGGCATTGGCGGCATCGCCTAACAGGGCCGCCCCAATCGGGAAAGGGGGTTCATTGGCACAGCTGATATGTAGGAATGTCAGGGGGCGACTGGTGGTAGGGAAGGTGCGGGTGCGGCCCACGGGACTGATGACGGAGTTTTCCCCTACAAAGCGATAGAAATAAATTGTCCCTGGGGTCAAGCCGGTCACCACCGTGCGGGCAATATAATCTCCGGGTTCAGTGCGATAATTGCTGCCAGCATTAAGCCGCACCGGCAGCGTTTCTGTCCTAACAATTTGCGTGAAGGCAGCATCCGTTGCCACCTGCAAGGTCACCGTTCCGGTTGTCGCTCCCCCCGCCGGAATATAACGGGTAGAAACCACCACACTCGTCTCGGTGGGATCCCCACTCCAGACACTGTTGGGAAATTGTCCTGACCGTTCTGCGACGAAAGGGGCGGTGCCACTGGTGCCACAGGCGGCAAGTAACAGGGAAGAAGCACCCCCAGAGACCAACAGTTGCAAGGCAAAACGACGTGAGCAGGGCATAGAACCGCCGGTGTTCCCAAAACTGCCCCTATCTGACCACAGCAAGGTAAAGGGGTGATAAAGAAGACATTAACGATTTTCCAAACTCTAGTTATTAAGACTGCAACAGAGCCCTCACCCCCGGCCCCTCTCCCAAAGAGGGGGATGCAAAAACTTATTTGGAATGACTGTTTGCCGATCCCGAATTGGCAAGATTTCAGCCTAGATTTGATCTAGCTGCTGATAGATAGGAGTCTTGGCAAAGCTGCCCTCGTCCAAAAAGGCTTCTATTATCCTGGGGTTTGGCAAAGTTTAGGGATCCCAACTATTGACTGATTGCAGGTGTGGGCTGGCCAATGGCCTCCCCCTCTGCCCCAGCGTGCAGTGATGTTTCGTTACATCTCTCCAAGGGACGCAAAAGCCTGTGATACGATGCCGGATGTTTGCAGGCGTTCAAGACGGGAGAACAACTTTGGCATTGCGAGTGGCGGTTGTCGGTGGTGGGCCGGCGGGGGCTTCGGCGGCAGATGTCCTGGCCCTGGCAGGGATCGAGACCTATTTGTTTGAGCGCAAGCTCGATAACGCCAAACCCTGTGGCGGAGCCATCCCCCTCTGTATGGTCAAGGAGTTTGACCTGCCACCGGAAATTATTGACCGCAAGGTCCGCAAAATGAAAATGATCTCCCCCTCCAATTATGAGGTGGACATTGGCCATACCCTCAAACCCGATGAATATATCGGTATGTGCCGGCGGGAGGTGCTCGATGCTTTCCTGCGCCAGCGCGCCGCCGACCACGGCGCCCATCTCATCAATGGTAAGGTGATGCACCTAGACCTACCCCAGGGAGATGGGGATCCCTATGTGTTGCATTACAACGATTTTTCCACCGGCTCGAAGACGGGGGTGCCCAAAACCCTGGAAGCGGATGTGGTGATCGGGGCGGATGGGTTCCACTCCAAGGTGGCCGAGGCCATTGGTGCCGGGGACTATAACTATGCCATTGCTTTTCAGGAGCGGATCAAGTTGCCGCCGGACAAAATGGCCTACTACGAGGAACGGGCGGAAATGTATGTGGGGGACGATGTCTCCACGGATTTCTATGCCTGGGTGTTTCCCAAGTGTGACCATGTGGCGGTGGGTACGGGGACGATGCGCGTCCACCAGGCGGATATCCAAAAGCTGCAGGCGGGGATCCGGCAGCGGGCGGCGGAGCGGATTCGCGGTGGGCAGTTGATCAAGGTGGAAGCTCACCCCATCCCTGAACATCCCCGGCCACGGCGGGTGGTGGGTCGAGCAGCCCTGGTGGGGGATGCGGCCGGCTATGTGACCAAGTCCTCGGGGGAAGGGATTTATTTTGCGGCTAAGTCGGGGCGGATGTGCGCTGAGGTGATTGTGGAAACGGTCAAGGCAGGCAAGGCCATCCCCGATGAAAAGGACCTGAAGCTGTATCTGCGACGCTGGGATCGCCGCTACGGTTCCACCTATGCGGTTTTGGATCTGTTGCAGCGGATTTTCTATCGTTCCGATGCCACCCGGGAAGCGTTTGTGGAACTGTGCGCCGATGAGGATGTGCAACGGCTCACCTTTGATAGCTACCTTTACAAGACGGTGGTGCCGATGAGTCCTTGGGTGCAGTTGAAGCTGACCTTGAAAACGTTGGGCAGTTTGATGCGGGGCAATGCCTTGGCTCCCTAGTCGGGCATCATCCACAGATGCTCGGGGGGACACTCCACCCACAGTTGTGACTGGCCAGGAGGCTGCTGCACCCAAGCCTGGATAACCAGCCCAGAGCTGTGGCGCAACTGTAACTGCCATTGCCAACCGCGGCTGCGACACTGCTCCAGGCTCACGGGCACAACGTTGACCCGATCCGGGGGACGCTCCCACACCCGCACCAGTTCCGGACGAATGGTCACCCAGCCAGCACCGGAATAGGCTGTCTTGAGGGTCAAGGGGATCCCTTGGATCCAGACCCGTTCCCCTTCTGCCTGGGCGGGGAAAAAGTTGACGCCACCCAAAAAACGGGCCACCGCACAACGGCGGGGCCGCTGAAACAAATCCACAGGGGATCCCTGTTGCAGGATTTGTCCTTGGTGGAGCAGGGTGAGTTGGTCGGCTAGGCTGATGGCTTCCTGGTGGTCGTGGGTGACTAGGAGCATGGTGGTTTGGGTTTCGGCTTGCAGGGTACGAATCAGGTCCTGCATGTCTTGGCGCAGGTGGGTATCGAGAGCCGACAAGGGTTCGTCTAACAGTAACACCCGCGGGCGCACCACCAATGCCCTGGCCAA
>JAUQVP010000103.1:0-6766 GCA_039794745.1 Thermostichales cyanobacterium HHBFW_bins_127 | reverse complement strand
GGTGGAGGTTCGCCCCTTGTTTTTCGGCTATCGCCTGGACCGGGAAGCGAGGATGCTGATTCAAGAGGCTGGAGCCGTGATGATCTCCACCCGGGGTAAGTATTTTCCGTAATTTTTTGAGAAACGTGGCCTATGGAACTGGCACTGAAGTTAGGGCAGCAACTACGGCGCTATATCCTGCGGGAGTGGCTACCGTTGCTGGCAGATTTGAAGTTGGCTATCGGATTGTTGCTGGCAATCGCTGTCTGTAGTGCTACCGGAACAATCATCGAACAGGATCAATCTCTGGCCTTCTACCAAGCCAATTATCCAGAACACCCGGCTTTGTTTGGCTTCCTCTCTTGGCGGGTAATTACTCGCTTAGGTCTCAATCACGTCTACCGCACCCCTTGGTTTTTGGCCCTGCTGATCCTGTTTGGGGCAAGCCTGGCAGCCTGCACCTGGCAACGACAATGGCCCCTCCTCAAAGTGGCCCGCCGCTGGTACTACTACCGCAAACCAGAATCCTTCCAACGCCTCGCCACCAGCACCCTCATCCCTCAGGGATCCCTGAGTCAGTTGGAGAGGTTGCTGCGGCAGCGGGGCTATTGGGTGCAGCGCCGGGATGAGGTCCTCTATGCCCGTAAGGGTTTGCTGGGCAAAATCGGGCCGATTGTGGTCCATGCCAGTATGCTGCTGATTTTGGCGGGAGCGATTTGGGGATCCCTGACGGGGTTTAAGAGTCAGGTGATGATTCCTGCTGGTGGGGAGGGGGGTTTGGGTCAGGTGGTGGCGGTGGGGGATTGGGGGCGGTTGCCGGATTGGCGGCTGCGGGTGCATCGTTTTTGGATTGACTATGATCCCCAAGGGCGGGTGCGGCAGTTTTACACCGATTTGGGGATTGAGGAGCAGGGGGAGGAGCGAGTCCGGCGGGTGATCTCGGTGAACCATCCCCTTAGCTACCGGGGGGTGAGTTTTTATCAAGCGGACTGGGCGATTAGTAGCGTGGTGGTGCGCATCAACCAAAGTCCCCCCTTGCGCTTGCCGGTAGTGCCGATCCAGCAAAACGGCCAATCCCTCTGGGGCACTTTTATCCCCACTCGCCCGGATCTAGAAGAGGGAGTGATGCTGCTATTGCCCGACCTGCAGGGCACCGGCATCCTCTACGATATGCAGGGGCAATGGCTCACCTCCCTGCACACAGGGCAATCCTGGACCACACCTGACCAGAAAACCCTCTGGCTAGAGCAGGTGATCGGCAGTAGTGGCATCCAAATCAAACAAGATCCCGGGATCCCTTGGGTGTATGGGGGTTTTGCTTTACTGATGGTGGGGGTGGTGATGAGCTATGTCAGCCACAACCAATGCTGGGCTTTATCTCGGCCGGAGGGGTTGTATGTGGGTGGTAAGGCGAACCGGGCGGCGGTGGTTTTTGAGCGGGAGTTGCTGCAGATCCTGGAAGAACTTCAGCCCCCTCATTGCGAACCGGTTAGGACAGATGTTCTTGGATAAAGTTGGTGTAGACTTCCCCCGCTTGGAAGGCTGGGTGGGCGAGGATCTGCTGATGGAAGGGGATGGTGGTGCTGACGCCGATGATGGCGCATTCCCCTAGGGCTCGTTGCATGCGGCGGATGGCGGCCGGGCGATCGGGGGCCCAGACGATCAACTTGCCGATCAAAGAATCATAGTGGGGGGGGATTTCATAGTCGGCATAGACATGGGAATCCATCCGTACCCCTGGCCCTCCTGGGGGGAGATAGGCACTGATACGGCCGGGGTGGGGGCGAAACTGATGGCTGGGATCCTCGGCATTGAGACGGCATTCGATGGCATGGCCGCGCAGTTCCACCTGGTCTTGCTTAAGGGAGAGGGGCAATCCCTGGGCTACGCGAATTTGTTCGGCGATCAGATCTAAACCCGTCACCATTTCCGTGACCGGGTGTTCCACCTGAATGCGGGTATTCATTTCAATAAAATAAAACTGCCCGTGTTTATCCAACAAAAACTCAATCGTACCTGCTCCTACATACTGAATGGTTTGGGCAACCTTAACAGCCATAGCTCCCATGGTCTGTCGCAATTGGGGGCTGAGGGCAGGGCTGGGGGCTTCCTCCAAGAGTTTCTGGTGTCGCCGCTGGATAGAACAATCCCGCTCCCCCAAATGGATGACATTGCCGTAATGGTCTGCTAACACTTGAAACTCAATATGCCGCGGCTGCTCAATCAATTTCTCCAAATAAATCCCCTTATCTCCAAAGGCAGCCTCCGCTTCCCCCTGAGCCATGCGCATCATTTTTAGCAGTTCTTCGGCATTTTGGGCCACCCGCATCCCCCGCCCACCCCCACCAGCAGTGGCTTTGATCAACACCGGATAGCCAATCCGAGCCGCCGCCGTCAGCGCCACCTCATCACTTTCCACCACCCCCTGGGTCCCCGGCACCGTCGGGATCCCGACTTCCTGCATAGTGCGGCGGGCCCGGGCTTTGTCCCCCATCAGGCGCATAGCTTCTGGGGTAGGGCCGATGAAGGTGATTTGGTGGTCGGCGCACATTTCCGCAAAGCGAGCATTTTCCGCCAAAAAACCATAGCCAGGGTGGATGGCATCTGCCCCCCGGGTCAGAGCCGCCGACAGGATATTGGGAATATTGAGATAACTGCGATTGCTAGGGGCCTCCCCAATACAGACCGCCTCATCTGCCATCTGCACATGCAGCGCCTGTCGATCTGCCACCGAATACACCGCCACCGTCGGGATCCCGAGTTCTTGGCAGGTGCGGATGATCCGCAGGGCAATTTCGCCGCGGTTGGCGATCAAGATCTTGGAAATGGTTTTGGGGGCAACCATGCTCAGGTACTATCACGGTGTAGGCAAATCGTACCATTGCCCTAGCGCCGCTCCCAAAACAGCAGCCGTTTCTCCAGGGCTACCACCGCCGCAAACAAAGCTGTACTGCCCACGGTGGCATAGACAATCGCCGCCCACACCCGGTCGAACTGAAATCTGCCTGCCTCACTGCGAATGCGAAAACCCAACCCATAGCTTGGGGATCCCATGAATTCGGCGGCGATAGCGGCAATAGCAGCCAGGGTGATGGCAATTTTGAGGCCATTGAAGACATAGGGGAGGGCATGGGGCCAGCGCACCCAGCGCAGGCGTTGCCAGGGGGTAGCGTGGTAGGAGTGGAGCAGATCCAGCATCGCCGGGGGAATATCCGTCAGTCCTTTGACCAGATTCAGGAGCAAGGGGAAAAGCACCACCACCGCCACCACTGCTGCCTTGGAGGGCCAATCAATGCCGAAGGCCGTGATCATCACGGGGGCAAAAGCCGGGATCGGTACACTGCCCAGGGCAGCCACATAGGGCAGCAACCCCCGCTGCAACCAGGGGACATAGGTCATCAGCAGCGCCAGCACACCGGCTATCCCAGCCCCAATCAGCAACCCCACCAAGGCTTCCAGAAAAAACGTCTGCAGCACATCCCGCCACAGCAACTCCCGCAGGGTCCAGCAGGTGAGCAGCACCCGACTGGGGGTGGGGATCAGCCCCCCTGGCACCCCATAGCCCCGCAGCAGCCCCTCAATCAGCAGCAAGGTAGCCACCAACGCCAACCCCGGCGGCCACCAACCGGGATCCCGTTGGGCGAGGCGCCAGAGGCTAAGGGCGACCAGGATCCAACTGCCCCAGAGGCTCCAGCCCCAGCCCGGTGGCAGCAGTAGCACCGTCAGCAGCATCCCCAGCAGTCCCAGGGTCAGCCCTGCCCAATGCCAAGCTTTCATGGTCGTCCCCTCAGCACCAGTCGTTCCAGCAGTTGAATCCCCTGCACCATCAAAATGCCGATCCCTGCCGCATAGATCATGATTGCCCACAGCCCGGTGGTATCACTGAACTGCAATCGCCCCAGGATCATTGGTCCTAGACCGGCAAAACTGACAATCGAGATCTCGGCAATCATCGCCCCTACCAAAGCCATCGTTACCGACAGCTTCAGGCTGGTGAAAATCATCGGCAGTGCCGCCGGGATCCGTAGCCAGAGAAACACCTGCCAAGAGCGGCTGGCATAGGTGCGCATCAGGTCAAGTTGGAGGGGATGCACCCGTTGCAGTCCCCGGGCAATGCCAATGGACAAGGGAAAAAAAGCAATATAGGCAGAGACAATCGCCTTAGGCAGCAGCCCTTCCACCCCAAATTGTCCCAGCAGCACCGCAATCACCGGCGCCAGAGCGATAATCGGCACATTCTGGGAAGCCACCAACCAAGGCAGCACCATCCGCTCAAAAGCCCGGGAAAACGCCAGCACCGTGCCGGTGACCGCTCCCACCAGCAAAGCCAGCCCCAGCCCCGCCAAGGTCTCAGCGGCAGTGTAGAGGGCATTGTAGGGCAGGGTGCTGCTATTCAGGGGCCAACTGAGATTGACTAGTCCTGACCACAGTTGCGCCGGAAACGGGATCACCGGGCGGCTGAGTTCCTGAGCACAGCGCCAAGCCGTTTCGCAGTCCAACTGCGCCCCCTGGGCCAAGCGGGCCGCTGCCACCGGGTAATTCACCAACATTGCCACCCCCGGCCAAATCATCAGCAGGGCCAGCCCCACCCACAGCATCGGCATCCAGCGTCCCATAGCGCAATCACCGGTCACCGGGATCCCATTGTGGCAGAGACTGGTGGGCAAACCGTATCTCACAACACCCAGAAAGCCCTTATCCTGAAAGAGACGGGTGATTTAGTATCGATGGCAGAGCCTCCTTCCCCCAGTTACACCAAACTAGCCATGCGGCACATGGTCAAGCGCTGGCCCCTTTCCCTGCTGCATTTTTCCCTGACCACCGTTGGGGTTGTGGGGCTTTTGCTGGGGCTAGCCTATCTATTTCACTAGAGTTCGCCCTAGATTTTCAGGAAACGACAGCCTCGATACAGAGGAGCAGGCCCGGCATCAGGCATAATCAAAAGCTAAGTCAGCCGTAGGTCAGCGATGGGTCGGGCCAAAAAAGTCGTCTTAGCCTATTCCGGTGGGGTGGATACCTCTGTCTGTATCCCCTACCTGAAGCACGAGTGGGGGGTGGAATCCGTCGTTACCTTGGCGGTGGATCTGGGGCAGGGGCAAGAGCTAGAAGCCATCCAAGCCAAGGCTTTAGCTGCTGGAGCCGAGCAATCCCTGGTCTATGATGCCGTCCATGACCTGATTGTGGACTACGGCTTTCCCGCCATCCAAGCCAACGCCCTCTACGAACAGCGCTATCCCCTCTCCACTGCCCTCGCCCGCCCCCTGATTGCCAAACTGCTTGTGCAAGTGGCAGAAGAAGTGGGAGCCGACGCTGTTGCCCATGGCTGTACCGGCAAAGGCAATGACCAAGTTCGTTTTGATGTCTCCATCGCTGCCCTCAACCCCAGTTTGAAAGTCCTAGCCCCCGCCCGAGAATGGGGCATGAGCCGGGAACAAACCATTGCCTACGGGGAACGCTTTGGCATCCCTTCCCCGGTGAAAAAATCCAGTCCCTATAGCATTGATCTCAACATCTTGGGGCGCAGTGCCGAAGCGGGAGTCCTGGAGGATGCCTGGGCCGAACCCCCGGAAGAGGTCTATGCCCTTACCCGCTCCGTTAGCGATGCCCCCGCCGAGCCAACCTACATCGAAATTACCTTTGAACAAGGGATCCCGGTGGGTTTGGATGGTGAGGAGTTAGAGCCGGTAGCCCTATTGCAGCAGTTGAATCAGGTAGCTGGGCAGCATGGAGTGGGTCGGATTGACATGATTGAGAACCGGCTGGTGGGGATCAAGTCGCGGGAGATTTACGAAGTGCCGGGTTTATTGACCTTAATTTTGGCTCACCGAGAATTGGAGAGCCTGACTCTGCCCAAAGAAGTGATTCACTACAAGTATGGGATTGAGACCACCTACAGCCAACTGGTTTACAACGGTCTTTGGTATTCCCCCTTGCGCCAGGCTTTGGATGGGTTCATTCAGGCGACCCAAGCAACCGTGACCGGTGTGGTGAGGATGCGGCTGCACAAGGGGCAGGCGGTGTGTGTGGGGCGGCAGTCCCCCTACTCCCTTTACGACGCTGCCCTGGCCACCTACGGGGAAGAGGATCAATTCGATCATCAAGCTGCCGAAGGTTTTATTTATGTGTGGGGTTTACCCACCCGCACCTGGGCCAAGATGAAGCGTTCCTAGCTGATTTTTTGCTTTTGACCCCAAAATTGGCACGCAAGCCCGCCCTATTCCGGGGTAGCCAGGGGTAGATAGCAGGGACGCTAGAACCTACACCCATTCCCAATCCCCCTCTGCTGCTTTGGGAGAAGGGCCAGGGGTGAGGGATCTGTTGCAGTCTCAACCATAACCCCTGGGGAGATGGTCTGCAGTAGATGGGCAAGTGATGTCCTGCACCGGTAACACAAATCCCCTACCTTCAGCTAAACAGTAGAGAGGTTCATGTCTCCTCCTTTGCCTTCCTGGGGGAAAGCCTCTGGAAAAGCCCGATCGTTGCCTCTAGGGAATTGCTTTCGCTCCCCGCTGCCCCCCGCTGCTCTTGGGAGAGAGGGCAGGTTCTATTACTCTTACCTGTCCTAATCCAGGTCAAAGGATTTGGGATCCCCAGATATAGAAGGATTATACAAACTGATGGGTAAACTCCCAGATCAGGTCTACCCGTCCTTTGCGCAGGACTGCCGGGTCAAAGCGTGCCGTCGTATTACAGGTCATCAGCACAACCAAATGTTGATTGAGATGATGGCGGCTATCCGTCACACTTTGATAAAGGGTACCATCCAAAAGGGTGAGAATATGCTCAG
>JAUQVP010000102.1:0-7082 GCA_039794745.1 Thermostichales cyanobacterium HHBFW_bins_127 | reverse complement strand
GGTCTGAGGCAAGGGTGGTATCGGCAATTTCGACAACGAGGTCTGGGGGACGATTTTGGTCGAGATCAATGGCTCGCAAATCCCCGGGCTGATAGCTAGGGATCCCCTCTCCTAGGTAAAGGGCAATATCAGGAACGGCTGCCAATTTTCCTTGTTTTTCTAATGAGCATTGGCTGACCATTTCTGCTTTGGTTTCTGGATGTTGACCAAGCCAGTAAAAGATAATGCCCCTAATTAAATCAGAAGCTTGGGCATGGGGAAATCCTTCTCCCGACATATTCTCTACTAATAGATAAGAATGGAAAAAGAATAATTGACCACGGCAGTCTTTTGAAGAATCACGCCATTGCTCGTAGTCTTTCCAACTGGCAGGTTTCCAGCCCGAGTAATCTATGTTCTCTCTTCTCTCTAAAGAAACAGTCATCGGGATCCCTCCTTAGCTGATGATTTGCACAAAGCCACGCCCTAAACTTTCTTGACCACCAATTTGCATGAGGCTGTGGGGAGTAAGGAGTTGCTGAAATTGCTCTCGGGCTTCTTCAGAACTGCCATTGGCTTGAGCTGTTATTCCCCAGGTGAAATACATCAAGGTATCTGGCGGGATGGCTTCTTCGTAGCGAAACCCTCCTTCCACAACCTTATGTTCATCTAACTTCACTTTAACCTGTCGCCATAGGCTCATCTGGATCAGGGTAGCGCAGTGCTGATCCGGTAGGACAATGACACGAGTGATATCAGAACTTTTGATATAATTTTGCCAATCTGACCAAGGCTTGAGACCCTCTTTGAGAATGGCATCTTTGAGATAAATCGGCTTATTATTTGGGAGATTTGTACTGTATTCAGAGGGAACCCCTAAACTCTCTCTAGATGCTCGCAGCCAACGTTTGATCAATAAGGGGCAACTTATCCAAACAACCCCATGACTGAGAGACGGCACCGGCACCCATAATAGGGATCCATCCCCAATCCAAATTGAACCTTGGTAGAGTTGCTCACCATCAGCAATTTCATTGCCAAAAAGAGCAAACTTCTGCTTCTGATCAGTCACGCTAGCTCGCAATCGTCCGCGAATGGTGCTGGATGGAATGTAGGGCAAATTGGTATGAGATTCTCGGGCAATGCCTAGTAAATTGCCTTCTTGAGTGGTTCCGCCTGTGTGGAGTGGGGAAAGTAAGCTAATATAGGTTACGTTCATCGCTCAAATCTCCTGTTAACTATATAAAGGTAACTTCATCCATAACATCTCACTGTAACCAAGCTGCCGCCACCGATGATGAGGATTGGGATCCCCATTTTGTTTTTGCGGTTGATCTTGGGCTAATGGAGTAGGTTGATTGAGGTAGTAAACGCTCCCGGGTGGCGCAGCAAAAACCTGAGGGGCAGGTAGGCTAAAATCTTGATTTTCACGAGTACGAGCATGGGTTCTGCCGTTGATGGGAATGGCTTTGTCGGTGGCTACACTCACTAAATAACCAACCTGAGAACTGCCAGGATGAGGGGTGGCTAATTTCCACTCCCACGGCCATGCCCGACACATGGGGATCCCGTTATTGGTCTTAATAAATACACCAGGGGTGACTAAATAGGCTAAACAACGGTCTTTGGATTGCTCAACGGTCTGAGAAGAGTGTTGTAGTGCTGTCCATTGTTGAGCTAGTGCCAGACAAGAATTGACGATCACGTGATGCCCTTCACCTCCTAATCGTAATGCTGTAGATTCAGGTAATTCTAGGGGGTGCCATTGTTGATGGGTATTGTCATAGATTTCAAGGGCAATGGCTAGGCTCCATCCTGGTTGCAGGCGAATACAGGTTTCGACAAAGTAGCCATCACTTTCTTTGACCTGACGAGTTCCCTCTTTGAGGGCATTGTGGGGACGAGTTTCGCTTTGCCAGGGTTTATTAATTCCTGTGGCAGGATCTAGGTTTTCACCTTTGACAAGTTTCTTGATTTGTTCATAGGGAAAATAATCTGCTCCTCGATCTTTGGTAGAACTACTCACCTGAGGTTGCCCGCTGACCAGAGGAGCTGGACGGGCCGGATCCCAGCGAAATTGATGATAGGAATCCTGGGGAGCTAACCAACTGATGGGGGTAAGTGGGGATCCCTGAAACAGATGCATCGGTCGGGGGAAATAAAGCTGCTGATCAAAGCACAGCAAAGGGCCTCGGATTCTTAAAGTTGCTGGTTTGCCCAGATGAGCTTGAATGGCACCGGCAATCACATGACCGCTAGGGGGAAAGCGACCACTAGCCCAGGCACGCTCTCCAGGGGTGAAGGGCTTGGCATCCCGAAACATTAAAACATCAAGGGGCGATAGGGTGTACCATTGGCTAACCATAAATCTCCTTTAATGTCATGGTCATTTCCGGAAAGGCAACCGGTGCAAAAGGGATCCCAGCCGTATCAATGAGAGACTGTTTAAGATAAGATTTGTTTTGAGGTTGCCGATAAATTTCGAGAATATCTCGTTCTAGATTTGCGATCCAATACTCGGGAATATTACTTTCTGCATATAAAGCCAGTTTCGTTATTTGATCGTATTTTAAGCTAGAGTCTGCAACTTCAATGATCAGGTAAGTATCCTCTGGTGAGGGAAATTTACTTGCATAAAAATCTGGGCGTGGTTTGAGTATTACAATATCCGGTTCAGGTTCAGAATAATCAGAGATGCGAATAGCGTTTTGGATACTGACAATTCCCTGATCCCCAATATGCTGAATTAAAAACCTATTAAGACGGTTGATAGTAACTGCATGCTTTAAGCCAATCGGTGACATGAGGACTATCTCTCCATTGATAAGTTCAACCCTTGCTTCGGGATGGAAGATTCCAGCTTTCCCCATGAGTTGATATTGTTCTGCCGTGAATTTATGTGTGAGCAATTCCATCTCTATATTTCTCCAAGTTTAATGTGACGATTACGAAGCAGAAAAGCTGCTAGTTTCAACCAATTTTTCACCTGTTCATCGTATTGCTGACGCTGAGTGGTGTCCCAAAGCTGCTGCAGAAACTTCACAAAGATATCCCTAAAGTCTTGCTTGTAGTCTGGATCTTGCTTGAATAGATCGCGGCGGGCACAAAATAAGGTTGCCCAATCCGAGATGGAATCTCTGGTGGGGGCAGGGTGCTGCTCCCATAGTTGCGCTGCTTGCTCAAAGAGGGAACTTTGATCCTCGACTTTATTGAGCAGTTTCCAGTCAAAATCAAGGAGGTCTTTCCAGGTTGCAAAGCTGCTAAACTTGCTGGTGGCTTGAAGCTGGTTGCCATTGCCATACAGAACCCGCACCTGGACACTATCTTTTGTTCGTCCTGTGGGGTCTTTGTGCTTTTTGGCTTCAGATTCGGCTTCCCAAAGGTTTTCTAGGGCAATGGCTAAGGGGACGGAATGATAGGCAATCACTACCCCAAAGCTAATCGTGGCAGCAGATCCCATGGTAAATAAGGGGCGCTTGCTTAATCCCGCAGGGGGATCCCCTCGCTTCCACCGCCAATAGTCTCCCTGGTTATCAAACTCTTTTCCATCATCGTGAGCGCCGCGAAAACATTGGCGAATATCCCATAGCCAACGATCCCATTCCCAAAGGTTGCTGTAGGCTAAAACATCGTCCCCACCACTGTAAATCAAACGCCCAGCATAGCGCTGCTCGGTCAAGTAGGGAACTAGCTGATTGGAAAAATCTAAGAGGGCACGGCTAAGGGCATGGTGGGTGGATGGCCCCATCCGCTTTTTAATTTCCGGGTCTTTGACAAAATCACTGAAGGCATCTTTAATCTCCTCAAGCTCTTGTGGGTTCAAAACCTGACCGATGGTATCCTTCTGGTTGTCGGCAAGACGCTTTAGGGGTGTTGGTAAATAGTTGTAGTAAGATTTCATTTGGGATCCCTGCAGCCATTCACTCATGCTGTCGCCATCGCCGGCAGCTAGGATGTACCAATTGGCAGGGTTGTTGGCAGGATAGTAGCGTTCAATGATTTGAGTCATTCCCTGGCGATAGTTGCGCTTAAGATTCTCTTGGATGCAAACTGGATCGATTTCCTGCTCGAGTTGAGCTTCCAAAGATCTCAATTCTGGAGTGTCGGCATCCTCCACCAACCAACCTGCATTGAGTAAGCGGGGATGATAGGGCCAATCCTGATGATCCGCCCAGGGGATCCCCCATTTGCCTTGCATTTCGTAGATCACCTGCTTGGCCCAGGGATAGGCAGCCAGGATGGCTTGGCAGGTGGCTGCCAAGTGTTCTTGTTCACGGCGGCCATGGGTTTTCAGATAGCCAGCTACCCCGGCGGTGAGATCGGGATAGGAAGCGGCAATGGCTATGTCATTAAGGGTGGGAAACAGTTCCTTGAGGATTTTGTGCAGACCTCGCTTGACGGTTTCGGTGGCGTTGAGCTGCTCGCGCCCATCAAATAACCCCGCCTGTCCGCCCCAAAGGCGCTGACTTTCCCCTTCGGTGAGCCATTTGCTGTCATCGGGACGACTGTGGGAGGGATGGACGACGGGGCCAAGGCCAGAAATCGTACTGCGGGGGCCAAAGGCAACGGGCAATTCCCAGTCACGGGCATTTTTGCAGGCAGCCTGTAACCGCCGGGTCTGATCCACCACGGCTGCCCACCAGGAGCCAACGTTCAGTCCGGGTTTGTAAGGACGACGGTTGCCCTGGGGGTCAAGGAAACTGGCCCGCAAAAAGGCTAGCTCTTTGTCCAGAAATAATTTTTGCGGCTGGGAAAGGTGATAGGTGGCATTTTGACGGGCTACCCAAGGGTCTTGATCGATAGAGGCTTGTGATTTCAAGATGTCGGTGTCTTTGAGGGCTTGATCGGGGGAACCAATGGGAACTGCTGCCCAATAGTGCTGCCATTGCTGACCTAACCACCCCTGCCAGGTGGGATCCCGACTGTCTAGATTTGGCATCCAGCGCCGTTCTTGGGTGAGATGGTCAAAGACTTTGGTGGCGAGGTTGCGCCAGGATTCCAGGAGGGTTTGCTGGGCTAGTTGCATGGCTGCCTGAACTTTGTCTTCGGGCAAAATGACCATGATCACGTTGGGAAAGCCGGCGGTGAGGAGCTTTTCGACAGGGGGGGCCTGAATCCACTCGGCAAAATCGGGGTATTTGGTCAAAAGCCAATGGTCGATCAAAGGCTGGGCGTAGAGGCTGGGATATAGCAAGGTGTCGGGGCCATATTTGGCGGCGAGGGCCCAAGAGATTTTGGCAGATAAATAGTGCAATAGCCAGGATCCCGCCCATAAATCCCGCATTTTACGACTGGCTTTGATCAGCTCCTGAATGGGACTGAAGGTGAAACTGGCCAAATAGGGGCGGGTTGCTTGGGGCTGGGTATAGCCGGCTAGGGATCCCGCCAGGGCGGACACAATGCTGTTGTGACTCCATAGGGATCCGTCGGGGAGCCGGGTTTCCGCCGGCATCAGCATCAGACTGTCGTCATTGAATTTTCGACAAATGGCTTCAGGAAAACAGCGCCAAAACCACCAAAAGACCTTTTGAATGTCGTGGGTTTCGCTACGGATTGTTTCTGGGATGAGGCTGTGCTCTTGCTGCCTGAGGAAGGAGGCACGGTTGGGGGCGTTGTGCAGATCTCGATGGTGGTCTGGGGGGAGTTGCCAGTAGGTTTTTTGGCCGGAGAGGAGGTGGCTGATTTCTAGCCCTGGGCCTAGGGTTTGGCCACGGTCGCTGGTTTGGTAGTCGATGGCAATGGGCAGGTTACCAATGGCAGCCCGGTCACTGGCGGAGGCAATCAGGTCAGCAGCACTAATGTGGTCTTGCCAACTACCTTGGGGGTTCTGTTTGGGGGATTGCCAGTTTTGCATGATGGCCAGCTCTGTCCAGGGACCTTCGCCGGCGCGGCCAGTGGCGTCATGGAGGGCTTTGAGGGCTGGGTCGTGCAACAGTCCCCAGAGCTTGGCTTGCCAGTAGTGCTGTGCGGTCTGCTGCGACATGGATGGAACCTAAGGTTTAGGGTTGACTCTGATTATGATTAAAGTTGATCGGAAAGCTCAAAGATCTTTGGTTTTTTTTATGGCTGTCCCCTCAACCCCGCCTGGGGAGCGGGGAAGGGGGGGGTGGGGAAGGGAAGTTTAGTAAATTTCAAGCCTCCTTAGTCTCTTGTTAAGTATCGGGGCTGTTGGAAGGGGATACTTCTAAGGTGGTGAAGTGAGGAAATAACTCGGTCAGTGTTGGCACTAGCTTGGGGGCAAACTTTCCTAGGGTTTGAGCACTGATGGGTTTGGGGCGCATTTGGGTGTGGGCAAGGTCGTTGCGGTATTCGCTGAGCTGGGACCAAAGCTGGGCAAGGGCTGTGGGGTCGCTGACATGGGGGGCAACGGCAGCTAGATAGTCGGGGTGGTCGGGGGTGGTGTGATAGCGTCCCAGTAGGTTTTCTGCACTTTCCCGTGGCTCTTTGTCGCAATAGTCGCAGATGCCTTGGCTGATGCAGAGGGCAGAGATGATCCATTCGCGAGCAAAAAGGATGGCTTGGAGGGTATGGCCTTTTTCGATGTACCAACGCAGGAGTTGAAATTGCCGGTATAGCTGCTGGCGAGGGGAGTTGTCATCGGCAGGGAGCGCTAGGTCAACATAGGTGCTTTGGATGGTGCTGAGCAGCAAGCTAAAGGGTTTGGCAAAGGTGCTGACTTCTTGGCTGAGTTCTGCGGTGGATTGTTTGAGGAGTCTGGGGAGATGCTTTTCTAGGAGGCTGATTGGACGCATTAACTCGATTGAGCGGGAAATATCCTGAATGGTGCTGCCAAATCCCTGCAACTTGAGGGGCTTGGGAACGCCGGGTTTGTGGTGACGGTGAAAATCCTGCTGCACTGTGTTGAGTAAAGCGCCGAGTTCTTGGGCGGATCCTGTGGTAATAAATTTGTCGGTAGCAGTTAACCAATCCAGTAAGCGTAGGGCAGGGGTGAGGTCCACAATGGGAGTGTGCTCTTGCCCAGGGCGATACAACCCATAATAAAGACCTTGAATCTGGACGTTTTTAGCTGTGCGCAAAAAGGCTGCCCCCAACACCACTAAGATCGGAATCGAACGAAAGGCATGGGTGACATCAAAGATCAC
>JAUQVP010000101.1:0-7115 GCA_039794745.1 Thermostichales cyanobacterium HHBFW_bins_127 | reverse complement strand
GCCAACACCTCATGGGTATTTGAACCATCCCCCGCACTCATCTGGGCGATCGTGCTGGTAAATAAGCCCTCACCCTTGGCAGTCGGGGGAAAAATATTGGTATCCTCCGCAAAAAAGCAGAAGATCAACCGCGCCATAAAATGATTAAACTCTTCCGGTCGCTGCTCCCAATCGGGATTCTCCTTCAGTAACTCCACATAGAGCCGATTCAGCCGCCCCGTCGCCTTAATGTCAAAGGCATTCTCCCGAATCTGCTTGACGGTCGTGATCCCTGCCAAGGGCAAGAAAAAGCCAAAGTGATCAGCAAAGCTGGAATAGTCGCAGGCAACGGTTTCGCCATCTACTAAGTTCTCTGCCTCAAAACTGATGCCGTCTGTGGCCAGAATGAACTTCACCTTGTGGCGGGCAGTGGCCGGACTCTCTCGCAGGGCAGTCAGGGTGGCGCTGACTTCACCCACTGCACAAACCTTGATGTGAATGTTATGGCGCTGAAGCACCCCACCTAAATCCGACTGGTTCGTGGAATCTTTGCCCTGACTTCTCAGCCGTTTGATCGTCGTTGCCTTGTTGCCAAAGGCTTCTAGAAACGCGAAGGGAAACTCTGCCGGGTCAAAAGGAGAACTGGCAAGCTGAGAAACGGCTTCTTCAATTTCGACCGCATTCATAGGCCATTGGAGACTGAATGTCCAATTCCTGCTACAGCTTTAAGATTTTAGCTTGAACTTGACTTTCTTGACTTTGGGAGAAAGTGAAAGTGTATTAGCCTGACCCAATGTAGAGGTTAGGCAAGCTCAATCTTTTATCTTGAGCAAATCTATGACCAAAAATCTCAGCTAAGGTTATCCTCCCTATCTGGCTACTTTGGGGCTATAGGGCCGCAGGACTTCCCACCTAGTACCTAATTACTAGGTTTTCGTTCCCAGTCTGCCGGAATACCAGGGGCTGAGGGCAGATGATCTACACTGGAAATACTGCTTGAGCTAAGGCTATGCGCGATCTCCTCTACGATATTGTCAAGGATGCCAGCGATTTTGTGGAACTGCGCTACCACAATAAGCTGTTCCGCAGTATTACGGCCGAAAAGGGCAAAATCGAACGCTCGACGGTCCGCCGCCGCTGTGGGGTGGGGGTGCGTGTCCTCAGCAATGGCACCTGGGGCTTTGCCGCTACCGGGGATCTCAGCCCAGCTAGTATCCGCCGGGCGATCGAAGCAGCCCGACAAGCCGCCCAGTCCAGTAGCCGCTACCGCCAACAAGCTCTGGGATCCCTACCGCCGGTGCGGCTGGCCCAGGGGGATTTCGAGGAACCGGGGATTAGGGATGTGGTAGAACGCCCTTTGGAAGAAAAGTTGGCGCTGGTGATGCAGACGGAAGCGCAAGCCCGGGGTGCGGCCCAGGCGATTGTCTCGGCGGCCTGCACTTACAACGAGATCTATGAGGAAAAGGCGATTGTCACCAGCGATGGGGCAAATGTGTCGGTGAAGCTGGTGCGACCGGAGTTTCGCATTCAGGCGGTGGCGGAGCAGGCGGGCAGCCTGACAACAGGTTCGGAGTCGATCGGGGTAACGGGGGGCTGGGACTGCCTGTTTCGGGATCAGGCGCAGGTGCTGGCGGAAAAGGCGGCGGCAACGGCTGTGGATCTGCTGACGGCTCCCTATGCGGAAGGGGGGCGGACGCAGGTGATTCTGTCGCCAGCGTTGGTGGGGCTGCTGGTGCATGAGGCAATCGGACATACGGTGGAAGCGGATTTTGTCCTGTCGGGGTCGGTGGCAGCGGGCAAAATCGGGCAACGGGTGGCGAGCGAACTGGTGACTTTGTGTGATTCGGGGGCTTCGGAGTTTCAGGCGGGGGCGGGGGGGACGCTGCCGGTGGATGATGAGGGGGTACCGACCCAGCGGACGGTGATTATCGAACGGGGGATCTTGAAAAGCTACCTCCACAATCGGGAAACGGCTGCCCATTTTGGGGTGGAACCAACGGGGAATGCCCGGGCCTGGGAATACGCTGACCAACCGCTGATCCGTATGCGCAATACTTACATTGAACCGGGGGAACAATCCCTGGAAGAGATCATTGCTAGCACGGAGGAGGGGTTTTTCCTGGATGGGGCCCGCAATGGTCAGGCGGATGCCACCGGGGAGTTTATGTTCGGGGCAGAACGAGCCTACCGGATTAAAAACGGCAAGCTGGGAGAATTGGTGCGGGGGGTGACGCTGACAGGAAATGCTTTTGAGGTGCTGCAGTCGGTGGATGCGGTCTCGCGGGATTTTGTCTGGGATCTGGGGTCGGGTCACTGCGGCAAGGGACAACCGGCAAAGGTGGATGCGGGCGGACCCTATATCCGCTGCCGGGCAGTTGTGGGCGGCCACCAGGAGGAGGAATAGAGATGGGGTTTTTCCAATGGGCAACTTGGGGCTGCGGGATCCTGGCAATGCTGCTGCTGCTGACAACGGTGGTGCTGTGGCTACGACAGTCCCCGTGGCGATTTGCTTTTGTGGGCTATACGGCTTTTACGCTGGTGCTGACGGCGGGCTGCTTTGCTCTAACCCTGACGCCAATCACACGCCCGGTGATCGCCGGAGCCGCTCCCTACACGACGGTCTATGACCAGGGGGCTAATCGGGCGGTGATCGCGGTAGCCCCCGACATCACCCCTGAACAATTGGAACTCACCCTGCGCCAAGCAGCCAGTAATCTTTTTTCTTCAGGACGATTTGCCCAGGGATCCCCTGTGTTGACGATTGAAGCGCGGACGGTGGTGCATCCGGGGGTGGGGATTTCTGAGCCGGTGACGTTGGGGAAATTGCAGCAATTGTTGGGACGGCGGCAGGATCCCGATGCCCATGTTGAAGTTTTTCTATCGGCATTTGACCACGTTCGGGAGATCAGGTCACACTCATAGCAACTCCCTTCCTGATTTCCTATGATTGCTGATGTTCGCCAAGGTACTTTTGAGCAGGTCAGCCCGGCGCAGGTGCTGCAACGGCTAGGCAGTGAGGCAGCCACCGGACGTTGGCAGGTGAATAGTGGCGGGATCACCTGGAATGTCTATTTGGATCAGGGCCAGTTGGTGTATGTGTCCTGTTCGGCGGATCCTTTTGACCAGTTGGACTGCCATTTACGCCGCCTCGGCTATCAACCTTCGGCGGAAGCCCAGGCAGCCCATGCCCAGGCCCCGCAGGTGTTTACGGCGGATTGGGCGGATTTGCAGGCGACGGAAGACCCCCAGTTGCAGGCGATTTGCTGGCTGCTGACCCAGGATTACCTGACGCCGGAACAGTCCACGGGGATTTTGGCGGCTTTTGTGGAACCGGGCAGTGTGGTGATTGCTGATGCCACCTATCAGGCGCTCTATTGGCTGGTGAAGTTCGACTATATGAGTCTGTCCCAGGTGGTGAGTCTGCTGGCAGCCCTCAATCAAGAAAATATGGAGATGCTCCTGAGTGTGACGACGGGTAGCTATGAGCTGTTTGAGCAGGGCTATGTCCCGTTTGATGTGCAGCCAGGATCGGCGGTGTCAGCAGGGTCAATGGCTATGCCCTGTTTCTCCACGATGCCGGTGGCAGAACTCCTGAAACGCTGTGCCGAACGGCTGGAACAGTGGCGGGCCCTACAACCCCATATTGTTTCTCCCTACCAACGGCTCTATAGCTTCCGCACCCTGCCCCCAGCAGCAACCCTGGCCATTGATCCCCGCTTGGGCAGTGTCCTGAAGGGCTTTAGTTTTCGCCATCTGGCGGTTTTGCTGGGGCGCGATGAATTGTTTCTGGCCCAAGCCCTGCACCCGCTGATCCGCAACGGTGAGGTGGTCATCCGGGAACCACGGGCCCCTTTCCATTTGCTGCCAACCTTTGCTAGCTATAGCCCGGAATCCCTCAAACCTTTGCCCCCCCAAGCAGAGACAGCCCGCTTCCGCTTGGTCTGTTTCAGCGAAAATGACTCGATGCAAGCTGAAATCGAACGCTTCCTGGATGATACGGGCTTCCAGGTGATCCTGCTCCGAGATGCCGCTAAGGGGCTGCTGCAACTGCTGCAATTACAACCGGATCTGCTGCTGGTGGATATGGGTTTGCAGGGGATGAGTAGCTATGAGCTGTGCCGGTTGATCCGCCAAAATGCTGCCCTGAAATCCGTACCCCTGATTTTAATCACTCGCAATATCAACTTTTTGGACCGAGCACGTATGACTCTGGTAGGGGTGAATGATTACATCACCCTGCCCTTTACCCAATCGGAATTGCTAAAGCTGGTCTATAAACATCTAACCGACCGCTAGCCCCATGTTCGGCACCACCCCCCTAACCTATCGCTTGCAACAAGGGATCCCAAGCCAATCGGGATCCCCGGCGGTGGTGTTGCTGCATGGGATTGGCAGTCATGAGGGGGATTTGTTTGCTTTAGCACCCTATTTTCCGCCCCAGTTTTATGTGGTGAGTGTGCGGGGACCCTATGACTATGGCTGGGGGGGCTATTCTTGGTTTGATCTGCAGATCACGACCCAGGGGCTGTGGGTGAATACCCAAATGGCTGCCCATAGCCGCCAAGCTTTGGCTGAGCTGCGCCAGGATCTGCTCAACCGCTACCGCCTCGATCCGCAACGGCTCTACCTGCTGGGATTCAGTCAGGGGGCGATGCTGGCTTTGAGTCTGCTGCTCCACCAACCGCACAACTGGGCAGGGGTGGTGGCGATGAGCGGGGCACTGCTGCCGGAACTGTGCCCCCAACCCCGGGATCCGGATGCGGTGGGGGGAAAGCCGATTGTGTTGATCCATGGGGAACAGGATCAGGTGGTACCGCTGCTGTATGCGGAGATGAGTCGGGATTATCTGCAGGACTACAATCTCAGCTACTATACCTACCGGATGGGGCATGAGGTCAGTGCCGCCAGCCTGGAAAGGGTGATCACGACGCTGAAAACCTGGGCAGGGCTGGACTAACTGAGGGGATCCCGATCGTGCCATTGGGCTTCCAGTTGCGGGATCATGTTGCGCACCTGTAGGCGGAACAGTCCTGCCGCTGCCTCTTCATAGAGGGGATCGCCGCCGACATCATCTTGGCCGCTAAGTTCGTAGACGAGGACCTTGTCCCCGGGGCGGTGCCTGAGCAGATCCACCACCACAACTACCCCGCGGCTACGCAGCATGTTGGGGGTGAAGTTGGGGATTTGAATCGGGATCCCGGGAGCGAGAAACTGAAAGGCGAGGTTGACGAGAGGATTGCCTTGGCGGCTGTAGTCCTGGGCAATTTGCACCTGGGTGAGGAGGATATGGCGCAGGCCCAGGGCACTGCCAAGGAGGCGCAGCTTCTCCAGATCCTCGGTGTAGCGTTGGTTGCGGTCCACCACCGTCAGTTGGCTCAGTAGTTCCTGGAGGGGAGCAAAATCTGGGTCAGTACCCATGGGGCTACGCAGCACCCGTACCGATCGATCCGGATAGCGCTGGGTCAAGGCTTGGCCTAACTGCCGCGCCAACTCATCGGAAAACGGTAACCCATCCGGCAAAATCCCAATGCCAGCCCCGGGATCCCGCCGCTCGGCAGGGGGAAGGCGCAGGGTTGGGGTGCTGACAAAGCCCGGCCGCACCTGCACCTGCTGGGTCAGAGGGGGATAGCCGGGGATCAGCACATCCACCAACTGCAAGCCACCTGGCACCTGGGTCAGCAAATAGGAGCCATCCTCCTGGATAGGCACCGTCTGCCGTTGCCAGCGCACCTGCCCCTGGCTCACCGGCCGCTGAGCCACATCCACCACCCGCCCATAAATCGCCCCCACCTCCACCGTCAAAGGCCGGGATCCCCCCAACTCTTCCCCCAGATCCAGCAGCGTCACCGCCGGGACCCCGGCAGCCACCACTGCCAGCCGGTGCTCAGCGAGGGCGACAATCCCCGTGGGTTGCTCCTGAGTGAGCAGGGTTTGTTCTAGGCGGGCGCTGGGCAGATGCACCACCTGCAAGCGATTGTGATCCCGGGACGTCACATAGGCGTAGTCCCCTGCCACCGCCAGCCGTGTCGGGCGCCATTCCAAACCCACCCGCTGCACCCGCTGCCCCTGACTGGTCAAATCCAGCAGCAGCAACTCCTGACTTTCGGAATTGAGCACCAGCAACTGATCCTGCCACAGGGCCAGTGCCTCCGGCAGCCGCCCACTGCGCCACCGCGCCAACAACTCCCCATTGTCCGGATCCATCACCAACACCCCCAAAGGATCCGGCTCCGCCAAAGCCGTAATCAACCGCCCTGACCCCGGCTCAAACACCACCGCCAACGGGGATCCCGGCACCGCAAACGTCCGCAGGCGCAAAGCCCCTGGATCGATCACCGCCAAGGCGCGGGCCGTCGGCAAGGCCGCAAACACCCGCCCCGACCCGGGATCCCAGGTCAGATCAATCACTCCCCCCGGCAGGGTCACCGTCCCCAGGAGTTTGCCATCTTCAGGATCGAGCACCAGCAACTGCGGCGATCCCACCCCCCCCACATAGAGGCGTCGCCGCAGCGGGTCCACCAGCAGCACCGTCGGCACCAACCCCAGCGGCAGCTGCCACTGCACTTCCCCCCCCTCCAGCGACCAACTGGCCAGGGACTGGGCTTCCATCTGCCCCACCAACAGCCGCTGATTCCAGATCGCAATTCGATCTGCCGCCCCCGCCAAAGGGATCGAGCGCTGCTGCCGCTCCAGCACCACCCCATCCTGGAAACTCACCTGCGCCAGCGCCGCCGGGGATCCCCACAGCAGCAGCAGCAGTAACCAGCCCTTGCCCATCCCTCCCCTGCCATGCAACCTCTCCTAGCTTAACAAGCCCCCAACCGGGATCCCGGGACACGCTAAAATAAGTCGGGTTCTCAAACAGGTGCCATGATTTCCAGCAACGACTTTCGTCCCGGTGTTTCGATTGAACTGGATAACTCCGTGTGGAAAGTGATTGACTTTTTGCACGTCAAGCCTGGGAAAGGGGCTGCCTTCGTGCGCACCAAACTCAAGAACCTGCAGACGGGCAACGTCATCGAGCGCACCTTCCGGGCCGGGGAAACCGTGCCCCAAGCCAGCATCGAAAAAGTGGACATGCAATACCTCTACCCCGAAGAAGGGGGCTACGTCTTTATGGACATGGAATCCTACGA
>JAUQVP010000100.1:0-7358 GCA_039794745.1 Thermostichales cyanobacterium HHBFW_bins_127 | reverse complement strand
GGCAAAACTTCCTTCATCTTTAATACTGACTATGCCATGTCTTTATTAGCTGTATCTTTTCCTTTTTCCATTGGGATCATTCTGTTTATTTTCGCTGACCCCGAGCCCTTTCAAAATTCTCTTGATTTAGCTTTTATAGGCATGATCTTTTTGATGCTTCACTTTATTTTTCGTCAAGCAAGTTACAGTCAAGTTTCAATCCAAAAGAATCCCAATCCTAAGTCTTCTCAGATTAGCCCTGTTGGATCTGAAGGAGTTACTTTCCCAGCTCATACCCGTCAGTCTAGTCAATCGATTTCAGAGATCCAACGACAGCTACAAGCAGGAAGGCGCTATCGTTATCGCTAATTAATTTTTCGGGAGGATTTCCTATGGCCGGGCAAAGAAATTATCGCTCTAATCGAATCCTATCCTACCTTGGTTTTGGGATAGCCATCTTAGGGGTAGGGGCAGGAGCCATCTACAGCTATACACGTGTGAGAAGATCCATTGTGGAGGGACTGAAAGGACAGGCGCAGCTGCGAGTGATGGAAGCCAATAAGCAAATTGACGAGTGGCTATCCGGACTTAAAGCGGAGGTGCAAGCCATTGCCAATACCCCACAGGTGCGATCGATGGATTGGGCTATTGCTGAGCCTTATCTCCAGTTGGAAAAAGACCGCCTGCCGGACTACCACATGTTTATTTTGGTTTATCCTGACGGTACTTACTATACAACCCGCCATGGCAGGGAAAAAGTTCGCAATAGCCAAGGACAACTCATTACCCTCACAGATCGGGAACATTTTAAGCAAGCTTTTGCCGGCAATGCCTATATCAGCAATCCAATCATTTCCCGTTCCACTGGACTGATTCAGACCAATGTTGCCGTACCTGTTTATGCTTTTCCTCCTTACAATCGCCGAGAACTCTCTGGGGAGCGAGCGACTATCCGGGATCGCAGCCTAGACACGGTTTCAGGGCAAGATTTAGATCCGAGGGCTCATCCTAAAATCATTGGAGAACTTTCAGGCTTGGTTCCTTCCGATCGAGCGGCAGAGGTTGTCTCCCGCACATTTGTAGGGGCAGGCAGTTTTGCCTTTATCGTAGATTCCTATGGCATTTTGATTGCTAAACCTGATGCCGGTTTGGTGGCCGGGATCCCTGGATTGCAGGTTGTGGATGCAACTTCTCAGTTGACTGAGGATCAAGACCCAACCCTGGCTAGTCTGGTGCGGAATATGCTGGCTAAGGGTCGGGATACAGAGCTATTGAACTTAGCCGGGCGCTGGTATTATGTTGCCTATGCTCAGTTGGAAAATGCAGACTGGACGATGGCTTTAGCTATTCCTAGGGAAAACTTAGATCAGCAGCTAAATGCCCTCAATGTTCAAGCAAGTATCTTAGGCTTTCTGTTGATTTTGGGGATTTATGCTTTGGTTAGACAGCTACAAGCGCTGGAGCAAATTCGGGATCAGGCGGCCCGAGAAAAGCTCATTAATCAACTTTCAGATAGTATCCGTAAGTCCCTTGATCCGGGATCGATTCTGAAGTCGGCCGTTGATGAGGTTGCTGATATTCTGGAAGTGGATCGGGTAAGCTTTGCTTGGGTTTTACCGGGGAAAGAGGCTATCGAGCGAGTGGCACAACGGCGCCGAGATGGTCAGCCAGTGGTTTTAGGGGAAGTTGATATTTCTAGCTTCAGTGATCAAGTGGAACGCATGCAACAGGGGCAGATAATTTGCTATGACGATGTCTGCCAAGCTAGCTTCAAGACTGATCTGGTTAAGGCTTATCTGAAAGCCGGTATCCGCAGCTATATCGGGATCCCGGTGAGTGTGGAGGGCTATCGCACTGGGTATTTGTCTTGTATTCACGCTACGGTGCGGCGGTGGCATCGGGATGAGGTTGAACTTTTGCAGGCGGTGGCCAGTCAACTTTCCATAGCTCTGTTTCAGGCTAAGCTTTTGGAAAATAGTCAGCAACAGCTTACGATTGTCAATGCTCAAGCGGAAAGATTGTCCCAAACCATGGAGCAATTACAGAAAGCTAAGGAGCAGGCGGATAGTGCTAATCAAGCCAAAAGTGCTTTTTTGGCCAACATGAGTCATGAGCTGCGCACGCCGATGAATGCCATTATCGGCTATAGCGAAATGTTAATTGAAGAGGCGAGGGACTTGGAGCAGGAGGATTTTATTCCAGATTTAGAGAAGATTCACTCAGCGGGTAAGCATTTATTGGGGCTTATCAATGATATTTTGGATCTTTCTAAAATTGAAGCGGGCAAGATGGATCTTTATTTAGAGCGGTTTGATATTGACAGGACGCTTCAGGAGGTGGTGGCTACGATTCAACCTTTGCTGCTCAAAAATAACAACAAGCTTCAGATAGATATTCAGCCAGAGGTTGGCTGGATGGTTGCGGACTTAACGAAGGTTCGGCAAAATTTGTTTAATCTACTCAGCAATGCTTGTAAGTTTACCCAAAATGGCACGGTCTACCTGCGGGCTGCACGGATTAGTAAGGGTAAAGATTGGATTATTTTTGAGGTGAGGGATACGGGAATCGGCATGACTCCGGAGCAGGTAGGACGTCTATTTCAAGCTTTTTCTCAGGGGGATGCTTCCACAACCCGTAAGTATGGAGGAACAGGGCTAGGGTTGGCGATTACCCGCAAGTTTTGTCAAATGATGGGCGGGGATATTCGGGTACAAAGTGAGTACGGTAAGGGTACGGCTTTTCAAATGATGTTGCCAGCGGAGGTGGCAGATCCCAAGGCTACTAAGCCAGATGGGGGAGGGGCTGTCAGTGTTTCCGCCTCTGGTCAACAGCCTTTAGTGATGGTGGTGGATGATGATCCGAGTGTGCGAGATTTATTGCAACGTTTGTTAACGAAAGCTGGCTATCGAGTTGTTCTGGTGGCCAATGGACAGAATGTTCTAGAGCTAGCTCGCCAGGTGAGACCAAATGTGATTACCCTGGATGTGTTGATGCCAAGGGTGGATGGTTGGGAGGTTTTGAAGGGGCTTAAGGCTGACCCTGAATTATCAAAAATCCCGGTGATTATGCTGACAATTGCCGATGACAAGAATCTTGGTTATTCTTTGGGGGCAACGGAATATCTGACAAAACCTTTTAATCGAGACCATTTGTTGAGCATTTTGCAGCGCTACCAGTATCCAAAGGGCAAAACAGTCTTAGTTGTGGAAGATGATTTGCCAACGCGAGATATGATGGTACGAACTTTGGTTAAGGAAGGTTGGCAGGTCATGGAAGCAGATCATGGGAAAAAAGCCCTAGAGTCTGTTAAGCTTAAAATCCCCAATTTGGTTTTGCTGGATCTGATGATGCCGGAGATGGATGGGTTTGAGTTTTTGGGGGCTTTCCGGCACATTCCAGAATGTGTTAATGTCCCTGTGGTGGTGGTGACAGCAAAGAGCCTGGGAGCGAAGGAAAAAACTCAATTGAACGGACAGGTAACCCAGATTTTGCAAAAATCAAGTCTCGATCGAGAGCAACTGCAAGCGCAACTTCTGAAGTTGGTAGCCCATTATTTGTCGGAACCCTTGATCCTAACTTCCTAGGGAATCCACAAATGATAAGATGAGCGGTGCCAAGGCGGCAGGATACTCGGGCAGGGGGTGACCAGCGCCAGCCAAAATCTGCAACTGGGCCTTGGGGATCCCGTTGGCGTAGGTTTGGCAGTGCCAAAGGGGAATGGTGTCGTCTTGCTCGGCGGCAATCACCAGGGTTGGGGCAGTAATTTCAGCTAGGGATCCCTCGACGGTGTCGGTGGCTGCTTCGGGGCGTTGCCGCTGGCGGAGAAACTGACGGGCGAGGGGTTGCCGGTTGAGGTGGTGGCGAAATTGCTTGAGTTTGTGCCAGGGATGGCTCTGGCCAAGGAGGGCGGCGATTGGGGATCCCCAATCAAGGAAGCGATCGACCCAGGGGGAGTCCCAGAGCAGGGGCAGGAGCCGGCGGTAGCGACCGGCGAAGTGATCATCGCGGATGCCGGCAGGGGCAAGAAGGATCAGGGCTTGGAGGTGGTGGGGATGGGCAATGGCATAGGCGGCGGCAACCCAACCCCCGAAGGAATGACCGACCAAAATCAGAGGGGGGAGGTGGAGGGATTGGATCCAGTGATGCAGGCTCTCAACTTGGGTGGGGATGTCGTAGGTGCTGTGGGGGTGGCTGGAGGCGCCGAATCCCAACAGGTCAACGGTGAGCGGGCGGCAGCGGTGCTTGAGGTGCTCTATGAGGGGATCCCAAACCTGCTGGTTGGCAAGGAAGCCATGTAGGAAGAGGATTTTGGGATCTGGGCCGCCCCAGTCCCGGTAGGCAAGGGGGATTTTTGTCGGCATGATCGAGAGCAAGGCCACCGTTCCCTATAATAGAGAGGAAGCTTGTAACGTTTCTTTATTAGTGCTGAGGGTATCCCCATGCCGGATGTATCGGCCAAATTGGTGATGGAACTGCGCTCGACCACCGGGGCAGGGATGATGGACTGCAAAAAGGCCCTGCAGGCAACTAATGGCAATCTGGAGGAGGCAGTGGCTTGGCTGCGGCAAAAGGGCCTGGCAGGAGCAGCCAAGAAGGCCGGTCGGGTGGCGGCGGAAGGCTTGGTGGGGGCAGCCGTTGCCCCGGATGGGCGGCAGGGGTGTTTGATTGAGGTGAACTGCGAAACGGACTTTGTCGCCCGTAATGAAGCCTTCAAAACCCTGCTGGAAACCCTCGCTGAACAAGCCGTAACGGTCACTGATGTGGAAACCCTGAAGGCTCAGCCCTATGCCGGGGATCCCAGTCAGACGGTGGAGGAGGCAACCAAGCAGGCGATTGCTCAGTTGGGGGAAAATATCCAGATCCGGCGGCTGGTGAATTTTGCAGTCCCGGAAGGGACCTTTGGGCGTGTGGGCAGCTATATCCACACGGGAGGACAAATTGGGGTGTTGGTACAAATCAGTGCCGACAAGGACGTGAGCGACAATCCTGAGTTTCAAGGGATCCCGCGTTTGGTGGCGATGCAGATTGCCGCTTGCCCGAATGTGTCCTATGTGAGTGTGGAGCAGATCCCGGCAGAAATCAGTGAGCGGGAAAAGGCAATTGAAATGGGCAAGGATGATTTGGCCAGCAAGCCCCCAGCGGTACGAGAAAAGATTATCCAGGGGCGGATTGCCAAGCGTTTGCAGGAAATGTCGTTGCTGAACCAGCCCTACATTAAAGATCAGTCGATCACGGTGGAAGAGTTGCTCAAACAACTGAGCAAGTCCGTCGGCGCCACAGTGAAGGTGGATCGCTTCGAGCGCTTTATCCTAGGGGAAGGGATTGACCGCAGCGCTGCTGAAGACTAAGTCCCGTCGCATCGGGGTGATCGGGGCGGGACAACTGGCACAAATGCTGGTTCCTGCCGCCCACCGCCTCAACCTAGAACTGTGGGTGCAAACGGCAAATCCCCAGGATCCCGCCGCCCAAGTTGCTGACCACGTCGTCTCCGGGATCCCGGAGTTGGTGACGGCTTGCGATCTGGTGACTTTTGAAAATGAGTTTGTGGATCTGACCTACCTGCAATCCCTAGATCCAAGCAAGTTTTATCCCCGCCTCGGCAGTTTGGCTCCACTGTTGGACAAATATCACCAGCGCTGTTTCCTGCAAGAGTTAGGGATCCCGGTACCGGATTTTTCCTTGGAGTTGCCGCCTTGGCCGCTGCCCTGGGTCTGGAAGCGGCGCCGCCACGGCTACGATGGGCAAGGGACTCGCATTCTCACCCGCCCTGAGACTTGGGATCGGGAGCAGGGGATGGTGGAGCGCTACATTCCCTTTGAGCGAGAACTGGCGACCCTGGTGGCCCGCAGCTTGACGGGGGAGGTTGTCCATTATCCGGTGGTGGAAACGGTGCAGATCAACCAGGTTTGCGACCATGTGATCGCCCCGGCCCTGATCCCAACCAACCTCCAGGAGCAGATTCAGCAGATCAGTTACACCCTCATTGAGGCTTTGGAGTGGGTAGGGATCCTAGCTATCGAGCTGTTTCTGACTCAGGAGCAGCAACTCCTGGTCAATGAATTGGCCCCCCGCACCCACAACTCCGGCCACTACAGCCTCGATGCCTGCCTCACCAGCCAATTTGAACAACACCTGCGCGCCATCACCGGCCTACCTTTGGGCTCGGCGGATCTCACCTGTGGGGCGGCCCTGATGGTCAACCTCCTCGGCTGGGAAACCTCCACAAGCAGTTATGAACAGGAGCGACAGGCATTGGGATCCCTGCCCCGGACTTTTGTGCACTGGTATGGCAAGGGGGAGTCGCGGCCTGGGCGCAAGTTGGGCCATGTCACTTGCCTCCTTGAGGACAGGGCTGAGGTTGCCCCCACCTTGGCGCGAGTGCGCCAGCTCTGGTCTCCTAGGGCAGGGTGACCTCCAAGAGCCGTCCCGTCGCCTCCGTCGTAGATCCCAAGTCAATGACATAGAGGGTGGTGAAAAGAGGTTCCCGGTTGTGGATCCCGGCCAGATCAGACCCCAGTCCCGCGCGCAAGACCGTGAATAGGCCTGTGACCGGGTTGATTTCCAGCAGGCGCCCCCCCCCGAAGCGGCGATCCATGGCGTAGATGCGCTCTCCGGTAGCCAGGGAACGCCTACCTACAATCAAACCACTGGGTCGGATTCCAGAGACTAGTAAAGTCGCACTACCAGTTTGAGAGACACGGTAGATGCGACCATTATCCGGATTATCCGGATTCGTATCTGAGACAACATAGGCCGTTTGTCCGGGGCTATCGGGATCGTCAATGATCCCTACGTCAGCCAAAGTTGTGCCAGGGAGGCCAATCGCCGTGAAACTGGTTGGGTTAGCAGCATTGATACGAATAATCCGACCGTTATTGTTAGCCGAGTCAACCACGACGATTTCACCAGTGAGGCTGTCATAGGTGATGCCGGTGGGATTGCCCAGGCCGCTCGGCCCAAACAGGCTGACTGGACCACCAGTGGTAGAGATTCGTACCAGTCGTCCTGTATCGGAACGGGACGCCAGTAGGGAACCAGAGGAAGTGGGATCCGCCATGATCCCCCCCAGGACACCACCGACGGCGATCGGTGTGCCAGTTGTTTGGGTGGTGAGATTGTAGGGAATAACCTCACCGTTGCGCTGACTGATGTACAGGGAGAGGCCTAAACTGGTGACGTCGATCGGGCGATCCAGACCGGTCAATAGTTCACGAATAAAGGGGGTGGGCGTCGGACTAGGCGTGGGGGTGGGGGTGGGCGTCGGACCAGGCGTGGGGGTGGGGGTGGGCGTCGGACCAGGTGTCGGGGTGGGGGTGGGCGTCGGACCAGGCGTGGGGGTGGGACTAGGGGTCGGCGTCGGCGCAACAATCGTTAACTGC
>JAUQVP010000099.1:0-7647 GCA_039794745.1 Thermostichales cyanobacterium HHBFW_bins_127 | reverse complement strand
ACAGCTTGCTCCAGATCCGCCAAACCTTGCCCCGTCAGAGTACTGAGGGCCACCCTGGGAGCAGCCGGCAGCCAGACCTGATCCGGATCCGCCAAATCGCACTTATTCAGCACCAGCAGATGGGGACGCTGGGCAATCAAACCATAAATCTCCTCCTCCCCCTCCGTCCACCCCCGAACCGCATCCACCACCAACAACACCAAATCCGCCTCCCGAGCCAAAGCCCGCGCCCGCTCCACCCCCAAACCCTCCACCCGATCCTGCGTCGCCCGGATCCCCGCCGTATCCAACAGCAACACCGGGATCCCTTTGACCACCAGATGGGACTCCACCACATCCCGGGTAGTACCCGGCAGATCGGTGACAATCGCTCGATCCTGCCCACTCCAGAGATTGAGCAAACTGGACTTGCCCACATTGGGTTGCCCCACAATCGCTACCCGCAACCCCTGCCGCAACAGGGATCCCCGGGCAGCGCTGGCTAGCCAGGTTTTCACCTGGTGTTGCATGGTTTGTAGATCTTGGGCCCAGTTTTCTCGATCGAGGGGGGGGAGATCCTCTTCAAAATCCAAGCGGGCTTCCAACTCCGCCAGCAACTCCAAACCCTTCTGGCGCAACTCCCGCATCCCGGCAAGTACCTTGCCCTGCAGGCCGGCTAGGGCCACCTGAGCTGCCCAAGGGGAACGGGCTGCCACCAGATCCGCCACACTTTCTGCCTGAGTCAGATCAATGCGTCCCCCCAGGAAAGCCCGCAAGGTGAACTCCCCCGGTCGAGCTAGCCGTGCCCCCGCCGCCACACAACTGTGCAGCACCTGTTGTACCGGCATCACCCCCCCATGGCAATGCAGTTCTACCACATCTTCCGTGGTGTAGGAGCGGGGGGCTTGCATCCAGACCGCCATTCCCTCATCAATCACCTTGCCCTGGGGATCCCGCATCCAGCCATAGCGCAGTTGATGGCTGTGCCAGGGGCCTGGGCCGGCCGGTTGAAACACCTGTTCCAAGATGGAGCGACTTTGGCTGCCGGACAAACGGACAATACTGACACTGCCCTGGCCCGGCACCACGGCCGTGGCAATGGCCACAATCGTTTCTGCCAAAGGGAGAGTCATGGTTTAGATAATCGAGCGCTGCCCCTCCGGACTGATGCCAATGATCGTCAATTGACAGTCAAGAATTTTGAAGCCATGCTTTTCGGCCACCTTGCGGCTGATCTCCAGGATGGCACTGTGCTTGAACTCAATCACCTGATTGGTCTTAACACAGACCAGGTGGTGGTGGTGGTGGGGCAGGGGCTGATTGATTTCATAATGTTTGTGTCCTTCCGTCAGCTCCAGCTCCCGCAGGATCCCCATGCGGGCCATGAACTTGACCGTACGGTAGATCGTCGAGAGGCTGATGGGGTGTCCTGCCTGGTGCAACCGCTCACAGAGGTCTTCAGCGCTGAGGTGTTCGCCCTCCGGCAGATTCTGAAAAGTCTTGAGAATAATTTCCCGCTGGGGGGTCATGCGCCAACCCCGGGCATTCAACTCGGCCTTCAACGCTTCCGGAGAATAGGTCATGGCTGGGGGTGTCATTGTCAATAAGCAGGCTTTTTTTGATAATAGCCGATCTCGGATGCTTGATCCGATTCTGGGTTCTGGATTAAGATAGTGTCCGGCTTAACGCCAATAGTATGGTTATCTCGTCTCTGAAGTCTGTCTGTAGCCGATGAAGTGAGGGAGTGCGGCTTAGAGCAGATTCCTGGGCATTTCTGGGTGGGTTATGGTGCTGGAAGTTACCACCCGGTTTGGGAATCTGTGTTTACAATAGATCATAGACCAGACCGACAAACTGTTTGATTTGCTTGTGTCCCCGATCGCGACCTGCGCCGTCTTTTTGTTGGCTTGCCCTAGATGGGATACATCTGGCGATTGTGGGGGATCGGTTCTGTTGATGCCTCCCGCTGGTGGAGATGAGTTTACTTGCTGGTCTGGTTTTTGTACTGAGGATCTGGGGCTGAACCATGACCGTTGAACTTTATGGTACTCATTTTGAGCCGGATGAGGATCCCACCTTACTGGGGGAAGGGGATCTGGAGCCGGATTTTGAAGCTGAGGTGTTGGAGCCGCTGCCGGAACGGCGCTCCACGGACTTGGTGCGACTGTATTTACAAGAAATTGGACGGGTACCGCTGCTGGGCCGGGATGAAGAAGTCACCTTAGCCCAGGAAGTGCAGCGGTTTATGGCTCTGTTGGAGGCCAGAAATCAGCTGGCGGAGGAACTGGGGCGGATGCCGACGATGGCGGAATGGGCAGAACGGGTGAATATGACCCCGGAAAAGCTCGCCTATCACACCCGCATGGGAAACCGAGCCAAGGAACATATGATCAAGGCCAACTTGCGGTTGGTGGTATCGGTGGCCAAGAAGTACCAAAACCGGGGGTTAGAGTTGTTGGATTTGATTCAAGAGGGCACCTTGGGTTTGGAGCGGGCGGTGGAGAAGTTTGACCCCACCAAGGGCTACCGCTTTAGCACCTATGCCTATTGGTGGATCCGTCAGGGGATCACCCGGGCGATTGCCACCCAAAGCCGCACTATCCGTCTGCCGGTCCACATTACGGAGAAGCTGAATAAGCTCAAAAAGGCCCAGCGCAAGATCTCCCAAGAAAAGGGACGGACGCCCTCCATTGAGGACCTCGCCCAGGAGTTGGAGATGACGCCGGCGCAGGTGCGGGAGTTATTGGTGCGGGTGCCCCGTTCGGTATCCTTAGAAACCAAGGTGGGTAAGGATAAGGACACGGAACTGGGAGACTTGCTGGAAACCAATGATGCCTCGCCGGAGGAGGCGATGATGCGGGAAGCCCTCCATCGAGACCTGCAACATCTGTTGACGGATCTGACCTCCCGGGAGCGGGATGTGATCCAAATGCGCTTTGGGCTGGGGGATGGGCGCACCTACTCCCTGGCGGAGATCGGGCGGGCTTTGGACCTGTCCCGGGAACGGGTGCGGCAAATCGAAGCCAAAGCCCTACAAAAATTGCGCCAACCCAAACGGCGCAACCGGGTGCGAGACTATCTAGAGGTGATGAACTAGGGCCTATGGTGAAAACTTCCCCTCCCCCCCTGCCCAAGAGGGGATCCCCAGTGGTTAAGGCGGCGCGGCGGCGCTTGGCGTGGGAATGGTTGGCCCCGTTGCTGGTGGGGATCGGGGTAGTGTTGGCTTGGGAGGGGGGAGTGCGGCTGTTTCAGGTGTCCCCGTTTCTGCTGCCCGCCCCCTCTTTAATCCTGCAAACCCTGCAACGGGATTGGCCGGAGCTTTCGGGATCCCTGTGGATGACGTTGGTGACGACGGTGCAGGCCTTTTTGGTGGCGATGATCTCGGGGGTGGCGGTGGCGATTGTGTTTACCCTCAGCCCTTGGGTGGAGCGGAGTTTTTTCCCCTATGCGGTGGTGTTGCAGACGGTGCCGATTGTGGCCATTGTGCCCTTGCTGTTGGTGTGGACAAAGTTCAATACCCCTCTGACGATGCTGATTTGTGCGTGGATTGTGGCTTTTTTCCCGATTTTGTCCAATACCACGTTGGGACTCAAAAGTGTCGATCACAATCTCCTCAATTTGTTTCAGCTTTATGGGGCGAAGGGCTGGCAGACGTTGCTGTATTTGCGGTTGCCGAGTGCTATGCCCTATTTCTTGGCTGGCTTGAGAATCAGCGGTGGGTTATCGTTGATCGGGGCGGTGGTGGCCGAGTTTGCCGCCGGCACGGGGGGGCAAAAGGCGGGATTGGCCTATCAGATTTTGATTTCTAGTTATAATCTGCAGGTGCCGCGGATGTTTGCCGCCCTGACGTTGGTGATGCTTTTGGGGATTGCTATCTTTGCCCTGCTGGGGTGGATCAGCGATTTGATTTTGGGACGCTGGCATGAAAGTGCTGTGCGCCGGGAAAATTAACCGAATCTATGATTTTTTTGGGATCAGGGGGGCCTGGCTAGGATAGAGGTAGGGGGTTGGATAGTTAACCCATGGCCAGGGAAAAAGCGGTTCGAGATTATCTCATTTGTTGGTGGCAACTGGGCAAGGCCTTGGTGCACCACACCCCTGCTGGTGATGTGCTGATCCGACCCCAGCCTCTCTTTCAGGGGGAAGACCCCAGCCCAGTGGTGGAAGCGGTTTGGCAGCGCATCCGCCAAGCTCCTCAGCAGTTTTACCTGTCGGGCACCAATGAATCCCTGGCAGAATTGCTCTCAGATCGCTGGGAAGCAACGGCCTGTGCCCGCTGCCAGCTACCGGTTTTGATTCGCCGTTTCGGGATCCCGGAGGGCCCCTGCCCTTGTAGTGACCTGGACATCTGGCCTAGTCGTGACACGTTGCCCCCCCGCACCCACTTCCGGGAAGAGCTTCAGGCTAAGCTCGTTGAGGTCAAAGACCAGTTGGCTGTCGGTTAGTCACTGATGGCGGGGATCCCAGGCATCTCGCAGCCCATCCCCAACGATATTGAAGCAGAGGCTGGTGAGGATCACCAAGGCGGCGGGAGCGGCCACCAGCCAAGGGTGGAGCACCATGATCGCGGCACTGGTGGCGGCAGACAGCATATTTCCCCAGGAGGGATCCGGTTGCTGGATGCCAAGGCCAATTAGGCTGAGTACCGCTTCGGCAGCAATAAACCCAGGAATGGCGAGGGTGGCACTGATGAGGATGTAGGTTGTGGTTTGGGGGACAATGTGGCGCCAGAGGATCCGCCAGACCCCAAAGCCCATCATCTGCGCCGCCAGCACATACTCCCGGGAGCGCAGGGACAGCACCTGACCCCGAATTACCCGCGCTAAGCCAGCCCAGTTCACCAACGAGGTAATCCCAACAATGATCAAAAACCGCTCCGGATTACTGAAAGGAACCTGGGTGAGGGGATTGGTTTGCAAGACTGCTGCCAGCGCCACCAACAAATACAGCGAAGGAATACTCATCAGCACCTCCGTCAACCGCATCAGCAACCCATCCACCCAGCCGCCGGCATAGCCCGACCAGGTACCCAAACCCACCCCCAAAGGAAAAGTCAAACCAATCCCCACAAAACCCACCAGCAAACTCACCCGACTGCCGTACAACAGCCGACTCAACACATCCCGACCCTGCTCATCTGTCCCCAATAGATGCCATCTCGCCACCGCCGACCTACTGCCAAACAAATGCCGATCCCCAGGAATCAATCCCAACCAGCGGTAGGGATCCCCCTTGACCCAAAAACCTAGGGGCACCGCCTGGCTGCGGTCCTCGATAATCCGTTGCTCTCCTGTTTCTCGATCCACCGGCCCCTGCACCGTGGGGTAAATGTGGGGCCAGCCCCCCCGCCAGTGGATCGCCGTCGGCGGCAGCAGGGATCCCTGGGCGTGGATGGTTTGGGGGGCATAGGGAGCCAGGATTTCCGCAAACAGCATTGCCCCATAGAGAAGGGCCAGGACTGCCAGGGCGGGGCGAACCCAAGGTTGATGCCAGAAGCGTTGCCAGGGACTGACCATGACACCTAGGGTAACCTAATCCAGGGAGTGCAGGGCAGCCACAATTTTTTCCCCCATCTCCCGGCAGCCCACCAGAGTCATCCCTTCCGAGAGAATATCCCCCGTGCGGTAGCCCGCTGCCAACACCTGTTCAACTGCCTGTTCAATGCGGGCGGCCGCCTCCGGCTGCTGCAAGCCGTAGCGCAACAGCATCCCCCCCGACAGCACCTGGGCAATGGGATTCGCCTTGTTCTGGCCGGCAATGTCCGGCGCCGAACCATGCACCGGCTCAAATAACCCCGGCCCCTGGGATCCCAAGGAAGCGGAGGGGAGCATGCCGATGGATCCGGTGAGCATGGCTGCTTCATCGGAGAGAATGTCGCCGAAGAGGTTTTCCGTGAGGATGACATCGAACTGCTTTGGCCAGCGGATCAACTGCATAGCCGCATTGTCCACATACATGTGGGTCAGTTCCACCCCTGGGTAGTGACTGGCCATGGCCGTCACCCGTTGCCGCCACAACTGGGACACCTCCAAAACATTGGCCTTATCCACCGAGCAGAGCTTATTGTGGCGCTGTTGGGCCAGTTCAAAAGCTACCTTGGCAATGCGATCCACCTCCGCATCCGTATAGGCCATGGTATTCACCCCCCGTTGGCCGCCATCTTCCTGGGTAAAGATCCCCTTGGGTTGCCCAAAGTAAATCCCCCCCGTCAGTTCCCGCACCACCATCAGATCAATACCACTGACCACCTCAGGTTTGAGGGAGGAAGCAGCGACAAGTTGGGGAAAAATCCGCACCGGGCGCAAATTGGCAAACAGCCCCAGCCCTGCCCGCAGCCCCAGCAAAGCCTGCTCCGGACGCAGATGACTGGGTAAGGTGTCATAGCGAAAATCCCCCACCGCCGCCAAAAACACCGCATCACTCTCGCGGCAGCGCTGTAAGGTTTCCGCCGGTAAGGGCTCCCCACAGGCAGCAATAGCCGCCCCCCCAGCCAGGGCCGGCTGCCACTGCCAACTGAACCCCCCTTGGGCAGCCACCACCTCCAACACCTGCTGGGCCACTGCCATAATCTCAGGGCCAATGCCGTCACCCGGCAGTACCGTCACGGTATAGCGCATCGTTGCCTCAAAAACGGAGAGCAACTTCCTAGAATACGTTAAGACTGGCGACTTAACCCTTGAAACCAGGGGGCAAATTCATCCCGGCGAAACACCTGCGGCTTGTGGCGGGGACCAAAACGCAGCAGACTGGGCATGCCGTGTTCTTTCAGTTGGCTCTGCACCCAGGTAGCAATGGGCGTTTGACTGGGCATATCCGCCTGAAAATTGCTGTACATCAGTAACAATTGCTGCTTAGAAGACAATACCGCATTCTCAGCCAGTAAACGGGGAAGGGAGGAGGTCTCAACACCATTCTCAGGGCTACGACGAGCCCCAGCAGATGACTTCATCGGTTTTTTCGGCATACACAAAGAACCTAAAAATCTATAGGGATCCCGATTCAGGAGTGGCAAAGGTTCTCTGGGGTTCTCTGGCATGACAACCTCAAACGCTGCGTGTCACCCTGCTCAGGGAAACGTGACATCTCTCAGTTTCATGCCGCATGACTAAACACCATCGTGAACACCGGTGGTGAGCGATCCTTGCCTGGGGTCGAACTTGGGCACGCTTTGCCGACCCTAAACCGGAGTTACTAATCATATTGCCTGATTTTGCCGCAATTGCCTAGGTGATCCTGCCGCGATCTTTTTGGGGGTTCCGTGAGATTTCCCTGACGCTGGGGGTGCCAGGATCCCGGTTGTCGGCTACATTTGGCGCTAGATCTCTGGGTGATGACCATGTTCCGTTCGGGATCCCATGTGGGGTTGGTGGCGTTGTTGCTGCTGATTTCTGGGGGGAGATTTTTGGCAGCGCAACCATTGCCACCCCTACCGGGTGAACCACCGGCCCCGACCCCGGAGCCGGGGACCTTGAGTTTACCGGAAGAAGTGATTAATCAGCGGGTGACCTCGGAGTTACTGCAACTGTGCGGTGGTCCCCGCTGCCCCCAGGCCACGGTGGTGGTACGGGTGCCTTTGGAGTTGGATGAGACCTATAGCCAAGCCCTGGGGAAACTCGAACAGCAGGTGGTAGCCCAGGTACAAACCTCCTTTCAGCAGGATGCCAATTT
>JAUQVP010000098.1:0-8043 GCA_039794745.1 Thermostichales cyanobacterium HHBFW_bins_127 | reverse complement strand
CGATACAGCTCGTCTAAGGTCGGCTCGGGACTGTCTAGAGCAAAGGTGACCGCATCCTCAATGTGAGCTTGAATACGCGCCTTGATCTGATCTATTTCTGCCTGGGTCATCAATTCATGGCTGAGGGCATACTGCTCCAACTGCTTGATGGGATCCCGCTGTCGCCAAAACTCTTTGTCTTCGGGGCGACGCAGTTCGTCGGGATCGGCTAGGGAGTGGCCGCGGAAACGATAGGTAATGCATTCCAACAGGGTCGGTCCTTCCCCAGCCCGGGCCCGCGCCACCGCTTCCTGGGCGGCCTGATGCACCGCTAAGACGTCCATGCCGTCAATTTGATAGCCGGGCATGCCAAAGGCAGCCCCTTTGCGGTAAATGGCTGTGTCGGAAGTCGCCCGCTCATGGGCCATGCCAATAGCCCAAAAGTTGTTCTCCACAACGTAAATAATCGGTAACTTCCACAGGGCAGCCATGTTCAAACACTCGTAAAACTGCCCGTTGTTACAAGCCCCATCCCCAAAAAAACAGACGGTCACTTGGTCGGCACTGCTGTCCCCCAACACCTCTCGACGATACTTGGACTGAAAAGCTGCCCCCGTCGCCACCGGGATCCCTTCAGCCACAAAGGCATAGCCCCCTAGGAAGTTGTGTTCGGCAGAGAAAAGGTGCATGGAGCCGCCGCGACCTTTGCTACAACCGGTGGCTTTGCCGAAGAGTTCTGCCATCACAGCCCGAGCCGGGATCCCAGCACTAAGGGCATGGACGTGATCCCGATAAGTACTGGCCACATAGTCGCTGGGCTTAAGGGCTTTGATCACCCCGGTGGAGACGGCTTCCTGACCGTTGTAAAGATGGACAAAACCAAACATTTTGCCCAAATAATACATCTCGGCACATTTATCCTCAAACAGCCGCCCCAAAACCATGTCTTCGTATAACAGTAGGGCCTTTTCCCGGCTGATTGTGGGAATGGGATGGGCAAGGGGAGGAGGAATCTGCTGCACCATGAGTGTTGTCGGTCGTCGTAACCATAAACTCTATCACACCCCAGCCAAAGCCAATAGACCCGCTTCATCCAAGATCGGGATCCCGAGCTCTTGGGCTTTGCTGAGTTTGGAGCCGGGATCTTTGCCGGCAATGACATAGTCTGTCTGTTTGGTGACGGTGCTGGTGACTTTGCCGCCTCTCGCTTCAATCCAGGCTTTGATTTCCTGGCGGGAAAAATGCTCCAGGGTTCCGGTGATAACAAATTTTTTACCGGCGAGGGTTTTGGGCAGGTCGTTGCTTTGGGGGGTGGTGAGGGGAAAGCCGACGGCGCGCAGGTCAGAAAAAATATCGGGGTTTTCTTGCAGCCAGGTGGTGACGGCTTGGGCAACGGTGGTTCCCAGCCCGTAAATCTGGGCAATGTCAGGGGCTGTGGCTCCCAGGAGGGCTTCTGGGGTGGGAAAATGGGTAGCCAGGGTCTGGGCGGTGACCTGCCCTACATGGGGGATCCCAAGGCCGTAGAGGATGCGGCTCCAGGGTTGTTGTTTGGATTGTTCTAGGGCCGTGAGGAGGTTTTGGGCGGATTTGGGGCCCATGCGTTCCAGTTGAGTGAGATCCGTCAGGGTCAGGCGATAGAGGTCGGGGATGGACTGGATCCCCTGGGCGACCAGTTGCCCCACCAAGGCTTCCCCTAGACCTTCGATTTCGAGGCACTGTCCCCAGTGTTCTAGGGAAGCGCGGAGGCGGGCGGGGCAACGGGGGTTGGGACAGCGGGTAACGGCTTCGCTGTCACCGCGCACAAGGGGGGTTTGACATTCGGGACAGTGGCTGGGCAGACGGTAGGGGCGGGCATCGGGGGGACGCAGGTCGGGAATAACCGCAACGATTTCCGGGATGATTTCCCCGGCTTTGCGGACAATCACCGTATCGCCGAGGTGAATGTCTAGTTCCGCTAGGCGGTCGGCGTTGTGCAGGCTGGCACGGCTGACGGTGGTGCCTGCCAAGGTAACCGGCTCTAACTCCGCCACCGGCGTCACAGCTCCGGTGCGACCGACGCTAGGGGTAATGCTGAGGATACGGGTGGGCACCTCAGTGGCAGGATACTTGAGGGCAATCGCCCAGCGGGGAAACTTGTGGCTAAAGCCGGCTTCTTCCTGCAACGCCAGGGAATCCAGTTTCACCACCACCCCATCGGTGGCATAGGGCAGGTGCAGCCGCTGGGTCTGCCAATGCTGATAAAACTCCCAAACCTCCCCCAATGAACCACAAAAGCGAGAATGGGGATCCGTCGGCAAGCCCCACTGCCGCAAAAGCTGCAATACCTGCCACTGCCGCGTGGGTGGCTCCCCATCCCCCCACCCCTGGGGCCAATGTAAGGTATAAGCACAAAAGCTCAACTTGCGCCCGGCCACCACCCGACTGTCCAAATGCCGCAGGGATCCCGCGGCACAGTTACGGGGATTGGCAAAGGGGGGATCCCCGGCTGCTTGTCGTTCTTGGTTGATTCGCTCGAGTTCTGCATAGGTCAGATAGACTTCGCCGCGAATTTCCACCAGCGGCGGTAGCCCTTCCCCGAGCAGGCGCAGGGGGATAGAGCGAATGGTGCGCACATTCGCCGTCACCTCCTCCCCCGTCAGCCCATCCCCCCGCGTTGCCCCCCGCACCAACTCCCCCCGGACATAGGTCAACGCTAAAGCAGAACCATCAATCTTTAACTCACAGACATAGCCGGGATCCCTATGGCTGCCGACGACCCGTTGCCAGCGTTCTTGCCATTGCAGCAGTTCTGCTTGGGTGAAGGCATTTTCCAGGCTGTAGAGGGGGACTTGGTGTGGGACGGTGGCCAAGCTGGTGGCGGGGTGTTCGCCGATGCGCTGGGTGGGACTGGTGGGGGTGCGGTACTCGGGAAACTGAGTTTCCAGGGCTACCAGTTCCCGGTAGAGGGCATCGTAAACGCTGTCTGGCAAAATCGGATCGTCCCAGACGTAGTAGGCAATGCTGGCCTTGTGCAGCAGCTCCTGCAACTCGCGAATTCGCGCCCCGGCATCCATAGAAATATCCTGACCCTTCGCCATCCTAAAGGACAAAGAGTGCTGATTCAACGGCATACCGCTGATGCCAAGCCCGGTTTAGGCTTCCACAGGGGCTTTGTGCTGGTTTAGTCTCCACTCCCCTCTCCCAAAAGGGGAGAGGGGCTGGGGGTGAGGGCAGCCTGACAGGATCTGCTCGATCAACGTTTAACGCTCTCTCCCGCCCTGGTATGTGGGAGAGGGCAAAGGTAGGGCTGAGGCTTGAGACTGCAAAACCATGCAGCCCTACCACCCACAGACAAGCTGGCATCAATATACAATACAAAACCAATTACCGGGACTTGCCCACCCAAAACCAGAGGAGTGAAGGCGTGGGACTGGGATAAGATGGGGAGATGCTGAGTGGGTGCAGCCCATGGAACAAGAGCTAGCGCAGTTGTCGGCAGAAGCCCTGCGGGCAATTACGGCCTGTGACAGTCTGGAAGCTTTGGAGACCATCCGGGTGGATTTTTTGGGCAAAAAAGGCAAGCTCTCCCGGATTTTAGGCATGATGGGCAAGCTGCCCCCAGAGGAACGCCCCCGCTTTGGATCCCTGGCCAACGAAACCAAAGAACAGCTGCAAGCAGCCCTAGAAACCCGCAAACAAGAACTGGAACAAACCCTGCTCACCCAACAACTGCAATCGGAAACCCTCGATGTCACGATGCCCGCCCCCGGGATCCCGATTGGGGGGGTGCATCCGATTCAGTCAACCATTGACCGGATGTTGGATATTTGGGTGGGCATGGGCTATACGCCGGTGTCGGGGCCACAAATTGAGACAGAGTACTACAACTTTGAGGCCCTGAATACCCCTGCTGACCATCCGGCCCGGGACATGCAAGATACCTTGTATTTGGATCGGGGATTTTTGCTGCGCACCCAGACCTCCTCAGTGCAGGTGCGCTATATGGAGACCCACACACCGCCGTTGCGGATTGTCCATGCCGGGCGGGTGGTGCGGCGGGATACGGTGGATGCCACCCATTCCCCTGTGTTCCATCAGTTGGAGATTTTGGCGGTGGGGGACAATCTCACCTTTGCCGACATGAAGGGCACCCTGCAGGCGTTTTTGAATCAGCTTTTGGGGGAACGGGAATACCGGTTTCGCCCCAGTTATTTCCCCTTCACCGAGCCGTCAGCGGAGATGGATGTGCGTTTTGGCTCCCGTTGGCTGGAGATTTTCGGCTGTGGCATGGTGGATCCAGCGGTGTTTCAGGCAGTCGGCTATGACCCAGAGCGGGTGACCGGTTTTGCCGCCGGCATTGGCGTGGAGCGCATGGCCATGCTCCTCTATGGTATTGATGACATTCGCCAGCTCTATACCAGTGACCTACGCTTTTTGCGCCAGTTTTGAACCATGACGGTTTCCCCCAGACCGGCCATCGCCGCTGCCCTCCGCCACCAGGGACGGGAAGGACGGTTCCTTCAGATGGCTACCGTCGATCCCCAAGGCTACCCCCGCAATCGCACTGTCGTCTTCCGCGGCTGGCAAGGGGAATGCGACTTAATCCTGGCCACCGACAGCCGCAGCCAAAAAATCCAAGACCTGCACGCCTGCCCCTACAGCGAACTGTGCTGGTACTTCCCCAAAACCCGAGAACAATTCCGCCTCTTCGGCCCAGTCCAACTCATCACCCAAACCAACAGGGATCCCCAATGGCAGCAGAGCTGGCAGCAGATGAGCCCCCAGGGACGGCAACTGTGGTACTGGCCCCACCCGGCCCAGCCCTTGGCCCCCCCCGAGTCCTTCCAGGAAGTAACCGTTGCCGACACCCCCCCAGACACCTTTGTCCTGATGATCCTCAGCCCGCAAACCGTCGATCACCTGCAATTGCGCGGCGACGGCACCTACCCCCAAACCCGCCATCACTACCACCGCCAGGGATCCCGATGGCTATGGCGGGCGGTCAATCCCTAGAGACCCCAGAGGAGCTTGCGCACAGGTATTGGCACCCACAGCCAGCGGCCTGGTTTGATGGCCCATTCCAAAGCCAGCAGCAGGGTATTGAGCACCAGAGCCAGGGATCCCACCCCGATGGCGCCGGCCCAGAGCTTATCCGCTCGTCCTGCCTGAGCGATCCCTTCAAACAGCAGGGTTCCCAGGCCTCCGGCGCCAAACTTAGCGCCCACCGTTGCCACGGCCACGGCCACAATCGCCGTCAACCTCACCCCTGCCAGAAAAATCGGCAGCAGCAGGGGCACTTGCACCCACCACCAGCGTTGCCAGGCATTCATGCCCATACCGCGGGCCGCCTCCAGCAAACTTGGCTGAATACTGTCCAGTCCCACCAACACATGGCGCACCAGGATCACCTGGCTATAGATCACCATGGCCACCACCACCGCCAAGCGGTTGAGCCCGAAAATAGGTACCAGTAGAATGATCAGGGCCAAACTCGGGATTGTGTAGAGGAGCCCCAAAACCCCCATCACCAGCACCGCCAATAGCCGCCAGCGATGCACCAGCACCCCCAAAGGCACCGCTATAGCTATCCCCAGTCCCAGCGTCAGCAGCGTCATTTCCACATGCTGCCCCAGCAAGTCTAGCATCAAGCCAGGGTTGTCCCACAGATAGCTCAACATCCCGTCCTAGTCAGATCGCGAATTTGTTCTAAAGTCAGGATCCCCACCGGTCGCCCCTCCTCCAACACCGTCAACTGGGGTGCTCCACTGCGCAACAGCAGGGATAGGGCCCGCCGCAGCGTATCCTCTGCCCCAATCGTTGGTTCTGCAGCCAGGAGCGGCGGCTCCACATTCAGCATCGCCGCCTTCACCCGCAGCAAGCCCAAATGGCGCACCATATCATCCGTCCCCAACAATTCCCGGACAAAATCATTGGCCGGACGGGTGATCATCTGAAATGGCGTATCAAATTGAACAATCCTTCCCCCCTGCATCACCAAAATCCGATCCGCCAACAGCAGCGCCTCCTCCACATCGTGGGATACAAACACAATAGTTTTGCGCAACTTTTGTTGTAGTCGGATCATCTCCTCCTGCAAGCTGCTGCGGGTAATGGCATCAATGGCTCCAAACGGCTCATCCATCAGCAACAGTCCTGGGTCTGCCGCCAAAGCCCTGGCCAGGCCCACCCGTTGTTGTTGTCCTCCTGACAGTTGGGCCGGAAAGCGATGGCGAAACTCCGCCGGCGGCAATTGAATCAAGTGCAGTAATTCATCCACCCGAGCTTGGATCTGCTCCCGCGGCCACTGCAACAGCCGTGGCACCACAGCAATATTTTGTGCCACCGTCATGTGGGGAAACAGCCCCGACTGCTGAATCACATAGCCAATCCGCTGCCGCAGCGCCGTCACCGGGTACTGACGACTATCCACCCCATCAATCAAGATCCTGCCACTCGTGGGTTCATAGAGCCGGTTAATCATCTTCAGCAGCGTTGTCTTGCCGCAGCCCGAAGGCCCTAGCAGCACCACAAACTCCCCCGGCTCAATCCGAAAAGAACAGTGGCTCACCGCCGGCCGCGCCGCCTTGGGAAACCAGAGAGACACATCCACAAACTCAATGCTGGCGCCCATCCCCCCGCCCCCCTACTGTCCAAGCTCCGGGTAGGGAACCACACCAAAGTACCTCAGCCGATCCAACGGCCACCAGCGAAACATCGTCCGTCCAATCAGATTTTGCCGCGGCAAAAAACCCCAACAATGGGAATCCTGACTGTTATTGCGGTTATCCCCCATCAAAAAATACATCCCCTCCGGCACCACAATCGGCGCCTCCGGATCCCCAATCGGACTACTCAAACCGCAACTGCGTCCAATATCCCCCAGGGTTTGCAACTGATAAGCCGGTGGCTCCTTCGTATAGGTTTCCTCCAACAAAACCCCATTGATCAACACCCCCACCCCCGGCTGCACCTGGATCCGTTCCCCCGGCATACCGATCAAACGCTTAATGTAAGCCCCCCGGAAATTGAGCTGCGCCGGCGGGTGAAACACAATAATATCCCCCCGCTGGGGATCCCCGAAGCGGTAGCTGAGCTTTTCCACCACCAGGCGATCCCCTTCTGCTAGGGTTGGCAGCATCGAATCCGAGGGGATCCAGCGGGCCTCTGCCACAAACGTCCGCAGCCCAAAAGCCAGCAGCAAGGCCAAGGCAATGGTGATGACATTTTCCTTGAGGGCATTTTTGGACTCTGGTTTTGGGGCTGAGAGGGGTTGGGGTTCAGAAGCCATAGTGCAAACGAGCGGACAAGGGCACGTGTTCTGATGGTAGCACCCCTACTTCCAGCCTGCCCGGTCAGTGATTTGCAAAGCTAGGGGATTATTGGCCCCAAACACCGCTGCATTGATGGTATCTTCCTTGAAATCCCCCCAGGACAGCACCACGAAATCCGTGCTCACCCCTGCCAGCACCGGGTATTCATTATTGCTTTTGGCAAAGATTTCCTGGGATTCCGGCGAGATCAAATGTTCCAAGAACAGGGTTGCTGCCTCCCTATTGGGGGCATGCTTGAGCACACCTCCCCCGCTGATATTCACATGGGTGCCCCGATCCTGTTGATTGGGGAAAAAGACCCCAATCTGGCGCCCGATTTCCCGATCCTGAGGGTTTTGGGATTTGAGCAAACGGGCCAAATAGTAAGTGTTAGCAATCGCTAGATCCCCGGCTCCTGCTGCCACTGCCCGGATCTGGTCCGTATCTCCCCCTTGGGGCGGGCGGGCAAAATTGGCCACCAAACCCCGGCACCACTCTTCCACCTTGGCTTCCCCGTGCACCGGGATCATCGATCCCACCAAAGATTGGCTGTAGACATTCGTTGAGGAGCGGGTCAGTACCTTTCCCCGCCATTTTGGGTTGGCTAAATCCTCATAGGTAGATAGCTCTGCCGGATTCACCCGATCCTTGTGGTACATGATCACTCGGGCCCGCTTGGTCAAACCAAACCACAGCCCATCCGGATGACGCAAATACTCAGGCACCCCCTGCTGCAAAGCCGCTGACTGGGTAGGAGCAAACAACCCCGCCTGTT
>JAUQVP010000097.1:0-8158 GCA_039794745.1 Thermostichales cyanobacterium HHBFW_bins_127 | reverse complement strand
GTTTCCGTCCCCTTGCGGGGAAAAGAGGGTGGGAAACCCTACCCCTCTGGAAACCAGTGCCTATGCGGTTTTCAAGGTGCGCTCGCGCCAGTGTACGGAGATTGCGCTTAACAAAAGTTAATGCCCCTGAGAGCCGGAAGCAAAAATCCTTACCTACCGCGATAGCAGCCATCCTAGCAGGAAAATCGTGCCAATTCCACCGTTCTTTCTAAAAAATCTCTAAAGATTACCCCCAAACCCCCACAAGCTCCCCCTGCCAAGCCGCGCTAAAATCCACAATTGTCTTCATATTTCTTTACAATCAAATCTGAGGGGGTTGGAGGAGGGGGTAGGGTTGGGGCGGCTATCATCCAGGAGGTGACTTTTAAGGTCCTCCCATGACTGCCCCTGTGCAAGCCGGATTTGCACCCCCAGAAGATTACTTGAATCGTGAGGTCAGTTGGATCCGTTTTAATGAGCGGGTTTTGCAGGAAGCCCTGGATGAACGCAACCCCCTGCTGGAACGGCTGAAGTTCCTGGCAATCTTTGAAACCAACCTCGATGAGTTCTTTATGGTGCGGGTGGCGGTGATCCGCCGGCAAATGGTCACGGGGGTTTCGGCCCTCACCCCTGATGGCCTGACGCCAACTCAGCAACTCCACCTGATCCGAGAGGCACTGCAGCCCCTGGTAGCCGAACACCACCGCTGCTTTGAAGCGATCCTGCGCCCCCAACTGCTGCAAAAGGCCGGAATCCATCTGGCTGCTTACTCGGAACTGTCCCCGGAACAACGGCAGGAATTGCATCTCTATTTCCAGGAACAACTCTATCCGGTGCTCACCCCCCTAGCTATCGATCCCGGCCACCCCTTTCCCTATATCTCTGGGTTAAGCCTGAGCTTGATGGTGATCGTTGGCGATCCGGAAACCCAGGAAAAGTCCTTTGCCCGGGTGAAGGTGCCGACGGGGGTGCTGTCCCGCTTTGTGCCCTTGGCCGATGGCACAACCTATGTCCCCCTTGAGGAGGTGATTGCCCATAATCTGCAGGCCCTGTTTGTGGGGATGGAAATTCAGGGGGCCTATTTGTTTCGGGTAACCCGAGATGCGGATCTGGAAATCCAAGAGGATGAGGCCGATGACCTGCTGGCAGCCATTGAACAGGAACTGCGCAAACGCCGCTTCGGCTCGGTGGTGCGCCTGGAGGTGAGCGCCGATACCCCAGAGTGGGTGGTGGAGTTTCTCCAAGAACAGTTGGAGGTGGAAACCCAACAAATCTATGTGATCGAGGGAATGATGAATCTGGGGGATCTGATGTATTTCATGCGCTTGGACCGACCCGATCTCAAAGACCCCCCCTGGGTCATCCCTACCCACCCCCGCTTGCGCCCTACCCAAGTCAATACGGAAGTGGCAGATGTCTTTGCCGTCATCCGCGAAAAAGATCTCCTGCTCCACCACCCCTACGATTCTTTCAACACCAGTGTGCTGGCCCTGATGCAACAGGCAGCCCGGGATCCCCATGTCTTGAGCATTAAGCAAACCCTCTACCGCACATCCGGGGATTCGGAGGTGGTGCAGGCGCTGATCGAGGCAGTGGAACGGGGCAAACAGGTGGCGGTGGTGGTGGAACTCAAGGCCCGCTTTGATGAGGAAAATAATATCTGGTGGGCCAAAAAATTAGAAGAAGCCGGGGTGCATGTGACCTACGGGATCCCGGGGTTGAAGATTCACAGTAAGATTTTGGCGGTGGTGCGGCGGGAGGGCAATCAGTTGCGCCGCTATGTTCATATTGGCACGGGCAATTACAATCCTAAAACGGCCAAAATCTATACGGATTTGGGGTTGTTGACTTGTCATCCGGTTTTGGCGGGGGATGTGTCGGATGTGTTTAATTATTTGACGGGCTATTCGCGGCAGAAGCGGTTTCAGGCGCTGTTGGTCTCGCCGATGACGATGCGCTCGCAGATGAATGCTTTGATTGAGCGGGAAATCCAATCCCAGGGGCGGATTATTGCCAAGATGAATTCCCTGGTGGATCCGCAGATCATTGCTAAGCTCTATGAGGCGAGCCGGGCAGGGGTGGAAATTGATCTGATTGTGCGGGGAATGTGTTGCCTTAAGCCGGGGGTCAAGGGCTTGAGTGACAGGATCCGGGTGATCAGTATTGTGGGCAGGTTTTTGGAGCATTCGCGGATTTTTTATTTTGAAAATCAGGGACAACCGGAGGTCTATATCGGCAGTGCCGATTGGATGACTCGCAATCTGGATCGGCGGGTGGAGGTGGTGACGCCGATTTGGGATGGGGATTTGCGCCAGGATCTGAAGGGGCTGCTGGATCTGATGCTGGCAGATAACCGCCAGGCTTGGGAGTTGGATGGGCAGGGGATCTATCATCGCCGCTACCCAAAGCCGGGAGAACCGGAACGGGCTACCCATGAGCTGCTGATGCAACAGGCCCGCCGCCACGCTTAGGGAGTTAGTTGGCTTGGTTGGCGAGTTCGGCCAGTTGCTCCCGCTGATACATGCTGATACAAGCCTGGATCAGGTCTTCGAGGTCCCCTTCCAGGATGGTGCGTAGGTCAAAGTTTTGGTTGAGACGGTGGTCGGTGACGCGGTTGTCTTTGTAGTTGTAGGTGCGGATTTTTTCGGAGCGATCGCCGGTGCCTACTTGCATGCGGCGGTTGGAGGCGATGGCTTCTTGCTGTTCTCGCAGTTTTAACTCAAACAGCTTGGCCCGCAGAATCTGCATGGCGCGAATGCGGTTTTGCAACTGGGATCGCTCCTCAGTACAAAAAACACGAATGCCGGTGGGCTTGTGCAGCAGGTCAACGGCGGTTTCCACTTTGTTGACGTTTTGCCCCCCGGCACCCCCAGAACGGGCGGTTTTGATCTCGATGTCTTTGGGGTCAATCACCACCTCCACTTCATCCACTTCCGGCATAATCGCTACCGTGGCGGTGGAAGTGTGAACCCGCCCTTGGGCTTCGGTGGCCGGCACCCGCTGCACCCGATGCACCCCCGCCTCAAACTTGAGCTTGCTGTACACCTGCTCCCCTTTGATCTCTAAAACCGCTTCTTTGAAACCACCCATCTCCCCTTCGCTGGCACTGACCAATGCCACCGACCAGCCGACTTTCTCGGCATATCGGGTGTACATGCGCACTAAATCCCCAGCCCAAATGGCCGCCTCATCCCCACCAGCACCCGCCCGCACCTCCAACATGATGTTTTTGTCGTCGTTGGGATCCTGGGGCAATAACAAAATCGTCAACCGCTCCTCTAAAACCCGCAATTGCTCCTTCAAACTGTCAATCTCTGCCTCCGCCAAGGCCTCTAAATCGGGATCCCCGGCGGTGCGTTTCAGGTCTTCGGTTTCTTGGAGGGATTTGACCACTTGCTGCCACTGGTGGTAAACGGAGACGGTTTGTTCTAGGCGGGCGTGGGCCCGGGCGATCCGTTGCAGTTCTTGGGGCTGGCTGACCACATCGGGATCCGCTAGCCGTACCGACAGATCCTGATAGGTGGTCTCAATATCAGCTAAGCGTTGCAATAAATGGGGAGCCGCCATAACTGCTCATAACCTGTGTTTACTTTTTTTATCTTAAAACCCTGCTCCCCTCCATAGGGCCCAAGCCAGGAGCAGGGCTATGCTGCCGCTGAAGCCCAGCATCAATCCTGCCGGCATCAGTTTGCCCGTAGCCCGCCAGCGACCCCAAAACACGCCGGTGAGGATCCCGGCGGTCACCAGCCCAATTCCTAAACCCACAGGGCGCTGCCAAAGGCTGATCCCTGCCGCCAGCAATAAAACTAAACCGCTGATCAAGCCGCTGAGCAGAGATTTACGGCTGCCCGCCTGCCGATACCCCAGCCAACCGCCAATCATGACCAGGATCCCGTAAGTTGCCAAGATGAGTTGAATCAATATCTTCCCTCCCACCGGTCATGACCCATTATGAATCACTGCTAGATTAAGCAGATGAGGTATGGGTGAGCTGGGGCATGTCGGAAGCAGTACCGGAGCTGATTATTGAGGCGGGACGGACGGAACGGCAGTACTGGCAGGATCTGTGGCGTTACCGGGAATTGTTTTATTTTCTGGCTTGGCGGGATATTCTGGTGCGCTACAAGCAAACGGTGATCGGGGTTGCTTGGGCTTTGCTCCGCCCCTTCCTGACCATGCTGATTTTCTCCGTTGTTTTTGGTCGCCTCGCCCGCCTACCCTCCCAAGGGGTACCCTACCCGCTTCTGGTCTTTGCCGGCATGCTGCCCTGGCAGTTCTTTGCCGGATCTTTGGCAGGCTGTAGTCAGAGTCTGATCCATAATGCCAATTTGCTGTCGAAGGTGTATTTCCCCCGTTTGATTGTGCCCTTGAGCGCGGTGGTGGTGAGTTTTGTGGATTTTCTGATTTCCGGGATCATTTTTGTGGGACTGATGCTCTGGTATGATTTTATTCCCAGCTGGAAAATCTTGATGTTGCCATTTTTTGTCCTGCTGGCAATTGCGGCTTCTTTGGGGGCGGGGCTATGGTTGGCAACTCTGAATGTGGAATACCGAGATTTTCAACATGTGGTGCCGTTTCTGCTCCAGGTTGGGGTGTATATTTCTCCGGTGGGGTTTAGCAGTGCAATTGTACCGGAACGCTGGCGCTGGCTCTATGCTCTCAATCCCATGGTCGGGGTGATCGATGGCTTCCGCTGGGCACTGCTAGGACCTAACTTCCCAATTTTCTGGCCAGGCTTTCTCCTGTCCATAGGCGTTACTCTAGGACTACTGGTAAGTGGTATCTGGTATTTCCGCCGCATGGAACGTACTTTTGCCGATGTTATCTAATCATATCTAATTTTGTCTAAAAACTATCTCTAAGTATTTAGCTGTAGGGATCCCGAAGCTAGATCAAACATTTTGTTTTCAAAGGTTTTCAGTCGGGTCTTTTTTAGGATTCTCGACTGAGAGGGGGGCTTGGGGCTAGGGGGTTGGAAATTTCAGGAGTGTTTAATCCTCGGTGGAGCTTTTGCCCTTTACCATGAATATCGTTTGTTGCTTTCCGAGGTTCATTTAGGAACTTTCTATGGGCCATCGCCATCCTATCGCTCGTCAGCCTGACCCACCGCCGGCAATGTCCACCACCCCTCTTCAGGAACATTATTTGGATCACCCAACTTTTGGCTTGCTCTATGGTCTGTGCAGTTTAGGGGATACTGCCGGGTTGTTTACGACCCTCTATGCTCAACGCCTGTTTTTCCGGGTCACGGTCAGCCCTGAGGGGGAAATGACTTTCGAGTCCCTCAGCCGCCAAGAAGCTCGCCAGCTTGTGGAAGAACAATTGCGCCTCTACCGCCGCCTCGGTAACACAACCGAACTGCAAGCCCTGCAAACTATCTACCAACGCACCTTTGTCTAGCCAGTTTCGGCTACAGTAGAACCTATCGTGTAGGGGATGATCATGGTTCGGTGGCGATTGACAACACTAGCCCTAGCGGTCAGCCTGATCTCGGGATCCCAGGTCCGCGCCACTCCCCTCAATCCCATCCTCCAGGTGGGTATCTGGCAACGCTTTGGCCGCGACCCCCAAGACCGACTGGAAGTCGCTGCCCCCTCGGGATCCCTGTTGACGGTGAACTTTACGGATAGTAGAGGTCAGGCTCACAGTTTACGGACGCCGCAGGTGGTGATTGGGATTGTCAATCAGGCCCTGGCTGAGCCGGAGACTGTGCAGCGGCTGGTATTGAGTAGCCACCTCAGTTTTGAAAGTGCCGAAGCCAGCGCCCGGCAGTGGCAAGCTTGGGGGGCACTGACGGAAATTGCTCAACCCCAGGAGTGGCAGGTGTGGGCCAAGCGCAGTGCCTACAGCCCAGAGCAGTTCCCCCAGTTTTTGGCCTATGCCGAAGCCCGCGGGATCCCGGGGGTGAGGATCCATCGGGAGGAACGCAGCACGGTGCCGCTCCTGAGTTGGCAGGTGGATGGGGTCAGCTACAGGGCTACGGGGGTGCAGATTTTTTCTGACAGTGGTACCTTCCGCACGGCGGTGCGCACCTATGCTGGTTCGGTGAAGGTGCAGCCCAATGCCTATGGCACCTATACGGTGGTCAACCATGTGCCCCTGGAAACCTATTTGCGGGGGGTGGTTCCCCATGAAATTGGCCCGGGAGCACCGCCGGCAGCCATTGCAGCCCAAGCAATTCTTGCCCGCACCTATGCCCTGAAAAATCGCCACCGCTTTGCCATTGACGGCTATGAACTCTGTGCCAATACCCACTGCCAAGTGTACCGGGGGCTGAGTGAAACGGTGCCAGCAGCGGACCGAGCCATCGCCGAAACCCAAGGGCAGGTGCTGACCTATCAAGGGCAATTGATCGATGCGGTCTATTTCTCCACCTCCGGCGGTATCACCGCTGCCTTTGAAGATGTCTGGGATGGGGATCCCCGCCCCTATTTGCGTTCGATTATGGATGGCATCAACAAAGAGCCGGTGGATTTGAGTGATAGCCAGGCTTTCCGGGAGTTTTTGGGACGGCGGGCTGGGTTTAATGAGGCAGGGATTTCCAGTTTGTTTCGCTGGCAAATCCCCTTGACATTGGAGGCGATGGGGGACAAAATCCGCCGCAGCCGGCCCTATTTGGGCATGAAGGTGCCGGACTTTCAGGGGGTAGCGGGCCTGGAAATCCTGCGTCGTTCCCGCAGCGGTCGGGTGCAGGAACTGCAAATCGCCCTCAACACCGACCGGGGAATCCATACCCTCACCCTCAGTAAGGACAATATTCGCTTGGCCTTCCCGGATCTCTACAGCACCATGTTTGATCTGCAGCGCACCCCCCAAGGTTACACGTTTTTGGGAGCGGGCTTTGGACATGGGGTCGGCTTTAGCCAGTACGGCTCCTACGGGCTAGCCCGCCAAGGCTGGACCACAGCCCAAATCCTCAACTTCTACTACCCCGGTACTCAGTTGGTCACCCTCACCCCGGAATTGGTGGCCAGCCGCTAGGCCGGCAGCAGCAACGCCACCGCATAGGCTGCCATCGCCGCCCCCGCCCCCACCCCATCTACTTGCTCATTGGTGGTCGCCTTGACACTCACCTGCTCCACCCCAATCCCCATCGACCCAGCCAATCGCTCCCGCATCGCCAACAGATGGGGCTTCAACTTGGGAGCCTCGGCAATCACCACCGCATCCACATTGCCAATCCGCCAACCCCGCTGCCCCACCAAAGCCGTCACCTTCCCCAATAACACCTGACTGTCCGCCCCCGCCCACTCGGGATCCCCAGGGGGAAAATAGTGCCCAATATCCCCTAAGGCACAAGCCCCTAGCAGAGCATCCATAATCGCATGGGTCAACACATCCGCATCACTGTGCCCCAACAACCCCTTCTCAAAGGGAATCGGGATCCCGCCCAGGATCAGGGGGCGGCCGGGAACGAGGCGGTGAATGTCATAGCCATTGCCGATGCGCATTGGACTTGTCCCAAGCTCGATCTTGATTTTTTATTGTAGAAGGCCATGGGAGTTGAAGAAATGGCCAATCCTGAGTAGGCTAGGAAGAAAAATCAAGAGCCAAAACAACAAATCACTACACGCTAAAATAGCCCGGGGGCCCACACAACAACCCATGGATAGCCAGCTGCACGGTTTCCTCCAGATTTTGCGGGAGGCTCTAGCCGCCTATCCTGTCAAGTTGAGCGCCATTCGGGATCCCAAGCTGCCCCAGCGTTGTCTAGTGATGTTGGAGTATAGCACGGAGGCGGGCTGGAGCCGGACGGCGGTGGCGCAGACGGTGCAGAGTCACCTCAAGGTTTTGGCGGGCAGTGGCTTGCAGGAAGTGATTTTAATCGGCAAGCATGCCCAGCACAAACAGCCCCAATGGCGCAAGACCTTTCCTTTGATGGCCAAAACCAGTCAACCGCTGCGGGCTGTCAGCCATCCCCTGCAACCGCCCCCCGAACCCTTGCCCGTGCGTCCTCCTAGTCGTCCCAACGGGCGCAGCAGCGGTCCCATCAACGATCAGGGCCCTGCCCTCCAGGAGGGAGCAGAACTAGCGGAGGCGGGACTGATCCTGAGTAACCGCTACCGGGTTGTCCGTACCCTGGGGTCAGGGGGGTTCAGCCAGACCTATTTGGCCCGGGATAGCCAGCGCCCTGGGCATCCCTTTTGTGTGGTCAAGCAACTGACCCTGAGCGGCACGG
>JAUQVP010000096.1:0-8288 GCA_039794745.1 Thermostichales cyanobacterium HHBFW_bins_127 | reverse complement strand
GTAGCTACCGGGGTGGGGGTGGGCGGGGGGGTAGGGACAGGGGTGGGGGTAGCCAGAGCCTGGGCCAAGAGCCGGTCAATATCCACCTCTGGAATCAACGGCAGCGTCGCCAGATCAATCCAGGGAATAATCGGCAAGGTCTCCAGTTCCACCGGTGGGAGCAAGGGTAAATCGGCCAACTCCACCCGTACCAAGGGGGGCGGAGGTAAGCGGCGGCTCGTCGTCGGCGATCCTGGGGTAAAGAGCCACCAAATCCCCAGGATCAAGCCCGCGCAGGAAGCCAGCCAAATGGAAAACAAAAGCAGGGTTTGGGGCAGCCAGTGGAGCCTTTCGGCGGGCAGTTCCTCTTCCAGATCCTCAATCAGGGGCGTAGGGGGAGAGGCATACTGATGTTGCCAGGTGCGGAAGGCTTCTAATTCTTGCAAAATATCGAGATCCAACCCCCGCAGGGATTCCCGCAGCGTCGGCTTGGGACGAGGGGTCTCCACTGCCTGAGTAGGAGGGGGAGTCTGCATAGCAAGCAACTAACCCGTGCTGACATCATTTTTAGAGTAATCGCTCGCACATAGCCCTAGTCAAGGGTACTTAGGCAGCCAGCCCCTACCACTCCCATCTTGATCCCAGGGATTGTCCTATAATCATGGGGCTGTGGCTGAGCTACCCCTATGACTGTGCCCCTGTTGTTGCGTGCCGCCGCCGGCGAAGCCCTAGAACGCCCACCCGTGTGGATGATGCGGCAGGCAGGGCGCTACATGGCAGCCTATCGCCGCCTGCGCGACCAATACCCCTTTAAGGAGCGCTGCGAACGCCCAGAACTAGCCATCGAAATCTCCCTGCAACCCTTCTATGCCTACCGCCCCGATGGGGTGATCATGTTTTCCGATATCCTCACCCCCCTCGACGGCATGGGCATCCCCTTTGAGTTGGTGGAAAGCCGTGGGCCCGTGATTGATCCGCCGATTCGCACCCCTGAGCAGATTGACCAGATTCGCCCCCTCGATCCGGAAAGCAGCTTGCCCTTTATCAGGACGATTTTGCAGGCATTGCGGCAGACCGTTGGGGATGAGGCGACGGTTTTGGGATTTGTGGGCGCTCCGTGGACTTTGGCTTGCTATTTGGTGGAGGGCAAGGGCAGCAAAGACTATGCCCTGATCAAAGAAATGGCCTTTCGGGAGTCAGCATTGCTAGATCGGCTGCTGACGATTCTGGCAGAAAACATCGCCCGCTATGTCTGCTATCAGATTGAATCGGGGGCCCAGGTGGTCCAGCTTTTTGACACCTGGGCCGGACAGCTCAGTCCCAGGGATTACGAACGGTTTGCCCTCCCCTACGAACGCCTGATCGTCGAAAAAGTCAAAGCCCAATACCCCCACGTGCCCCTGATCCTCTACATCAACGGCAGCCACCATTTGCTCGATCTAGTGGGCAAAACCGGCATCGACATCATGAGCCTGGACTGGATGAGCGACATGGCCGCCGCCCGCCAGCGCCTTGGTCCCCTGCCCGTCCAAGGCAACCTCGAACCCATGGTGCTTCTGGGATCCCCGGCGTTCATTCAAGAGCGCACCCTAGAGGTGATCTGCAAGGCGGGATCCCGGGGGCACATTATGAACTTGGGGCATGGGATCCATCACACCACCCCTGAGGAGAATGTCCATGTTTTCTTTGAGACCGTGCGCAACGCCGCCAGTTTATTAGGGAGAGCCTAATCCCGCCCTATGATTGGGGAGGCTGTCCCCAGAGCGCTTATGGACCCTCGCATTACCCGTCTGCGTGCCACCCTAGCCCAAGCGATTGTGGGCAAAGATGAAGCCATCAACCTCACCTTGGCAGCCCTGCTTGCCGGTGGGCATGCCTTGCTGGAAGATGTTCCTGGGGTGGGCAAAACCCTGTTGGCTAAATCCCTAGCCAAAGCCATTGCCGGTACCTTTCAGCGCATCCAGTGCACCCCCGATCTGTTGCCCACCGACATCACCGGCACCAGCGTCTGGAATCCCCAAAACGGCAGCTTTGAGTTTTTGCCCGGGCCAATTTTCGGCAACATTGTCCTAGCTGATGAAATTAACCGCGCCACCCCCCGCACCCAGTCCGCCCTGCTGGAAGTGATGGAAGAACAACAGGTGACCGTGGACGGCAAAACCCGCCCCGTCCCCTCCCCCTTCTTTGTCATCGCCACCCAAAACCCCGTCGAATACCAGGGCACCTACCCCCTCCCAGAAGCCCAACTCGACCGCTTTGCCGTCTGCTTTAGCCTCGGCTATCCCTCCCAAACGGAAGAACTCCACATCCTCGCCCGCCTAGAACAGGGATCCCCCCTGCACTCCCTCACCGCCAGCACCAGCCTAGAAGACATTCAAGAACTCCGCCGCCTCTGTCTGCAGGTCAAGGTCACCCCCCCCCTGCAGACCTACATCGTCAACCTCGTGCGCGCCACCCGCACCCACCCCGATCTCACCCTCGGCGCCAGCCCCCGCGCCTCCGTCATGCTGCAACGCCTCGGCCAAGCCTGGGCCCTCCTGCAGGGATCCCCCTACGTCAGTCCCGATATGATCAAGCGCCTAGTGCCCTATGTGTTGGTGCACCGGGTGATTCCCCAAAGTGGCAAATCCGCCCCCAACGTCATCAGTAGCCTCCTAGAAACCGTGCCGGTGCCTTAGCGGATCTTAAGAACCATGCTACAAACTGATAGATTTCCTTAAGATCAGAGTAGAGTGAGAGTAACTTCTAGTCAGGTCAGCCATGAGCGAAACACCTACCCCCACTACCGAACTCGCCCCCTACAGCCCGGGATCCCTAGGGGTTCAGCGGCCGGTTTTTGCCAGCACCCTCAAAGTCGTTGAGACCTACATGAACGGTCGGCCGGTGACTGCGGCCACCCTGAAAGTGGTAGATACCTACATGAATCGTCCCATTACCGCCGCTAGCTTGAAAGTGGTGGACACCTACATGAATGGGCGTCCGATTGTGGCCAATGGTTTTGAAGTGGCCGGAACCTACATGAATGGTCGGCCGGTGGAAGCTAGCAAACTGAAAATTGCCGGCACCTTCCTGAACGGTCGGCCGGTGGAAGCCAGTTCTTTGCAGTTGGCCGGCTAGCTTCTGATATACTTAGAAGGATTTTTATCCTCCAAAAGATATGCTGAGTCGGCGCCGTCTTGTTTCTGGGTTAGCATTGACTGGGGGGGCGGCGCTAGCGTCTGTGCTGCGTCCTTCCTCCGTTAGGGCTGCTGCCCCAATTCGGGTAGGTTCAAAGGATTTTACGGAGCAGTTTATCCTGGGGGAGATGTATGCCCTGCTGATTGAGGGGGCTGGTTTGCAGGTGGAGCGCAGGCTGAATCTGGGGGGAACGCCGGTAGCCCATGCGGCCATCACCACTGGGGAAATCGATGTCTATCCGGAGTATACGGGCACGGGGCTGCTGACGGTGTTGAAACTGCCGGCCCAGTCGGATCCCCAGGGGGTATTTGACCAGGTGGCCAAGGGCTACAAGGAGAAGTTTAATTTGGTCTGGTTGCAGCCGGCGCCCATGAATAATACCCAAGCGCTGGTCATGACCCAGGCGGGGGCGGAAAAGTTCGGCATCCGCACCATTTCTCAGATGGCGGCGCGGGCTTCGGAGCTGGTGATGATCGGGCCACCGGAGTTTCAGGCTCGGCCGGACGGGTTGCCGGGGCTGCAGAAGGCCTACGGGAACTTTCGTCTCAAGGGCTATCGGGCGGTGGATCCCGGCTTGCGCTATACGGGTTTGGTGAGTGGGCAGGCGGATGTGGCGGTGGCCTTTGGAACCGATGGCCAGATTAGTCATTTCAATTTGGTGCTGTTGGAAGATGACAAAAAGCTCTTCCCCCCCTACCAGGTGGCGCCGGTGATCCGCCAGCAGACCTTGGCTGCCCATCCCCAAATCGGCGAGGCCCTGAATAAATTGGCACCGTTGCTGACCAATGCCACCATGCAGCGGCTCAATTTTGAGGTGGAGGGGGAGCAGCGGGAGCCGGCCCAGGTAGCCTATGAGTTTTTGCTGGAGGCGAAGTTATTGGGCTAAGCGGGGGTTGAGGTGAGAGTTGCCAGGCTCCATCCCAGGAGTAGTTTGGGAAAGTCCGGAGGTGGCTTGAGTCCACAAAATCCACAAGTTAAATTCCTAATATTCAGGCCAGCCTAAACTCGCTGAAAAACCCGAACGCTAAGAAAAAAACCTGGGGTTATAGTCAGCCTGAACCCCTCTCCCGCTTTGGGAGAGGGGCCGGGGGTGAGGGATCGGTTTCAGTCTGCCACCCCGCGGATGGGGGTCTGGGATTCGAGGGGATATCCTTAGGCGCAGGCAAGCAGACGCTGGTAAAACTCCTCCCCGAAGCTAAGGAAACTCCTCAATTCATGGGGGGGAACGCGTTGATTGTGCCGCCAGAGAATGACCGCCGGGCCCTGAGCTTCCAGGCACCAACCGGGATGGCGTTCAAAAAAACTCAGCAATCCCCGTTCAAACATTTGGCGAATCTGGGCTTCTGGCTCCCCTCGCAACAGGTAGCTGCGAGAAAATTGAGGATAGCTGGTAAAGTTAATGTCTTGCATGCCAAAGAACTTGGCGATGTCATGCAAGATGGGGATTTCCGGGTGCAGGCGAAAGCAAGGTAGATGCAGATCTGCCTGAATGACGGCAAAGATGGTCATGCGGTAGGTGGTTCGGCTTTTGCCGCTGCCGCTGGTGTACTGGTAGTCGAAGGTGTGCACCTGCGCTCCATCCGCGAGGGTTTTGTAGCCATGGTTGCGGCTGCGCCGCCCGTGCCCAGTCTGAAATAAGGGAAAACTGGCCGCCGGTTCTGGCAGAGGATTGCCCAATTTTTCTTCCCGGGCAAAGGTCAGTCCCAATTGGGGCCCCAGGCTCATCAAAGCTTGGTGGCGCTGCTTCTCCATGCGCCACCCTACTAGGGCACCTAACCCGACAAGCAGAAAAGGCAAGATAGCCAAAAGAACAACGATGGCCTCCATGCTGTAACCCCCAATTACAGGGCCAGTTATAGAGGCTGAGAGGATCTGGGGATCCCGATCAGGCGCCAAGCGATGACAATCAAGCTCAAGGCGGCGACGATAACCATCAAGACCGTGAGCCGTTGCCAGCGGCTAGCATCAATGCCGGCCTGCAGCAGTTCTGGGGTCAGCACCGCCAGCAGCGCTCCCCAGCCCACCAGCACCAAAGCAGCCCGACCCCAGGATTGCCAGGGCAATGGAGTCAAAGGAGCCAAAATGGCCACCAAAAACCCAGCCATCAATGCCCCCAACAACCAAGTGGCCTGGGGCAAGGTATGAAAAAAGTAGCCGATCCCCAGCACCGCCAGCGCCGTCCAGCCCAATAACAAACTGCCCCGACCCCAGTCCGACCGGGATCCCCACACCAGTCCCCCCAGGGCTACGGCAGCCAAACCCAAAAATAAACCGGCATTGGTATAGCTGTGGGTGAGATTCAAGCTGGTCAGCCCATAACCGTAAATCAAACTTTGCACCAAGGGTCGTGCCCCCAGGAATAAGGCCATGGCCTCAGCCCCCGGCACCAGCAGGCATCCCAACCCCATCATCGCTGCCCCATAAGCCCCCCCCAAGCGCAGAGCCAGTAAAGCTGCTCCCCCTGCCAAAGCCAAGGTAATGGCGGCCTGCCACAATTGATCTGCCGTTCCTGCCCGCGGCCACAGGCTGATCACCACCCCCAACACCATCCCCACACTCACATACAAACTCAGGGATCCCGAATGCCCGAGCAGGTTCTGCTCCACGATCAGCATGGTGATCCCGCCAAGGATGACCCCCCCCAGCCGGGTCAGGGGCACTAGCTGTTCCTCCTGCCACCACGCCAAAATGGCTCCTACCCCCACAGGGACTGCCATAGCCAGAGGTAGGCCATCGATCAGCCAGCTCTGGTCACCCTCATAAAGCCGCAACAGGTGGGATCCCCACATCAAGGCTGCTAGTCCTAGCCACAATTGGGTCAAAGCCCCCCACAATCCCTCCCAACCCATCCGCATCGCCACCGGGATCCCCACAGCACCCGCCCCCACCCCTAGCCCGGCCAGCAGTGGGATCAGCCGTTGGGGATCCCCGGGCAGACTGAAGGCAGCCAGCAGCACCAATAGCCCTTGGGGTGCACGACCGTAGGGACCGACAGCCAGCAGCAACAGTCCCAGGGCCACCCCTAGCCCCAGGCCAATCCGGCCCGGGATCCCCACCCCCCAGATCAGCAGCAGGAGCCCCAAGCCACTGAGTCCCAACATCTTGAGGAGATCGACGTGCCAGGGCCACAGGCGGCGGGTGCGCCACAGTTCCGCTGCCACCACCACCAGCCCCACCCCAGCGATCCCCAAACGTAGCGGCTCCATAGCTCCCTCCCTGCTCTGTCTGTTAGGCTAGCGGAGTGCCCCTAGGGATCCCGAAACCTTAAGCAAAGCCTTAGCTTCCCGGCGGGAGGAGTCCTGTCAGGGTGAGCTTAACGTCGCACATAGTTGTTTGAGATGCTGAGGACAACCGGCAGCTTTGTGCTTTTGGTTGAGCAGGATGGACTTCTCATATTTTCGAGGAGAGTAGCGCTGTTGCCAAGGAATGATCCTGAAAAGCTGTACCCCAGCCAACACACATTTGCTAGAATGAACCCCTGCCGCCGCCGAGCCAACCCCATGTCCCTGCGTTCTGCCCATGTCCACCGGCAAACCTCCGAAACCAGCGTCAGCGTTCAGGTGACCTTAGATGGCAGCGGGCACCATCGCATCCACACCGGGATCCCGTTTTTGGATCACATGCTGGTGCAACTGAGCACCCACGGGCTGTTGGATCTAGAGATTGAAGCCAGCGGTGACCTAGAGATTGACGACCATCACACCAACGAAGATGTGGGCATTACCCTCGGGCAGGCCCTGCTGAAAGCCCTTGGGGACAAGCGGGGGATTATCCGCTTCGGTCACTTCGTCGCTCCCCTTGATGAAGCCCTGGTACAGGTGGCGCTGGACTTTTCCGGTCGTCCCCATCTCAGCTACGACCTGACTATCCCTGCCCAACGCATCGGCAGCTATGACACAGAATTGGTGCGGGAATTTTTTCAAGCCCTAGTCAACCACGCCCAAATCACCCTCCATATCCGCCAACTAGCCGGCAGCAACTCCCACCACATCGTGGAAGCCTGCTTCAAAGCCTTTGCCCGCGCCCTCAGCCAAGCTATCGCCCTCGACCCCCGCCGCCTCAGCACCATCCCCAGCTCTAAAGGCGCTTTGTAACCCCCAAACCCGCTCCCTGCGCAGGCAGCAGTCGCCCAGCCACCAACTCCGCCCCCAAAAACGGATCATCCACCAAATTCAAATGGCTATCCAAATCCACATGATCCGCCAGGGATCCCAACTGGGCCATGGCGGTATTGCTGAGGCTGGTTTCCCCGTAGCAGCCCAGCATAATCCCGAGACCATGGGCCCGGGCAGTATGGATCAAGCGCAAGGCTCCCGTCAGCCCACCGCATTTCATCAGTTTGATGACAATCCCATCCACACAGTCTGCCAACTCCGGAATATCCCCGCTCACCCAACAGCTTTCATCCACATAGATTGGCAGAGCACAGTGGCGGTGCAGTTCTGGTAAATCTTCCTCCTGACCACGGGGCAAAGGCTGCTCAATCAAACTCACCCGCTTCTCCAGGAGCCACTCTGCCATTGCCAAAGTCTGCTCCACCGTCCAGCCCCCATTGGCATCCACCGTCACCTTCACCCCCGGTTCCAACTCAGCCACCACCGCACTCACTAACTCCTGATCCGCCAGCAAACCCTTGGGATCCCCCAGTTTCAGCTTCACCGCCCCCAACTCAGGGACCATGGCTTGCCACTGCCGCAACCGCTCCACCGCCGCCCCCGGCTCCCCCAGGCCAATGGTGACCGAAATCGGCACCCCCCGCCGGGGATTGAGCCCCCACAACCGCCACAGAGGGATCCCCAGTTTTTTGCCCCGCCAGTCCCACAGGGCCATATCCATGCCGGCGCGAATTGCTGAAGGGATTTCCGCCTCCCGCCAGCGGGCCCGCCATTCCTGTTCCTGCCAGGGATCGAGATCAGCCATGAGCGGCACTGCCTTGGCCAACCCCGCCAGCAACAGTTCTGGGGTTTGGCGCAAATGTTCCACCGGTGGGCTGTCCGCATGGATGAAGGCCGTTTGGGATCCCACACTGAAGGGGGCTGCTTCCCCCCAGCCGGTGATGCCATCGTGTTCGACTCGCAGCCAAAGATTGGTGCTGCCAGTGCTGGTCCCGCGGCTAATGGTGAGGGGGACCC
>JAUQVP010000095.1:0-8314 GCA_039794745.1 Thermostichales cyanobacterium HHBFW_bins_127 | reverse complement strand
GTGCGCATGGGATCCCTAGGGGAAGTGTTGAAAGGCAGCCTGGCGCTGCAGCCGGGATCCCTGCCAGAGGACCCCTGAGCCTGGTACTACCTGGCCGATTTTTTGGCAGCCGGGGATGGTGGTTAGGATTTGCTCTGCTTGGGGGGGGCGCACGCTCAGCACCAGTTCAAAATCTTCCCCCCCAAACAAGGTCCAGGCTTGGGCCTGTGCTGGGAAATGCTGAGCTACCAGGGGATGGGTGGGCAACTGTTCCAGAACAATTCCTACCCCACTGTGCTCACTGATTTGCACCAACGCATCCGCCAGCCCATCGCTGCTGTCCATACCCCCAATCACCTCCCCAATTGCCAATTGATGCAACTGCTGCACCACATCCAAACGGGGTCGTGGATACTGATGCAGCCGCACCAACTCCGGCACCTGCTCCGCCATCCCTTGCCACAACACCTCCAGCCCCCCCCGGGATCCCCCATGCCAGCCGGTAACCAGAATCCAATCTCCCACTTGGGCGCCCCCCCGTTGGATCCAGGGTTTTCCTTGCCCTAGGGCCGTAATGGCCACTAGCCGCACCGGCGCCCGACACACATCCCCCCCGATCACCCCCGTGGCAAACAAGGCACAGCACTCCCGCAGGCCGGCATAAAGCCCCTCCACCCAACTCATCGGCGTTGTCCCCGGCATCCCCAACCCCACCAACAAACCCAAGGGGTCCGCGCAGCCCATGGCTGCCAGGTCGGAAAGATTGGCTGCCGCCGCCCGCCAGCCCACCGAATCAGGGGGGGTGGTTGCCTCGCTGAAATGCACCTCCTCCACCAGCACATCCGTCGTCACAATCACAGATCCCAACAGCACCGCCCCATCATCCCCCACCATCCCCGGCAGACAATAGGGGACAATCCGAGCCAAAACCCCCGCCTCCCCCAGATCCCTGACCAACTCCATGCCGCTCTTCCCCAGATTATTAAGTTTTGAATCGAGACACCCCGCCCAATTATGGGCCAATCGGAGAAAAATGTCACAATAAGCAACAGTGTGCCTGATTGAGGGATCCCTGTGGTTGCCAGTGTTTTCCAAACCAGCCAGTCCAAAGCGATTTTTCAGCAAGCGCTCAACCTCATGCCCGGTGGAGTCAGTTCGCCGGTGCGGGCCTTCAAATCCGTGGGTGGGGATCCGGTGGTGTTTGAGCGGGTGGCGGGGGCCTATGCTTGGGATGTGGACGGCAACCAATACATTGACTACATCGGCAGTTGGGGGCCAGCGATTGTGGGGCATGCCCACCCGGAAGTGATTGCTGCCCTCCAGGATGCCTTGCACAAGGGTACCAGTTTTGGTGCTCCCTGCCGCCTGGAAAATGTTTTGGCGGAGATGGTGATCGCCGCCGTGCCTAGCGTGGAGATGGTGCGGTTTGTCAATTCTGGGACCGAAGCTTGTATGTCGGTGTTGCGGTTGATGCGGGCTTTTACCGGGCGGGAAAAGATCATCAAGTTTGAAGGCTGCTACCACGGCCATGCGGATATGTTCCTGGTCAAGGCTGGATCGGGGGTGGCTACCTTGGGGCTGCCGGATTCCCCTGGGGTGCCCAAGTCCACCACTGTCAATACCCTGACGGCGCCGTTTAATGATTTAGCGGCGGTGGCCGCCCTGTTTGAGCAGTATCCCAACGAGATTGCCGGGGTGATGCTGGAGCCGGTGGTGGGCAATGCCGGCTTTATTCCCCCCCAACCGGGATTTCTGGAGGGGCTGCGGGAATTGACCCAACGCTATGGAGCCCTGCTGGTCTTCGATGAGGTTATGACCGGGTTTCGCATTAGCTATGGGGGTGCCCAGCAGTATTTCGGTGTCACCCCAGATTTGACTACCTTGGGCAAAGTGATCGGCGGTGGGCTGCCCGTGGGTGCCTACGGTGGCCGCAAAGAGATCATGCAATTGGTGGCGCCCGCCGGGCCTATGTATCAGGCCGGCACCCTCTCCGGCAATCCCCTGGCCATGACCGCCGGCATCAAAACCCTAGAAATCCTGCAACGACCGGGATCCTATGAATATCTGACTCGCATCACGGAAAAACTGATCCAAGGGCTGCTGGCTATTGCCGAGGAAACCGGACATCCCATGGTGGGGGGCAGCATCAGCGGTATGTTCGGCTTCTTTTTCACCGGCGATCCCGTGCGTAACTATGAGGACGCCAAAAAGTCCGATGTGCAGAAGTTTAGTCGTTTTCACCGGGGTATGTTGGAGGCGGGGGTTTATCTGGCACCGTCCCAGTTCGAAGCGGGTTTTACGTCCCTAGCCCACACGGAGGCCGATGTGGAAAAAACCCTGGCGGCAGCCCGGCAGGTGCTATCCCGCCTTGCAACTGCCTAGAGAGCTGCCTGCCCTTGACTTTTCTGAATGGGCTATTTCGCCAGTGGATAATAGACCGCCGGTCAGCCTGATTCATCCTGTTCGGCTGAAGGGATGTTTCTGCTGAGCTAGTTGAGTCTGGAGCCAGCAAGGCAAGCTTTAGCAAGTCCCACAACCGGGAATCGAGACGCTGTCCCCGGGATCCCGATGGCCCCTAGGATGGGGATGCTTGGGATTGTTGGTAGCGGAGGAACTGTTCTGGGGGGATGGCGCCGCGGTAGGCGCCGCAGTAGTAGAGGGTCAAGACGGCCCGGTAGGCCCAGTCGGCTTCGGAAATATCGGTGAAGGGATTGGGTAGGCGATCCGCTTGCCCTAGGCGACAGGCCTCTAGCACTTCTAAGGCGGTTGGGGCGGTTGGGGCGGTGGACTGGGCTGCCACCGGCCCTAGGCTCAGCAGCGGTAGCAGCAAAACTAGGCTCACAAACAACGGCTTCATCAGGGATCCCTCCAGGCTATTTCCATGCTAGGGAAATTCTGGTGCTGGCAGGATTCGCTTTGTGGTCATCGGATGGGCGCTGATGTCCATCACCGGTTGCCGGTGTCGGGGTAGCCTAGAATAGAACCACCTGAATCTTAAAGTTTGTGTTTGCTCTCGGTCGTCTTCTGCCCCGCGTGAGTTATTTGTCGTTGCCACTGCCGCGGCGAACAGCTTGGCCATCTCTGCTGCCTTGGCTGCGCTCAGCGAAAAAGTGGCAACTTGTGGTGGCTGTGATCCTGGCGGGAACCTTGCTGACCGGGATCCCCAAGTCGGGGCAGGCGGAGGTGGTGGTCTGGAAGGAAGGGCAGTATCAGGCGTTTCCGTTGTTGCAGACCCGGGCCCGACCGCCGGTGCCGGTGGCGACAACTTTGTATTTGGGGATGTTGCAGCAGCATTTTCTCCTCTATGCCACAGATAACAATTGGCAGACTTTGCGGGTGGTGCGTCATGGAATAGATGCTTCCCGCTGGGATTTGCTGCCGGGGGGGGAAGCGGTCTACAGCAGCTATGGCTCGGATTTACGCCCGACCTATGCCCGTGGTTTCTGGGTGCGGGCCTATTTTGATCAGCAGCGCCTCGTCGGCATGCAACTGGTGCGGGATCCCCGGGAGCCGGGCTTTAGTGTGGCTCAGTTGCAGCGGCTGGTGCAGGGGTGGTTTCCGGATCACGCTTTGGTGCTGTGGTTTCAGGTGCTGCCGGAGGATCAAAGCCAGCAGGTGCTGTTGGCCTATTTGGGAGAGGTGCCGGCGGCCTTTGAACGGGATTTGCTCCCCACCCTGAATGTCCCTTTTTGCCAGGCCCTGCTGGTGCCGGGACGGACGACAACGGTGCCGGATTGCCAAGCCAGCTAAGGGTCTACAATGACTCTACAGTGCCCATGATTCGCTATGACTGCAACTCGACCGCGGACCTTTTCTGGGATCCAGCCCTCCGGCAACCTGCACCTAGGGAACTATTTGGGGGCTATCCGCAACTGGGTGGAATCCCAAGAACAGTACGATAATTTCTTCTGTGTGGTGGACCAACACGCCATTACGGTTCCCTATGATCCCCAGAAATTGGCTGAGGTGACCCAGCAGGTTTTTGCTCTCTATTTAGCCTGCGGTCTGAAACAGGAATACTGCACCCTGTTTGTGCAATCCCATGTGCCAGCCCACACGGAGTTGGCCTGGTTGTTCACAACCTTTACACCCATGAACTGGTGTGAACGGATGATCCAATATAAAGAAAAAAAGGAAAAGGTGGGGGAAGAAGCTAGTGTGGGCTTGTTTAGCTATCCGATTTTGCAGGCCGCGGATATTTTGCTCTATCAACCCCAGTATGTACCCGTAGGGGAAGATCAACGCCAACACATTGAGCTGTGCCGGGATATTGCCCGCCGCTTTAATGATCGGTTTGGGGAAGTGTTCACGATTCCGCAGGCGCAAATCCGCTCGGAAGGGGCACGGGTGATGAGCCTTACGGATGGCACCCGCAAAATGTCCAAATCCGACCCCTCTGACTACAGCCGCATCGAACTCCTCGATAGCCCCGACGAAATTAAACGCAAAATCCAAAAATCCAAAACCGATGCCATCCGCGGACTCACCTTTGGGGATCCCCAGCGGCCGGAGGCGGACAATTTATTGACCCTTTATCATTTGCTCAGCGGCAAAAGCAAGGAAGCGGTGGCGGCGGAATGTGCGGAGATGGGCTGGGGGCAATTTAAGCCGCTGTTGACGGAGGTGGTGGTGGCTGCTTTGGCGCCGATTCAGCAGCGCTATCGGGAGTTGATGGCAGAGCCTGGCTATGTGCAGCAATTGATCCGAGACAATGCCCTGAAGGCCCGGGCGGTGGCAGAACAAACCTTGCAGATTTGCCGCCAGGCGATGGGATTTTTGCCCTTTTAAGTGGGAGAAATGGCATGCGCTATGTGTTTTTGGGGGCACCGGGTTCGGGGAAAACCACCCAAGCTAAAAAGTTGGCCGCAGATTATCAGTTGCCCTACATCGGCACGGGGGAAATGTTAATTGAAAGTATGGCCCAGGCAACTCCTCTGGGATTGGCGGCTAAGCCCTTCCTGGAACAGGGGAAGTTGGTTCCGGATCGAATGATGATCGAGTTGATCCGCCAACGGTTGCGTCAGGGAGATACCCAACAGGGCTGGGTCCTCGATGGCTATCCCCGCACGGCTTTCCAGGCGGAGGAGTTGGATTTTTTATTTGCCCAAGAACGGCAAATGGTAGACTATGCCATTTGGCTACAGGTGTCGGTGGAGGTGCTGCTAGAGCGCTCCCGACAGCGGGGACGTTTTGATGACGAGCCCCAGGCGCTACAGGAGCGGTTGCTCAGTTTTGAAACGGCAACCAAACCCCTGCTGGAATACTATGCAGCCCAGCAAAAGTTGCTGATTATTACTGCCGATCAAGATAGGGAGACGGTGCAAGGGGAAATCCGTAGCCGCCTGCGCCTCATCTAATGCCCTATTCAATGACAAAAATGCCGCCGACCTGTAAAAATCATCGGGATCCCGGCCCGGTCGGCGGCGGCAATGGAATCAGGGTCTTTGAGGCTGCCGCCGGGTTGGATGATGGCAGCGATGCCAGCCTGGACGGCTAGCTCGACGGTGTCGGCAAAGGGGAAAAAGCCGTCACTGGCCAACACCGCCCCCTGAGCCCGGGATCCCGCCTGCTCGAGGGCGAGGCGGGCAGCCCCCACCCGGTTCATCTGCCCGGCGCCAATGCCTAGGGTCTGCTGCTGGTGGGCAACAACGATGGCATTGGATTTGACGTGGCGACAGACCTTCCAGGCAAACCGCAAATCCCGCTCCTGCTCGGGGGTGGGCTGGGCCTGGGTGACCACCCGCCAAGCTTGGGGATCTACGGGGGCTGTGTCGGCAGTCTGTACCAAAAATCCCCCCGCCAGCAGGCGCACCTGCTCCGGAGGAGCTTGGCGAAAATCCGGCAGCACCACCACCCGCAGATTCTTTTTGGCAGCCAGCAGCACCTCGGCCTCCGGGACAATCCCCGGCACCACCACACACTCCAAAAACATCTCCACCATGGCGGCAGCGGTCTCAGCATCCAAGGGCACCGTCAAAGCCACAATCCCCCCAAAAGCAGAAACGGGATCCCCAGCCAGGGCCCGGCGGTAGGCCTCAAGGGGACTGGAGCCACAGGCAACTCCGCAGGGGTTGGTGTGTTTGATGATCACTGCCGCTGTCTCCCCGAGAAACTCCGCCGCCACCCCCCGGGCCGCTTCTAAATCGAGCAGGTTATTGTAGCTAAGGGCTTTCCCCTGTATCACCTGGGCTGCTGTCCAGCCGCCGGCATCCGTTTCATACCAGGTAGCCCTCTGGTGGGGATTCTCCCCATAGCGCAAACGCTGATGAGGGATCCCTAGGAGCATCCAGGGCTGTTGGTCGCTGCCGGCGGTTAAGTAACGGGCAATGGCATAGTCGTAGCGGAGGATGCGCACAAAAGCTTGGCGAGCCAACTCAGCCCGCAAGGCTAAATCCGGGGATCCGCAAGCTTCTAGGGCAGCCAGATAGGTGGGGTACTGGTCGGGGTCGGTGAGGACGGTGACGTGGGCATAATTTTTGGCCGCAGCGCGGATCAAAGTCGGGCCACCGATGTCAATCTGTTCTATGGCTTGAGCCAGGGTGGTTTCTGGCTGAGCTACCGTTGCCTCAAAGGGATAGAGATTGACCACCACCAGCTCAATGGGCGGGATCCCGAGCCGTTCTAGGTCCGTTTGGTCCTGGGGGTGATCGAGGCGGGCGAGAATCCCACCGTGGATGCGGGGATGGAGAGTTTTGACCCGCCCGCCCAGGATTTCCGGAGCTTGGGTGTACTCACTCACCGGAGTGACCGGGATCCCGGCTTGCTGCAGGGTGGTGGCGGTCCCACCGCTGCTGAGGATTTGGAAGCCATAGCGGTGGACGAGGGTGGTGGCGAGGGGAAGGATTCCGGTTTTATCGGAGACACTGATGAGGGCGAGGCGGGGCATGGGCATCCCGGAGCACAGCAGACCTATTATAGGGAGGATCCGCTGAGGCTGACGGGAGCAGGCTGGAGTTGCCACTGGTTGAGGGCTTGGTGGAGTTCAGCGAGGGTGTTGGCGGTGGTGGCTAAGGTTTCAGCCAGGGTGTGGCTATCCTGGAGGCTGGCTTGGTTGTGGGTGTGGATGTGGTGCCAAGCGGTTTTGAGGGTTTGGATTTGGGCTTGGGTTTGGTCGAGGAGGGTGTGGAGGGCGGCTTGGGTGGTTTGCAACTGCTGCTCTTGGGTCTGGAGGGCCTGGCCTAGGCTTTGGCTCTGGCTGAGCACCTGGGTGGTACTGACCACTTGACCGGTGTTGGTTTCCACCAAAACGTTGATGTCGCCGGCTTGCTGCTGCACGTCCCGCACCCGGGCGGCAATGGCTTGCCCCAGTTCTCCCACCTGTTGGGCTAAGCGCCGTACTTCCTCTGCCACTTGGCGGAACCCTTGTCCCTGTTCCCCGGCCCGGGCCGCTTCAATGGCAGCATTGAAGGCTAACAAATTGGTACGGTCGGCAATCTCCAACACCACCCCGATCATCTGGGAAATCTCCTGGGCCGATTCCCCAAGACGCTTGGTCTGCTTAGCCATGTCAGCCACTGTGGCCCGGATGCGGCCCAACTCCTGGACAGCTTGCTGAATCAGGGACTGCTCCTGATCAATATCCTGACTCAAACCGCTGTTGATCCGCTCCGCCTCAGCACTGGTTTGCAATAGGGTTTCCAAGCCGGTTTCTAGCCCTGCCAAGGTCCCCAAACCTGTTTGCAGGTGCTCAGCCTGGGATCCCAAATCTGTCAGCAGATGCTGGGTGGTGGTCTGGTTGTGTTGATTGAGGCTGGTCAAGGTTTGGCTGAGGCGGGTTACCCGCGCCAACCACTGGCGCAACTGCCCCACAATGGCATTAAAAGCATCGGCAACAGAGCCAACTTCATCCTCACTCACCGGGGCATTGGCAGCCAAGTTCCCCTTTTGCAGCGTATCCATCGCCACAATCAACGTCATCAGGTTCCCTTGCAGGCGCTGGCGCTGCTGCTGCTCCTCAGCTAGGGCCTGTTGCCGCTGGCGCTGCAAATCCTCTAACTCCTGTTCTTGCTGCTGCACCCGCGCCACCACAGCCTCAATCCCCGCCGCCAAATCCCCCCAATACACCAAAGGCCGCTCCCCGGCAACCAACCGCTGCACCCGCTGCAGCCCCCGCAACTGCTCCTGGCTAAGGGCAAAAACCACCAACCCCCCCATCCCCAACACCACCACCAACCCCGCCAAACCCAAGGGATACCCCCCCCATGCCATTCCCCTCGTCGGGATCCCCCGCACCAACACCATCACCGGATCCCCATTAAAATCCGTCAGGGTCTGGCTGGCGGCAATCAGGGTCTGTCCTGGGGCCGGCAAAGTGCCTTGCCAGGTGGGGGTCTGT
>JAUQVP010000094.1:0-8360 GCA_039794745.1 Thermostichales cyanobacterium HHBFW_bins_127 | reverse complement strand
GACTTGCTTAAGAACTTCTGGACTCCCTCAGTTTTGAAGAAAATGAATGCTAGAGTGCCTACAAATCGAGATCCGTTCAGATGTCTTTGGCTAAGAGGGTGGAGTTGGGGCTAGCCTGGTGCTTAGCCTGGGGAGAATCCAGGGATCCCGCCCATGCACCTGCCAGCCTGCAACAGATGGTGAGGGCTCTGCGCTCTGGTGATGGAGCCGGGATCCCATCTGAGCTAGGGGCTATTCTGAGGCAGATCCAGCAGTTTCAGCAAAGCTCCAATCACTTTCCCAAAACTTTACAGGCGCTTCAGGCTCTCTACCCGGATGTGTGGCAACAGCAAAGCCGCATCGGGCTGGTCTATGGGGGGGCCACCAAAATCAAGGGGTACGTGTTTGAGTCGGCTAAGCTGGCCGAGATCCGGGGGGCCTCAGCCTTGTTGGATCGGATCAACTTGGTGGATCTGCCGGCTTTTTTTGGGGATCCCGCAGACACCTACTCCGGCTGGCAGGATTTGGATGAGGGCAGTCGTGCCCACCTGAGGGAATTTGTAGAAGATCCCAACCCGAGAGTCGGGATCCAAGCATGGCTACAAGAGCACTATCCTGGTTTGGCGGCAGCTCTGATCCCGGAGCTGATCATCTACTCCACGGGCGGCAATATCCTGGCCTTTTGTCCGGCCGCTTGGGTCAACGATCTGGCGGATGCCATCGAGCGCCGCTATACCCAAGAAACCCTGACGGCGAATGCCTGTGCGGTGGGATCCACCTTCCGCCTGTTGGAGTTTCGCTATGGATTGTTGCGGGATCCCATTGAACAAACCCCTTGGCTGGATTGGTTGGAGGCGAATAAAGACCATTCCTTGGTGAAAGCTTATTTTGGGGCTTGTCAAGAGGAGGATTTTCAAAATCGAAAAAGTTTCAATGAATTGGTAGGCTATTTGGCAGCTCAATTCAACCATCGGCGCAACGGTAATCCCGATCCTGATCGTCGCCCGAGTCGAGCCTATCCCGCCTTTTTTGAAACCCACCCCTATGTGCGCCGAGATAGCACCGACCGTCGCCTTGCCATCGCCAAAGCCGAACTGCCCGGGGATCCCTGGCTTTCGGAAGCGACTGCCCGCAAGGCCTTAGTGGGTTGCCAAGCCAAACGGATTGAAACCGGGAAACAGGGTTGGTATCGCAAGTTTCCTGAATGGGATCCCGGTTTTGTGGAGAGTTGGGTGACGCGATTTGGGCGATTTTTAGACTCTGAGGCAGGGGAGCCCTATCGGGAGCGCTATTGGCAGGATTATGAAAGCAAAGCCCGGCCCCAGGACAGGATCGGGGAAGCCCAATCTTTACGGGAAGTGGCCAATGCCAGCAACGGCTGCCAAGGGTTTGTCGCCTACATTTATGCCGACGGCAACAATATGGGGGGCTACATCCAGAAAATTAAAACTCCCGAGCAGTACCAACAATTCAGCCGAGATGTTTCCGAAGCAACTGAAAAAGCAGTTTATCATGCCCTGGCTCAGCATTTACAAGCCCATCAAATTCAGGGGTTACAGCAGGATCCCGATAGCTACCAAAACCGCAATGGACAGTGGATTCATCCCTTCGAGATTTTAACCATTGGGGGGGATGACGTTTTCATGGTGGTACCTGCCCACAAGGCCCTAGATATTGCAGCGACGATTTGTGAGCAGTTTGAGCGGATTCTTCTTGCCAAATCACAGGATCCCGAGCAATCTCTGAATTATGCTGCCCAGACTCCAGGAATTATCCCTCAACGTTACCAAACTAGAGATTCTCAGGGCAGTTCAGGTCAGTTATGCCAGCTATCCAGCTCAGTAGGGGTTTTGATCGCTTCAGAGGACACCCCGATTTACTATGCCCAGAAGCTCACCGAGCAACTGCTTAAATCGGCCAAGACATACTCCAAAAAGCTCAAACCCAAAAATAAAGATTTTTCTGTGGCAACTGTTGATTTTCTTGCCCTGAAATCTGTGACAATGATTGCCTCCAGTATCAAAGACTTTCGTAAAGAAGCCCTCGAGATCCCCAAAGACAATCACACCCTCAAACTCTACGCCAGCCCCTACACGGTGCCGGAAATTCACGGTTTGCTTAAGACTCTTCACGCCCTCAAAGAATCAGGATTCCCGCGTTCTCAGCTTTATCAAATGCGCAGTTTCTTGGAGAAAGGCAAACGGACGGCCACCCTCAACTACCTTTATTTCCGCACCCGTCTGAAAGAGAAAGCCAAACCTCTTATGGAAGAATTTGAGCAAACTTGGTGCAAAGCCAAAACCAACGATGGACACCTTCCGCCGTGGATGCACATTCCAGCAAACGCCAACGGATCTAAAAACAGTACCTACGAGACCATCTGGCGGGATCTCGTTGATCTGTATGCTTTTGTATCCGAACCCGTTCAAAATAAAGCTCCGACTGCTCGGGAGGAATGAACATGGTCAGCTTGGCACAACTACCCCGTCAGGGACGCACCACAACATCCCTGTCGCTCACTGCCCGCCTCTCCTCCGCACTCTCGGTGGGATCCGGCGGCTCCAGTGGATCCCTGGCCGATAAACCCATCATTAAAGATAGTTTTGGACGCCTGTTGATTCCGGGATCTCAGCTTAAGGGTCGGCTGCGCCATGAGTGCGAAAAATTGGCCCGAGGGCTGGGCTGGCCGATCTGTCAATCTCCGGATCCCAATTTGATGTGTCCCAAACGGGAGGGGATCCCTGGGGATTTTCATCAGGAATCCCATTGTTTGGTCTGTCAAATCTTTGGCAATCCGGCTTTGCCTTCTCGCCTTTGGGTGGATGATTTGATTTGTGATCTCTCTGCAGATGCTTTTGAGGAAACGTTGCGCCCTGGGGTAACCATCAATCGCCGCCGCCAAACCGCCGAAGATCAGCGGCTCTATCTTATTGAAACCTCACCGGCTGCAGAACTGGCATTTACGGGATCCCTACACTTGTTGCCCGACTGCCCAAGCTGGAGCAAAGCCCTAATTCTGTCTGCTCTGCACCACATTCACGCGCTGGGGGGGAGCAAATCGGCGGGTCTGGGTTGGATCACCTGGGATCCCAAATCCTTGAAGGCTCTGGAACCTTCGGAGCAGGATTGGCTTTTTCTTAAAGGGGGGAGGGCGTAATGGAAACCATTCAACTGACCATCACGGCCCAATCTCCACTCGCCATTGGCCGCCAAAAACCCGGGGGATCCGTCAGCGAAGCCCAAGACTACATTCCCGGTTCGGTCATACGGGGATCCCTGGCAGGACTGATCCTCAGCCAAATGGATCCCAACGCCACCCCAGACGGTGACTTTGCGGCCCTATTCACCGCTCCTCAACCTGCCATTTTCACCAACGCCTATCCGGGATCCCATAGCCGAGTCATCCCCATGACGGCTCTCAGTTCCAAAAATGATCCTGGCTTTCGCCATTCAGATACTAGCAAAACAGGAGTTTTCGACACCCTCATTGATCGATTTTGCGCGCTGAAAATGGGGATCCCATTTGATCCCACAGAACCCGACGGATCCGGTGGACGAGTGGAACCTTTCAGTGGCTTCTATGAGCAAGAGGGATCCCACTATGAGACCGCCTCAACAAGCAAACGACTTCTGACTCGCGTAGGCATCAATCGCCGTCGCGCCACCGCTGCCGATCAGATCCTCTACAGCCTAGAGGTGATGAACGAAGGCAAGTCCAAAAAAGGCACCGAGAAAAATGGGACGATTCAGCCCACAGTATTTACCGCCAGGATTTATCTCAGGGATCCCAAATTAGCCCAAACCCTATCAGAATATATCAATAAAAATGCTCATTTATTGCGCTTGGGGGGAAGTGTCTCTCGTGGGTTGGGTCGAGTTAACATTAAAGCTAAACGTCTGACATCCTCGAGTTCTTCTCTGCCGGAAAGAGTCAAAACTTTCAACAAATTACTCAGAGAACGATGGCAGCAGTGGCAGATTTTTGGGGATCCCAGGGATCCGCTTCCGGACAAACGGCAGTATTTCTCGGTGGGGTTGCAATCCGGGGCTATTCTCAAGGAGAACTGGCAGCGCACCACGGTTATTAGCCCCGGGATGCTACAAGCAGAGGCCAGCCTTGAGGATGATTCTCTCACTCTGGAGCTCGCCTTTAGTAGCTACAGCACTCTCTCGGGTTGGAATGCTGCTTGGGGCCTATTCAAAGATGTAGATCTGGTTACCAACCCAGGAGGCGTTTTCCTCTTTAGTACCACTAATATCGATCCATGGATCCCGGTATTGAGTGAGCTAGAGCAAAGAGGAATTGGAGAACGTACCGGCGAAGGGTTTGGGCAAATCGAGGTGTGTAGTGAGTTTCATCATCATTTTTGGGAGAATGTGCTATGACAGTTGCAACTGAAAAAATCAATTCCGAGCAAGAACTCAAAATCCAACGCGGGATCCGTTTGGCAGAGGATGATCTTGTCATTGCAATCCAAGATGCCCTTGATAAGAAGCAATATGGCAATCTTGAAGAATCACAATTCAGGAATTTAGTTCGGGTTGCCACTTCCACAGAAAGTACTGAAGTCATCAAAAACTTCATTCGTTATCAAGTAGGTCGGGATGATAAATGGGGAAGAGGCAAAGGCTCATTGGCAGAACAAATCATTGATGATATTGAAAACTTAATCAATAAAAAGGCAGAGTCTATTGCTGAGCAAGCAGGTCTTCCAAAGAAATCAGCAAAAAGTAATGAGATCAAAATGGAACTGATCCGCCGCTATTTGGGTTATGGGGCGCGCTATCTCAAGTACAAACGAGAAGGGGGATCCTAAGGTATGGTATATAGCGACTTTACCCTTAGCTCAGTTTGTAGGGCATTTGACATTATCCTTCAGGAGGGGCATAGTTTGTTTGAGTCTATACCTGGTACAGAAGTCCCTGACAGACTGAATTCTTTTTTGCAGCGATATGTACCTCTGGCCACAGCGATTAACAGCGAAAAAGCCCGCTCTGAGTTCATCATTGCCCCGGTTTTGGCTGAAGTCAGGGAGCTAGCTGATAGACAACTTTCCCTTTTCTCAGGTAAAGAGTTTAATGTGGATCCCAGCCTTGGCTTGACCGGCTATTGTGACTATATTCTTTGTCTATCTCCTGAACAGTTGTTTATTAAGTCTCCTGTCATGATGGTTGTTGAAGCCAAGAACGAAAACATCATCGGTGGCTTGGGTCAGTGCTTGGCCAGTATGGTTGCAGCTCAGATGTTTAACCAAACAGAGGGATCCCAAGTTTCTGTCATCTATGGTGCGGTAACCAGCGGCACAAACTGGAGATTTCTAACTCTAGAAGATAAAACCTCATCAATTGACTCAATAGAATATCACATCTCACAACTTGAAAAGATCCTCAGTATTTTATTGCTTCCCAGCAAACAGCCGGTTTTGTCTTGTTAGCTCACTTTCGTTTTGGTGACCTATGTTTGATATCTTCAAAAATCGCCTCGAAGTTACCGGGATCCTGACTACGGTTACGGCCCTGAGAATTGGATCCGGACGTTCCACCGAACCCATCGGCTCCGACTTGCCGGTGCTCAAAGATGCCCTGGGTCGCCCCATTATTCCCGGATCCAGTTTTAAGGGGGCCATGCGCTCACGATTGGAAAGCTTCTTGCGGGGGATTGATCCCAACTTAGCCAGGGATCCCTCAGAGTTAACCAGTACCGCTCAGTTTAGAATCATCAACCAACTCAAACAAGATCACAAAGGAGACGATGCCGCCCTGACAGAAGCACTGATTGGGGAGACAGATCTGGTATCCCAAGTTTTCGGATCCCCTTGGCTATCTGGCAAGGTACAAATTCGGGATCTGCCTGTTGTGGCCAGCGCTTGGTTTGGGCAATATCAAGAGCGAGATGGGGTAGCTATTGATCGGGATACCGAAACCGCATCCGATGGCAAGCTTTATGACTTTCAGGTAGTGCCCGCCAACACCCCTTTTGAATTTCGCATGGTAGTAGAAAATGCCCAAGAATGGGAACTGGGTTTGCTGATGCTTGGGCTTTATCAGTTTGAAACGGAACAGATCCCTTTGGGCGGCGGTCGCTCCCGTGGATTGGGGGTAGTGCAGCTTGATATTTTGGAAACCCACTGGTTTGATTCGGAAGGGGATCCCCAACGTTTACTGACTTATTTGCAAGAATTAACATCGGGATCCCGGCAGCCTCTAGCGCCAGAAACCTTTGTGGAGCTTCGCAGGGACTGGACAAATGCCCTGATCACGAAATTGAGATCAGCCAGCCAAGCTCAACCTGTTAGTGTTAGGGAATAAAAGGAGGGATCCCGGTGGCTTTTACGAACTACAAATCTTTGGAAGAGACAATCAAAGCCTTTCAGATCTACTTTCAAGAGGATGATTTTGTTAAAGAGATGCCTTTCTCTGTTCCAGATTACTTTCGAGAAGACTTGCAGATTGTTATGAAAGATGGAGCCGTTGAAAGTTCTGAGTTTGCGATTTGCGAAAATATCATCTATCCAGTTCTCAAAGAAGTATGGAAAGTCTATCGAGAAAACTTTATTCTTTGGAGTCATCGATATCTAAGCTTTGAGCAAGATTTACAAGGCTTTCCTGAATACATTCTTGCCCGACGTTCGCCGTTGGGAAGAGTTGTCTTTGATAAGCCGTATTTACTAATTGTAGAAGCGAAAAAAGACAATTTCGACTACGCCTGGGGACAATGTATTGCAGAAATGGTTGCAGCCCAAAAATTGAATAATCAAGACATTACTATTCATGGGATAACCTCTAATGGCTTAATCTGGCAATTTGGCAAGTTAGAAGGAAATATATTCACCCAAAATCAAAAATATTATTCCTTGCAAAATCTTGAGCAGCTTTTTGCTGTTGTCAACTTTATGTTTGACCAATGCACTCAACAACTCAAAGCCTTTGCACACACCTAAAAGGGATCCCTAATCATGCACAAACGCTACGTCAACCACTGCACCATCAGCCTCACCCTCAAACCGGATGGGCCTGTCTTGATTAAATCGGGCAAGGAAGGGGCGGATCCCACCAAGCCCAATATGGAGTTTGTGGAAACCTACCACCAGGGGGGAAAAACGGTCTATTTTCCGGGTAGTTCCCTCAAGGGGGCAATTCGTGCCCATGCCGAACGCATTGTTCGCACCGTGGGCAGCGACCAACGACCGGCAGGCGAAAACTTTAAGCTCTGGGCGAGTGATCCCCTCGATCAAAGAGCCAATCAATGGCTGGAAAGAATCAAAGAATCCCACAGAGTTTATGCCCTATCTTCTTTTACGGATCAAATGTTTGGCAATACCGCCATCGCCAGCCGCATCCGCATCGAAGATGCCTATCCTAAGCCGGGATCCCCGCTCAAATTAGAGGAACGCAACGGGGTTGCCATTGATCGCGTTTTTGGCTCGGTGGCAGAGGGGCCCTTTAACTATCAGGTGTGTGTGGAGGGCTCTTTTCAGACCAAGATTCATCTGAAAAACTTTACCCTGGCACAATTGGGATTGATCGGGTTAGTTTTGCGGGATCTTAATGATGGCTGGTTTGGCATTGGCTTTGCCAAATCACGGGGGATGGGAACGGTGGCGGTAGAGCTGAACTCTGCTGTGGTTCACTATCCTGGCTGCGTGGTCAACGACCAGATTAAACTCTTGGGATCCAATCTCACCTTTCCGAAAAATCGTCTCATGGGAGTTGGAGAATTTTTGGATGAGGCAGAAGCCGAGAAATATGGGTTTCCGAAGCCAGATTACCAAGAGATCCCAATTGCGGCGCAACCTATGGAACTAGGCTTCGGAGCACAGCTTGTCTATACCCAGGGATCCCAGGCGGATGTCAAAAGTTTGTTTACCAGTGCCGTGAGAAGCTGGAGTCAGTTGCTGCAGGGGGTACAGGCATCATGAAACCTGCTTTCGTAGCCACTTTAATTGTTCACAATAATGGTGAACTTTTGCCAATCTTGCAGCGGCTTTTTCCCCCCTCCCAAAAAAGCTACTCCTTTCTACGCTGGCACCATGATGTCAGTGGCATCAATCCAGGGATCCCTACTGATCTGAGTTGTCAGGAGGGGCAAGTTTTTTCTGGGCAAGCTGAAATTCGCTGGAAGCCAACTCGGCAAGGTCTGAGTTTATTGTATTTGGGGGTTGAGGTGCAGCCGGAAGGGTTTAGGGCGCTGCGGGGGAAGTGGGTTTACAGGGATTATCCAGCGGATTTATATGGTAATCAACAGAATCCAGAGACGCGATTTCCCAGACCCCTAAGCTATCCTAATAATCTGAAGCTAGGTCAGCGACATTTTATTGATGCCAATACAGCCTCCGTTCATTTTATTGCCCTAATTCCGAGGTAGCTATGCCGCCCCAAGG
>JAUQVP010000093.1:0-8504 GCA_039794745.1 Thermostichales cyanobacterium HHBFW_bins_127 | reverse complement strand
AAGGCCGTTTGGGATCCCACACTGAAGGGGGCTGCTTCCCCCCAGCCGGTGATGCCATCGTGTTCGACTCGCAGCCAAAGATTGGTGCTGCCAGTGCTGGTCCCGCGGCTAATGGTGAGGGGGACCCGTTTTTGCACCGTTATCTGCTCCCAGTGCCATTCCATCAAGAGCTCTCCCTACCGCCGCTACAACGTAGTTTAGCGATAGCGGGAATTGCGACAAAAACAGACAAAACCCCTAGATACCCCCTTAGAACTCATCTTTACCGTTGAGTTCCTGTTCCATGGCATCCGCCGTCTGTAGCACCGCTCGCAACACCCGCTGCAACGCATAGGCATCCGTATCCGCTGCAATGGCCGCCGCAAACACCACCATAAACTCCTGGGGATCCCGCTCAATGATGCGCCAGGAGCCGATTTTGACCGCTTCATTGTGCATCAGCAGCCGCAGCATGGCGCTACTTTCGGGGATACCGCGGAAAATATGGGCAATCGACCAGATCTCCCGCATCTCAAAACCGGCAAATTCGTAGGTCGTGGAATCAATAAAGGCCAATTGGGAGCGACCGTCCTCAAAGGTCACCAGCACCCGGAAGCGGCCGTTATCGGTGATGCTGTACTTGATATTCAGTTCATCGAGGAGGAACTTCACCCGCGAGTCGCCCTTCTGACTGCCAAAAATCATTGCGACCCCCCCGCTTGTGATCTTTTAATCTTTACTATCCTAGCTAGACCGCGGTCAGGGTGGGCTGCACCCGACGGGTAATCACATGATCGATCAGTCCATATTCCTTCGCTGCCTCCGGGGTCATGAAGTTATCCCGGTCCGTATCCCGTTCAATCCGTTCCAAAGGCTGCCCCGTGTGTTGGGCCAGCAACTGATTGAGGGTATTTTTAATCAATTGGATTTCCTTGGCTTGGATTTCAATGTCCGTAGCCGGTCCCTGGGCGCCCCCTAGGGGTTGGTGGATCATGATGCGGGCATGGGGCAGGGCAATCCGCTTCCCAGGGGCCCCCGCCGCCAGCAGGAACGCTCCCATACTGGCCGCCAGCCCAATACAAATCGTCGAGACCGCCGGTTGAATGTGCTGCATCGTGTCATAGATCGCCATGCCCGCATACACCGACCCACCCGGCGAATTGATATAGAGATAGATATCTTTTTCCGGATCTTCCGATTCCAGGTAGAGCATCTGGGCCACCACCAGGTTGGCCACCTCATCGTTGACTTCCGACCCCAAAAAGATAATTCGATCCCGCAGCAGGCGAGAATAAATATCAAAGGCCCGCTCCCCCCGCCCGGACTGCTCAATCACCGTGGGAATCAAACCAGCATTGCGAATCCATGTCATGGGTCAACCCGCTATCCTATCCTTATTCTAGATTATGCTCTACCCCCCCATTGAACCCTACGCCACCGCCAAGCTCCCGGTCTCCGGGCTGCACACCCTCTACTACGAACAAGTCGGGGATCCCCAGGGGCTACCGGTGGTGTTTTTGCATGGGGGTCCCGGTGGCGGCTGTAACCCCAGCTACCGGCAGTATTTTCATCCCCAGCGCTGGCGGGTGATCTTGTTTGACCAGCGGGGGTGCGGGCGCAGTACCCCCCTTGGGGAACTAGCAGAGAATACCACTTGGGACTTGGTTGCCGACATTGAACGCCTCCGTCAGCATCTTGGCATTCGCAAATGGTGGGTTTTCGGCGGCAGTTGGGGCAGTACCCTAGCTTTGGCCTATAGCCAGACCCATCCTGAATCCTGTTTGGGGTTAATTTTGCGGGGGATCTTTTTGCTGCGGCGCCAGGAGATTCTTTGGTTTTACCAATCGGGGGCCAGCTACCTTTTTCCTGATGCCTGGGAAGATTTTCTAGCCCCTATTCCTGCGGAGGAACGGGATGATTTATTGACCGCCTATTATCGGCGGCTGGTGCATGGGGATTTGGAAACCCAACTGCAGGCAGCTCAGGCGTGGGCTCGCTGGGAGGGGATCACCAGTCGTTTGATTCCTGATCTCCAGGTTGTGAAAAGCTACGGTCGGGCGGAGTTTGCCTGGGTTTTTGCGCGGATTGAGTGTCATTATTTTTATCATCGCGGTTTTTTCCCTGAGGATGATTATTTACTGCGAGGGGTGGATCGGATTCGTCATTTGCCAGGGGTGATTGTGCAGGGGCGCTACGATGTGGTCTGTCCGATGCGTTCCGCCTGGGATTTGCACCGGGCTTGGCCGGAGGCGGAGTTGGTGATTGTGCCCGATGCCGGGCATTCCATAGCCGAGCCAGGGATTGCCGAAGCTTTGGTGGCTGCCACCGACCGCTTCAGCGAGACCAAGACCGACTCCTAAAGCTATAGCTTTATTTTCGAGTCATTATTTAAGATAGGATCCCAAACAAGAAAAATACATTTTCTTTTCTGGGGGTGAGATATTTGTTTCAGTCTCAATTAAAATGACTACATTTGATTAAGCTTACTTAAGCTAGCCCCATCAAGCCCCATTAAAACAGGATAGTAGTCAAACCATTATTGAGGCAATTGGTAAGGGCGAATTATGCGCTGCACAAAAGCTGGCACATGGCTAGCTAGTTTATGGGGATAATGCCGTTTTACATAGAGATAATTGCGGGTGAAATGGGAATCAATGGAAAATCGAGCATACTCTAAACCTTGAGGACCGACAGCACTCACCAAGGCCGTCATCATCCGCGCCAACCACATCGGCAACGTCAAAGCCTGATCATAAGCAGTTATCCCCTGCTGCACCGCCCCCCGCCGATCCCCACGGGACATGACCGGACGAAACTCCAGTTGATCCTTAACCTGATCCAGCATCTCCTGCCCCCGCCCATTGCGCACCACCAACCACTGCCAACCGAAAGGGGATCCCATATAGCCGACGACGAGATCAGCCAAGCCATTGACATAATCAAAGCAACTCAGGCAAGAAGGGGCAAAGACATCCTTGAGTTCCTTGGTGTTCAGGCCAAAAAAGGGGACCTTTTCGATGGAGCCGTCCTCATGGCGAAAATGCACATGGTAGTCCTGCATAAACTCGTAGTGCACCACCGTTTGCGGGGAGCGGCTGCTGGTTTCCAAAAACTTTTGCAGCCCCGCCCGGGTGACGTTGTCGGTGCAGGGGGTTCCCAGGACGTAGAGCTTTTCTAGCCCTAGTTCTTGCTCGACGGCCCGTAGGGCTTGAATCTGACAGCCCACCCCAATTACCAGTAATCGTTTCATGCCCGCTTGGCGCACTAAGTCCAACACCGACAAATTCGGAGAAAGGGTAGGTTTATTCACCCGGGCGGCCAACACTTCCTGCGGTCGCGTTGCTAAAATTGGGCGCGGCGCTAAGCGATCCTGAGGGTCTGCCTGTACACACACCACCCCTTCCACGATCCCCCGCTCCAACAAGGTCATGCCAAGGGTGGTGACAATCCCCGTCCACTGGGCCCCAGGGATGGGATCCCGTTTCCGCACCGTCCACATGGCTTGGTGGACGCCGAAGTAGTCCGTATCGGTGGCAGGGGCTTGGGGATCGGGGCTGCGGCTGTGGCCGTGGACTTGGGCTTCCAGGTGGCTAAACTGTTGGTTGAGAAAGGCACAGGCCTGGCGCACATGGCGGACATAGCTGGTATCACAGAGGCCGCATTGGCTACAGAGTTCTTTGGCGGGGTAGTGGCCGGAGCGAATGGGGCGGGCCGGGCGCACAGCTTTGGGCATAAGCACAAGGCAGCAGGACGTCCCTCATCCTATAGCGGAATCCAAGCTAAGGTGAAAAGGGATTGGCCAGGGAGGTTATGGCTAGGGCAGTTGTGTTTGTTTGTCGCTACTGTTTGTTTGCGCCGCAGCAGCCCACCCAGGATGGCAAAAGTGGCGGACAACATCTCTGGGAGGCTCTGCAGGAGCAGTTGCCAACTTGGCCCTACCGGGAGCAGGTGGAATGGCGACAGGTGGACTGTTTGAGCGGTTGTAGCCACCCTTGCACGGTGGCGGTGGCAGCTCCTGGCAAGCTGAGCTGTCTGTTCGGGGAGTTACCGCCCCTGCTGGCTGCCCCCCAGGTTTTAGCTTTTTTGGAAAAGTATTTGCAGAGTGAGGATGGGGCGATCCCGCGCCCCCAACGCCCACCTTTACTCCAGCCCGGGCTGCTGGCTAAGATCCCCCCTCCTTAAAGGGCGGGTAGATTCCAGACTGAGATCTTTGCCCATGGGGGCTTTACCCTGGGCAGGTTGGTTGTCATTCTTCGTCAAACGAGATCAAAGTTAAGGAAAATGCAAGAACTGTTGAGATGGAAACCGATCCCCCTCCCAAAGCGGGAGAGGGGGATTCAGAAATAGAGGTTGATTGGTCCCTAGTCTGCTGCTGCTACCCACTGCTTGCCACTCCTGAATCACCCCCGGAAACAGCCGCAGGACCACCTGTTCCCCTTGAATGCTAGATAGGCTCAGTTGCGTAGGGACAACGGGATCCAGAACTGCTACCACCTCCTCCAGCAGATATTGCCCCACCGTGGGCGGATGCTCCCCCAACTACTCACTGATGTCCGGGGCTAACCAAGTCTCCCCCCGAACGGTGCTAATCAGCAGATGCCGGGGATGCAAGATCTCCGGTGTGCCGCCCAAGCCAACCAAGCGCAAACGCAACGGCTCCGGCCCTCGGGATCCCCAGCGGCGAAACAGCACTGCCTGCCAATGGTGACCAGCGGTATCGGTGAGGGTGTGACGGGACTGGATCAGGATTTGCCCTGGTGCCTCTGGCTGCTGAATCAGGGTTGCTGGGGACAAAAAAGTCCACACCCAAAACAGTACGCTCAGCAAAATTCTCATAACTTACCTCAAGCCTTTTGGACATGGGAGACTTGATCCCCGTAGTACCAGAGGGGGATGACGACCAGGGTCAAGGCAGCAGAGGTGAGCATGCCGCACAGTAAGGTCCATGCTAGCCCCGACCAAACAGGGTCGGACAAAATCGGGAGGGTTCCCAGCATCGTCGTGACGCTGGTTAGCAAAATCGGGCGGAAACGCACAGCCCCAGCCTGAATGATGGCTGCCTCTAAACTCACCCCCGCTGCCCGCTGTTCTGCAATAAACTCCAGCAAAACAATGGCATTGCGCACCACAATTCCGGCCAAGGCAATCACCCCAATCATGGCAGTAGCACTGAAAAAGACCCCATTCACGCTAAACCCAAGCAAAATCCCAATCAAGGCCAGAGGAATGCTGCCCAAAATGATCAAAGGGATCTTGAAACTGCGAAACTGCCCTACCAAAATGAAATAAATCAACAGCACCGCCACCAGCATTGCCACGCCCAAATCCCGAAACACATCCAATGTCAATCGCCACTCCCCGTCCCACTCCAGGTGGTAGCCCTTAGGCAATGGATGGCGCCAAAAATAGCCCAACTGATCCAATACCGCATACACCGAGGATCGCCCAGCCATCTCTCCCATCACGTAAACAACCGGCCGCTGATCTTTATGAAAAATCGGCTGATCCGCTACCGTCGCCCGCCAATCCACCACCTCTAACAACGGCACCAAGGATCCCGAAGCACTGCGCAGGTGAATCCGACTCAAATCCTCAACCCCCTGGCGGGCACTGGCGGCAAAACGAACCTGGATCGGCACCGGATTGAGTTCCCCCGGCATCTGCATGATACTAACCGGGGATCCCTGTAGGGCTAGCTGGAGGGTTTGGGCAATGGCTGCCGCAGTGATCCCCACCCGGTTAGCTCGCTCCCGATTCACCTGCAGGGTAAGTTGGGGCTGGGCATTTTTGACCACATCATCCACATCAACAACCCCGCTGGTTTCCCGAAAAACCTGCTCAATGGCCAACAAACCCAAAACCGCCACCGCCACAATCAACAAAATCGTCAGTTGCGAGTTAATAAAATAGGCCGTCAGACGACCCACCCCACGAGGGGATCCCGGTATTTCATGCATCCCTTCACCCTAAAACACAGCTAAAACACAGCGAGTACATCTCCGGCTTCGATCCCCCCATGCACCTGCACCTGATCGCCGATCCGGGATCCCAAAACCACCGGCGTAAATTGGGGATCCCCATTGTCCAGGCGATAGACGCCAGTGATGCCGAAGCGCTCCACCACACTTTTGCTGGGGATTACCAGGGCTGTTTGGGGTTGGGGGGTTTGCACCTGGATGCGCCCGATCCAGCCTGGGATAGCGTTGGGGATGGGGGGTAGGCGCAGTTTGACAGTGCTGGTGCGGCTATTGGGGGAGGCACTGGGAATGATCTGACTCACCTCTCCCATCAGCGGTTGGGGGTAGAGGTCGAGGTGCACGGGGAGGGTTTGGCCGAGGCGCAAGAAGGGTAGCACCGATTCCGGAACCTGGACTTCCAGACGCAGCCGCTGGGTACTTTCCAGCACCGCCACTGGCTGTCCCGGCCCCAGCAGCGACCCCACCTCCACCAGCGTTTGGGTGATCACCCCGGCAAAGGGGGCGAGAATCCGTCCGTAGCTGAGCTGGGCTTGGATTTGGCTGACCCCTGCTTGGGCTTGGCGAAGCTGGGCTTGGGCCTGCTCGATGCTGTGGATGGCTTGTTCATGGGCAGCATGTAATTGTCTCTGTTCTGCCTGGAGAACCCGCAGCCGCGTCTCCGCCTGATCCAGCATCGCCTGACTGACCGCCCCCTGCCGATGCAAGCTGGCCATGCGGTCGCGATGGAGTTGGGCTTCCTCCAGGGCCGCCGCCACCGCCCCCTGTTGTCCCTGCACCTGCCCTAGCCCAGCCTGGGCCTGCCGCAGCCCTGCCTCTGCCACCCGCACCGCCGCCAGCGCCTGTTGCTGCCCTGCCACCAAATCCTGGGTATCCACCTCCGCGATCAACGCTCCCGCCGGCACCGCCTCCCCTGCCTGCACCGCCAACTTCACCACCCGTCCCGTCAGGCGACTGGCTCAGTGCACTTGATCCTCGGCAACCAAACTGCCCACCAAAGTTCGCCGCAAAGGCAAAGGTTGAGCCGTAACAACCACCGTTTCCCAACTCTGGGCCGCTAGGGGCACCTCCGGGGGCGGTGGGGAGCCACACCCTGCCACCATCCCTACCACACCCATAGCCCAGAGACTATATCGGCTCAGCCAACCAAGCCTAGCTTTCATCCATGTCCCTCCGGTTCTACCAATGACAATCCCAGCATTCGCAGCCCCCAGCGCTCAAACCAGGGGACAGCCCAGCCCTGCCGCATTTTCATCAAGAAATAGCCCTCAAAGGCCGTCTTCAACCAACTCACCCACCGCCCCTGCACGGCCAGGGCCCGCCGCCGGCCCAATCCCGGCTGCGGCAGCACCGGATCGGCCAGAAACACAATCCCCGTGGTGCCAAAATCAGCAAAACAAATCGCCTCCAACGTCGGGGTGACGGGATCCCCAGCCAGAGCCCCCAACTTCACCGCAATATTGTGGGCCACCGCCATGCCCATGGCTTCCGTCATTTGCCCAGTTTTGGGCACCCCCACCGGCAGGGGCGTTACTTCTGGCGGCAACAACTCCGTGATTACCCCCACCCCATAGATGCTGTCAAAGTGGGGGTGTTGATAGGTGGGCAAGACGGGAATAAAGCCCTTAGCATCAGCCACCCCAGGGGTCTGGCGGAGAAAAGCTGCCCCCCGAAACGGCGGCAACACCATCCCATAGCTAAAGGGGATTTTTTCCCCACTGTGCAGCTGCACAGCCGTTGGGGTGACTTCCGTGATCGCCACATTCTCGAGTACCCGGATCTGCCGCTGCTGCAACAACCGGCCCACCAAATCCGCCGCATTGGCCATCCCCCCGATCCCCAAATGTCCGGCATAGGGTTCCGGGGTGATCAGCGTGATCGGCACCTGCTGCCGCAAGCCCCGTTTCCTCAGGACAAAATCCGCCAGCAACGCAAACTCATAGGCCGGCCCAAAGCAACTAGCCCCCGGCACCGCCCCCAGATCCAAATCCGCTCCCGTAGCCACAATCACATAGTCGTAGGTCAGCCGCTCCTCCCCTACCCCCAAGGTTCGAGCTTGGGGATCCCAAGCCGTCACCTCCCCTGCCACAAAGCGAATCCCCTGCTGAGTCAAGCGGGAGAGAAAATCCACCTGAATGGCAGCCAAGGAGGTCAGTCCCAAGGCCACCCACGGCAGAGATGGCGTAAAGGTAAATAGCGATTGAGGCATGGGATCCCCGCCGCAGCTCATAGGCCGTCGGTAATCCCCCCAACCCCGCCCCTACCACAACAACATGGGCCATGCTCCAACTCCCTGCCTCTCCCTTCTCCCCTTAATTATATTCACTTAATAACAATATAGCAATATAGTTAACATGTTTGGGGATAAGGGGTGTGGGATCGGGGTGGCGAGGGGGGTAAGATGGCGGTAATGGAGGCAGTTGGCTATGAAATGGCTGGTTTCCGGGGTACCGCCCCAGTTCAGTTCGGAAGTGGCGTTGGCCTTGGGCAAGTATGCGGCGAAGATTTTGGCCCTGCGGGGGATCACGGACCCGGTGGCGGCCAAGGCCT
>JAUQVP010000092.1:0-8733 GCA_039794745.1 Thermostichales cyanobacterium HHBFW_bins_127 | reverse complement strand
GCTCTGGGAGAGGAGCCTGAGGGTAAGTGCGAGCAAGGGCAAAGCCGACATCAAACCCCTACACCTCATCCCACACTTCACCAGCAGCCCGCAAAACCTCCCCAAACCCTACCACCACGGGATCCCGGTTAGACTAGAAAAGATAGGTCTGCGTAGAAGTATGGCTTCCACTGTGGCTCTACCAGCGCTTCTCATCGGCGAAGTGGCTGCCCAAAGTGGCCTGCCGGTCAAAACCATCCGTTACTATGCCGATCTGGGCTTAATCCCCACCCAAGGACGCACAGAAGGGGGGTTTCGCATCTTTGCCCCCGAAGTCCTTCAGCGCCTTGCCTTTATCCGCCGCGCCCAAAGCCTCGGCATGAGCCTTGAAGAAATCGGCCATGTCCTGGCAATCCGGGACCAGGGATCCCCCCCTTGCGAAGCAATTCAAGAGCTATTGCTGCACAAAGTAGCCCAAATTGACCGCCAAATCGCCGAACTACACCTGCTCAAACAACAACTATTGCATCTCTTACAAGACTGGCAGATCCCCGCTCAAGTAGCCGAGGATCAAATCTGTCCCAACCTAGACGACCCATGACCTTAGCCATTATCCTCTGGTTCCGGCAGGATCTGCGCCTCCATGACCACCAACCCCTGCTCCAATCCCTGGCTGCCGCCCAAACCCTTGCCGCCACCTGGATCCCCTTCTACAGCTGGGATCCCCGCCAGCATGGACAAACAGCTTTTGGCTTTCCTAAAACCGGCATTTGGCGCGCCCATTTCTGCCGAGAAAGCCTAGCCAACCTGCGCCAAAACCTGCAGCAATTGGGCAGTGACCTCCTGATCCGCCACGGGATCCCGGAAGTGACCCTGCCGGCTCTGGCCCAGGAATTGGGGGTGAGCATTCACAGTATTTATGCCCATGCCACCGTCACAGCGGAGGAACTAGCCGTAGAGGCCGGGCTACGGCAGGCTTTACCGACAGCGCGGCTGCACTTATTCTCTGGCCATAGCCTCTATCATCCCGAGGATCTCCCCTTCAGTCTGGCCAAACTTCCCCAAGTTTTCACCCAATTTCGCCACCGAGTCGAAGCCACCACCCAGCCCCGTCCCCCCCTGCCCCCCCCCCCCGCCCTCCCCCCCCTCCCCCCCATAGACCCGGGATCCCTACCGGAACTGCCCCCCAAACCCGATCCAGATCCCCGGGCGGTGCATACTTTTCTGGGGGGAGAGACAGCTGGCTTAGCGCGGCTGCAGCACTACATCTGGGAGCAGGACTGTCTGCGCCACTACAAGCAGACCCGCAACGGCATGCTGCGCACCAACGACTCCTCCAAACTTTCCCCCTGGTTAGCGATGGGGTGTTTATCCCCCCGCTGGGTCTACCGGGAGGTTCAGCGCTACGAACAGGAACGCATCCGCAACGACTCCACCTACTGGCTCACTTTTGAGCTCCTCTGGCGGGATTACTTCCATTTCATTGCCGCCCAACATGGCCCCAAACTTTTCCGCGCCAGCGGCCTCCAGGGGATCCCGATTCCTTGGCAGCGGGATGAAGAGCGATTTCAGGCTTGGTGTCAGGGTCGCACCGGCTTTCCCCTGGTGGATGCCAACATGCAAGAATTGGCGGCCACCGGCTACATGTCCAACCGGGGGCGGCAGAATGTGGCCAGTTTTCTCACCAAAAACCTAGGCATTGACTGGCGCCTGGGAGCCGAGTGGTTTGAGTCCCTTTTGATCGACTACGACGTCTGCAGCAACTGGGGCAACTGGAACTACAGCGCCGGCGTTGGCAACGATGCCAGGGGCTTTCGCTACTTCAACATCCCCAAACAATCCCGCGACTACGACCCCCAAGGGGACTACCTGCGGCACTGGCTGCCCGCCTTAGCCGGGATCCCTGGGGATAGGATCCACGAGCCCTACCGCTTGACGGCCATGGAGCAAAAGAGCTTTGGCGTGCGTTTGGGAGTGGACTATCCCCGTCCGATCGTGGATTTAGACAAATCCCTTCGGCAGCAGGAGCACCTCTACCGCCAAGCTTTGGCCAAGATTCACAGTCGGGATCGGGAGTGAAGACAAGCTGGCAGGATCGAGGTTCTGGAGCCACCCATAATCCATTCGGGCATTGATTAAATCCCCTCTCCCCCTCTGGGAGAGGGGCCGGGGGTGAGGGAGCAGTTTCGGTGAACAAGGCCTCACAACCCTCAGCCTAACGGCAGCGGGCCCCGTTGGTGCTTTGGGCTTAGCGGTGGTCAGCCCATGCCGTGTCAGTAATCGTCGTTCCTGGAAAAGCGATAGGGTTATTCCGGGCTTGAATCTGAGCTTGTAATTCTCGCAGCAGTTGCGGATTTTCCAGATCGGGAATCGTAGCCGGAATCACCTGCCGTTCCAGACTAAAAACAGCCGTATGGGCAGCGGCTGTGCCAATCGCCCATTCCACCGGATGGACACGATAGGCAGCTGTCGCGATGCGAGTTGCCGCGATATTTTTCGCCCCGGCCAAGAGATTATCAATTCTTTGAGGGATCAGGGCCCGCAGGGGAATCTGAAAAGGATAGCTGGGATAACCGGCAGCTTGGTTGCCCAAAGGATGGGGCTCAAAATTAGGCAAGATACATTCATGGAAATCAATAGGATACTGACCAATACCAACGGCATCAAAAAAGATTCGCGGTCGTCCCCGTTGGAACTCAGACTCCTGCTGGGTAATATCAGTTTCATAGATTAAAAAACCATCCGGATAGCCAAAACCCGGTCGGCCCAATAGGCGGCGACTTTCGCGAATATAGGGATAGCGAGAAAGACCACTAGCCGTCCCCATCGGGCTGTCAGCCCCCTTGAGGAAGCGATGGCGGAAATAATAGTCCTTGCGAAAATCAGGATTTTGCTGCTGCAGAAGGAAATCCGTTGTCCCCGCTACCAACCAATAGAAGAAATTGATGGCATGGCGTTCCCCTCGATACAAAACCTCAGGGCGCAGCCCCCCCATCCACCCCCCCGGCTCCAGTTGACCGCTAGCTTGCAACTGCTCATGGGTGAGAATCAAGTTGCGATCCGGGCCCGTAATTCGCCAGTCATTGCCCCAAGTCCAGTTTTGCATGGACTGATCCCCCACCCGGATCGCCGCTTCCCCAAACCCAAACACCTGACCACGAATACGACGATAGGTAAAAATCAGGGGAAAGTTAAAACGCTCCTGCTCATAACTAAAATAGGGGCCATGTTCGGGATGGTCGTAATCATGGGGCTTAATGGGAACCTGGGGTACAGAAGTTCGCTCCATTACAAAAGTATAGGTAAACCCTTGGGTGCAATAGGGTGCTGCCTCAGAGGTAGCCCGAGGCTCCCATGGCGTGGGACGATCGGTCCCTAACAAATAGGGCACCCCCGTTAGGGGCCACAATTCCCCCGTTTCCGTCGCATCAATCACCATCCACGGCAGCTTGGCCCCCCCTCGCTCCGGCGGCGGCTCAAAAAGAATCAGCTCCTTATCCCAATCCTGGGAAGGATTCGGGTCATACCAATCCCAAAAATACTCCGATAGGTTCCCCCGTAACCCCCCGGCTAGCTCCGGACGGCGAGGCAGGTGGCGAATCCCCAACACCGACGTCACCAAAGCTCCCTGAGTCTCCACGGCTTTGACCACCGTATCGGTGAAAAGCTGCAATTGCCCCGACTGCACAAAAGGATCCAGCATTTCCGTAAGTACGGCATGGCCATCTTGGGGGGTAAAGCACAGCACACTCACCCAACATTCCCCCGGGTTAAGGCGACCACCATAGCGGGCACGGATGCGACGGCGAAACTCACTGTAGGCAGCCGGGAATAGGTCATTTTCCCGCTGCAACGGGCGCTCATCCAAAGCTGAAACCCCCTGGGCACTCACCTGCCCGCCAATCCAATCGGTAATCTCCGTCATGCAGACGGACTTGCCCAACTGCAACGCTTCATAGGCCGCCGCCACCCCCCCCAACCCACCTCCAGCAATCAACAAATCACAATCCACCCTCAGGGTAGCGGCTGCCCGTAAATCAGCCGGGATCCGACTCCAGCCAGGATTGCTGTTACCCAGCCACAACCCTAACCCCAGCACCAACCATCGCCAACGCCAACCCATGTCCTTCCCCTCGCTTTTCAGCCATCGCGTGCAGGCATTATGCCGTGCTCCCCCCACCCCACCCCAGAGGCTTCCTCACCAGAAAAACTGCCATCAGCCGCCATCCCCAAAAACTGAGGAAATGTAAATTTATGTATCAGCCCCAAGGATCGGTATCCGGCCCTACAGTTATCTCGGGATCCCTAGCAAATCAAACCACCCTAGCTTTTCTGCCGCCAATCCCCTTTGCGATACTCCCGGATAAAATGTAAAAATTTCTCAAGGAAGTTTTCAAAACTTCATAAATAAACTTAAAGGCTTTAGGGAGAAAGCTTGAAATGACAAGGGTTTGGTTGGGATGGGCAGGGTTTGTCCCGATTACAAATCTTGATGATCCTGTGAATAAAGATCGCGGTAAAAAAGGAACGGAAGGCATAGTGCTTTCTTGGATTGCCAGAGCTTTTAATTCAGGCTAACTCTTTAGCTTAGCCCCGAGAGGGGAAGGCGGGGTTGGTAGTTGCAAATAAGCTCTGGGATTCCAGTTTTATATGTTTTTTCAGAGTTGTTTTGCCCTCCGCTGTGCTTTCCTTAGGAGAGCAAGCGGGCGAGAGCAAATTTTTATACTCACCCATAGATAGGAGTCTCCCATGAACGACGTATTTGGAAAGGTGGTTGCCCAGGCGGATGCCAAGGGTGCTTTCCTGACTGACGCCGAATTTTCTGCTTTGCAGGCGGTTTTGGCAGACGCCAACAAGCGTTTGGATGCGGTCAACCGTATCACCAGCAATGCTGCCACCATTGTCAAGAATGCGGTGGCGGAATTGTTTGCGGAAGAGCCGGCCCTGAATGCCCCCGGTGGTCCTGCTTACCCCAGCCGCAATGTGGCTGCCTGCCTGCGGGATATGGACATTATCTTGCGCTACATCACCTATGCCACTGCCGCCGGGGATGCTTCGGTGCTGAATGAGCGCTGCTTGAATGGGCTGCGGGAAACCTATCAGGCTTTGGGTACCCCTGGCTCTTCTGTGGCCAATGGCATCCAAAAGATGAAGAAGTCGGCCATTGCTTTTGTCAATGATCCCAACGGCATTACCCGGGGCGATTGCAGTGCTTTGGTCTCGGAAATTGAGTCCTACTTTGATCGCGCTGCCGCTGCGGTGGCTTAATTTTTGCTTGGATAAAAGTCTTTAATTATTTTAGTGGAGCCTAAATCATGCAGACCCCTATTGTTGATGCCATCGCTACGGCTGATAGCCAAGGGCGTTATTTGAGCAACTCTGAACTGCAAGCCATTGATGGTCGCTTCAAGCGGGCCGCCGCCAGCATGGAAGCTGCTCGGGTGCTGTCCAGCAAGGCCAATGAGCTGATCAATGGTGCGGTGGCGGCTGTCTATGCCAAGTTCCCCTACACCACCCAGCCGGGCGGTCAATGCCACAGCCAAACGGGCAAGGATAAGTGCGCCCGGGATGTGGGCCACTACCTGCGCTATGTCACCTACTGCTTGGTGGCCGGCGGCACGGGCCCTATGGATGAGTATCAGTTGGCGGGGATCCGGGAAATCAATGCTGCCTTCGACCTGTCCCCGAGCTGGTTTATTGAAGCTCTGAAGTATATCAAAGCCAACCATGGCTTGACGGGGCAACCGGCGGTGGAAGCCAACGCCTACATTGACTACGCCATCAACGCCCTCAGCTAGATCCCCTCTGGGTCTGGCACCATAGCTCCGGGGTGGTGAACACAAGCAACCATCTCGGAGTTTTTTCCTATCGCTTTTAGTCTTTATGAAGGAGAAGCTATGCCTACCATTTCCCAAGCGCCGCGTCTGCGGGTGGATGGCCAGGCAGGGGTAACCCCGGTGGAACTGCGCCCCAATCCCTCGACAGCAGATCTCAATGCTGTGGTGCGGGCGGTGTATCGCCAGGTTCTGGGGAATGACCACCTGTTTGGGGCGGACCTGTTGGAGTTGCAAAGTACGGAATCCCTGCTACGCCAAGGGCTGTTGACGGTGCGGGAGTTCGTCCGCAGTGTGGCTAAGTCGGAAGCCTATAAGAAGCGCTTTTTCTACCCCAATTCCCAAACCCGGGCGATTGAGCTCAATTTTAAGCACTTGCTGGGCCGCGCCCCTACGGATGGCAAGGATATTGCCCGCCATTTGGATATCTACCAGTCCAAGGGACATACGGGGGAAATTGATTCCTATATTGATAGTCCGGAATATACGTCGGCTTTCGGAGATAATATCGTCCCCTATCCCCGCGGCTATGAGTATCGCCCTGGGCATACCACCCGCGATTTCACCAATCTCTTTACCCTCAATCCCGGTTATGCGGGCAATGACCGCTCCCAAGGTCCGCGCCCACGGCTGATGATGGCCCTAGGCATGGGCTATGCCCCGGCGATTGTGCCGGAGTCGGTGAATGCCGGTGCCCCAGCACCTCGCTTTTTGGGATCGAATCGCTCGGGGGATACGGAGACGTTTGTGGTGGAAGTGACGCGCCTGCTCAATCCAGGGGCCGATCTGGCTACCTCCCGCCGCTACCGCCGTAGCAATCAAACGCTGTTTATCAGTGGGGATACCCTGTCACAGCGGTTGCAGCAGTTGCTCCGCAGCGGCGCCCGGGTGGTGAGCATCCGCCGCGCCTAAGCTGGCCCAACTCTCCCCCAACTCTCCCTGGGTGGGGGAGTTTTTTGTCTTGCTCCTACAATACGAAGACGGTCCCTGCGCCTTCGCCTATGCCGGTTCTGTCTCTGAACCAACTGCTTGCCCAACTGATTTTCTGGCAAACCCCAGCAGATCTGCAGGCAATACCGCCGGATCCCACCAGCTTTGGGGGGGTGTGGTGGCAAGGGGGACGGGCGGCGGAGGCGCTGCTGCTAAGTGCTGACTGGCAAGCCCATAGCCCAATACCTCTGCTTTTTGCTGCCCCGGCAGAAGGCCTGCCTAGCGGCGGCACGGATTTTCCCCCTTTCCTGTGCCTCGACTACCAACCAACCCTGGAAACCACCGCCCAGCTAGCCCGCTGGCTCAGCCATGAAGCCCGCTCTATGGGCATCCCACTGCTGGGACTGCCGGCAGCACCCAACTGGAGCCGGGATCCTGAGCGAGCTCGGCAGATGATCCATTGCTGGCAACATGCGGTGCCGGATCAGCAGGTGCTGCTGGCGGAGGAGGTGCTGGGGTGTGGGGATGCCCCAAGGGCTGAAGAGCTGGCCCAAGCCTTGCAAGGGGGGGTGAAAGCCCTGATAACCCGGGATCCCGAGGGGGTGTTGGCTTGTTTGAGGTTGGCAGTGGAGCAGGGATGGATGGCTAGGGAGCAGGTGCAGGGGCTGGGGTATTTTTGGCTGGGCTTGAAAAAAAGGTTCTTTCCCCAAGCGCCCCTACTGGCGGATTTGCCCGGGGATCCCCTGCCTTCTTTGCAGAACTTGCTGGGGGATACGCCGTTGCCGCAGCCGTGGAGCAAGGTCGGTAGCCCTGGGGCTGGATGGCGGCAGTGGCGGGCACCGGAGGCCCTGGCCTTGGCGGAGCAGTTGCGCCGGCAGGCGGTAGAGATCAAGCCCTTTGGTCAGCCCCAGCGCCCGGATTTCACCTGGATCTGGACCACCACCCTGCCCACCCCCACCACCCCCGCCCTCACCCTGCCCCTCGCCCACCAGATCCCTTACCTGATCAGCCATCCTTGGCGGGATCCCCATGACATCGAGGCCTGTTCGGGATCCCGGATTTTGGTGCAGTGGTTGGGGGATTTTGTCCCGCCGCCTTTGTTTGGGCATTGGCTGGCCGAGAACAGTGCTCGGCTTGGGGGGATTGTGATTTACGGGCAGCTTCGGGATCCTGAGGAGGTAGTGGCCTGTTGCCAGCGGCATGGCATCCCCTATGCCCGCAGCCTCAGTGCTGCCCCCGATGTCCAAGAACAGCTCCTGGGCCTGTGGCTGAACGGCAAACCTTAAGAAACTGTAAAATGGGTTACGGATTGTAGGCGGAAGCCCGGAACTAAGCTATCTTAGGTAATGAAAATGTAAACCTTTGCAAACATTCTGATTGGGATCTTTGTGCAAAAGCTGTCCCTGCCTGAAACGGTTCCTTTAGGATCGCGCCCGTGGCTCCGCCTGCTGGGGTTGGGGATGGTGCTGGTGGCACTGGGGATCCTGTTGCTGGGGTTGAGGCCAATGTTGAGTACTGATCCCTATGTGGAGGCGGTTTTGGCCACCCCTGGCAATGTTGAGCGGGGAGAATCGTTGTTTGAGCTGAACTGCGCTGCCTGCCATGGTACCGGCGGCGTGGGGCGGGTGGGACCTAGCTTGATCGGGATTAGGGAACGCCGCTCCGATCGCTTCATCATCAATCAGGTGACCGGTGGCAATACGCCGCCAATGCCCCAGTTCCAGCCCGATGCTCAGGATATGGCTGACTTAATCGAATACTTAAAGACCTTGTGACATCTCTTCACAAATCCATTGCCTTATCCCTGCAACCTCACATCAAGGCCCAACGAACCTGGCAGCAATCCCTGCCACTCAAGGGGCAGACTTGCTTAAGAACTTCTGGACTCCCTCAGTTTTGAAGAAAATGAATGCTAGAGTGCCTACAAATCGAGATCCGTTCAGATGTCTTTGGCTAAGAGGGTGGAGTTGGGGCTAGCCTGGTGCTTAGC
>JAUQVP010000091.1:0-8796 GCA_039794745.1 Thermostichales cyanobacterium HHBFW_bins_127 | reverse complement strand
GGTTGGCAGCGGCAGCGGCTAAGGGAGTCATCACCAAGTTGGCAACCAAAACAAGAGGCAACAGAATCACCATCAGGCAGAAACGGAACATAGCAGCAACGTGGCACAAGAATCAGCTATCACCCTATCATGTTGCGCCGAGCTTTCAGCCCCTGCCTAGGAGCAACCAGCAAGCACCAACCCTCATCTCCTATCCTAGGGGATCCCGATGGGGTTGGTGAGCTAAGAGGAGAGCAGAGTTGGGGTTCTAAGGGCAAGCGTCTGGAGATACTTAGCCCCAAGCAGGTCATGGTTCGGCGGCAAGTTTGGGGTAGGACTCCCCCTCAAAACAGATCCTTAACTCCAAAGTTCAGGGATTGTTCTTGGGGCAGGGTGACGGAAAGGGGAACAGCCGCCAAGGTGGAGCTGACAAAGTCCGTAAAACTGGAAACCCGGGTGTAAACCCCATATAAGTTGGGACGAGCACAGCCCTCCCCATAACTGGTCACCCCCGCCTGCACCCAACCCTGGGATCCCGAAGGTACGAGCAGGGGCCCGCCACTATCTCCTTGGCAGGTGTCAGCGCGACCATCGGCAAAACCGGCGCACAGCACCGCTGCCGTGGTGGGGGTGGTGGGGAAGAGGGCACTGAATTGGCGAAAGGCCTGGGCACAGACGCTGTTGCTGACAATCGGAACCCTAGCTGCTTGCAAAACCCGGGATCCCCGGGGGGCAGTTTCGCTGGTTTTGCCCCAGCCGGTGATCAGGGCACTGACACTGGGATTGGCGAGATTGAGGCTGCCAGGACCGACGAGGCTGAGACTGGGAACATGAATAGGGCGCTCGAGACGCAGCAGGGCCAGATCCGATCCCAGGTCAATGCGGGTGGGGGTATAGGCGGGGTGGGTGATCACTTGGCGCACCGGCATCAGGGTGCCGCTGCCATCCCCAAGGGTGTTGGTTCCCTGCAGGACTTGAAGCTGCCGTCGGGCTGGGGTAGTGCCATCGAAGAAACAATGGGCTGCCGACAAAACCCATTCTGGGGTAATCAAACTGCCGGCACAAAATTGATTGACAAAGGTATCTGCTCTGGGGTTGGTGCTGTTGATCAGGGCTACCATCCAGGGATAGACAGGGGCCGGCTCCCCCCCAATAATCCTCGCCCCCCGATCCGGAACCATGCCCGTCACCACCTGCCCCGGCCCTAGCCCCAACCTCAGCTCGTAAGTACCAGGATTGATGCCGGTCAACTGAAACCGCCCATCAGCCCCAGTCACCTGCTGCCCAACCCCAGCCACCATCACCGGGATCCCGGCAAGGGGGGGTTCGTCGGGGTCGCGCAGGCCGTTGCCATTGCGGTCGTGGAACACCAGCCCCCTGAGTTGGGTTGGGCCGAGCGGTGGGGGAGGAACCGGCGTTACACCGGGGCCGGCAGCGGAACAGCCCCACAGCCCTAGCAAGATCAGCAGTAGCCCTCGGCCCATCGACACTCCCCAGCATCACCTCTCTGAGGGTAATGGAAATCCTAGGACTCCTCTATACCCACAAGAGCAGGTTCCGGGGGGGCTTCCTGCCACAGGGGATCCCTGGGGTTGGTGGTGGTGCCGGGCAGCCAGTGCAAAAAAGGCAAGGGCAACAAGGTGGAGAGGTTAGTGATGACGACCAAAGTAGGCAGGGCATGGAAGTCCTGTTGGGTAACCCCTAGCCAGGCCATGAGCAGGGCCCCCAATTCGTGGGATAGGGCCCCTGCCAAATTGAAAATGGACATCAGCAGGGCAAAAAATGTCGCCTCAATCCCTTCAGGACAGAGCTTAGCCGCCAGCACCAAAATCGGCATAAAAGCAATTTGCCCGGCCACAGCCAGGATCAAACTATCCCCCAAGCTAAACCACTGGTCGCTGATCCCCCAAAGGCGATTCCAGTGCTCTACCAGGATCAAACTGGTCATGCCCAAAGCCGCAGAAATCAAAGTCATCGCCAGCAACAGCGGTCGCAAAGGCACCTGCTTAAGAAACCTCTGGAAACAAAAAATCCCCAGCAAACTCGCCACACTGGAGACCAAGCGCACCCGCCCCAAAAACTCCGCCCCAAACCCCAAATCCTCAGTGACAAAATAAAAAAACGCCGTTTCCGAAGAAGGGGTCGCCTGCCACAGAAAAACAAACGCCACCGGCAACAACACACTCGGCTGCCGCAACGTCTGCCAAACCCGCCGCATCTGCTGCCATGGATCCAACTCGGGATGCCGCTGGTAAGGTTGCTCCCGCACCCCAAAGCCCGCCAGAAACACAATCAAGGGCAATATCGCCGTCCCCGCAAACACCCAGCGGGGCGAAATCCACTGCAACAGGGATCCCCCCCAGTAGGCAGTCACCAGGGAACCCAAGGCCGTAGCCCCCCAGGATAGGGACTGGAGATAGCTGGTATTAGCCCAGGTGGCCTGGCGGGAGCGCTCCACAATCAGGGAGTCCACCACCACATCCGCCACCGCAATCCCCAACGATCCCGAGATCATCGCCAGCATCGCCTGCCAGCCATGGTGCACCCACAGGGCCATAGCCAGCCAGGACAGGGATCCCAGCAGGCCTGAGAGCCAGAGGTAGGGGCGGCGGCGATAGCCGCCGATGGGCACCTGATCCGAGAGCCAGCCGTAGAGGGGTTTAATCGTCCAGGGCACCACGGCCAGGCCGGTCAGGACTGCCACCTGGGCTGGATCTAGACCCAGATCATCTTTGAGGAAAAAGCTCACCGCCAAGCGAGCAATCCCCAAAGCCCCCTGGACAAAATACACCAGGAGAATTGCCGCTAGTTCTGGGGTCCAGGTCATGGTTAGGTAACAAAATGTGAATAAACCTATTTTAGGATCTTAACGAGATTTTAAGAGGATTGTGGGTTGGGGGGTTGTGCCAGGAGCAGCAGCAGGGGAATGGCCGCCAACTGTAGCCCCAGGGAGAGAGCAATCATCAGGGGCAGGGCCTGGTCGTAGAGGCTCCCCATCAGGGCGCTCCCGGCAAACCAAGCCACTCCATAGCCTGCCTGAAACAGTCCGTAGGCCCGTCCCCGGTGTTCTGGGGCCACCATCCCGGCCACCACCGCCTTGAGGATAGATTCCTGGGCCCCCATGCCCACCCCCCACAGCAGGATCCCCACCAGCAGGGCCACAGGACCGCCCCAAAACAGCAGCGGCACACAGCCCACCCAGCTCAGCAGGGCCAGCAGGAGTATTGGCATCCCCAGCCGATCCAAACCGTAGCCAAACCCCAGGGCCGCCACCGCATCAATGCCCATGGCCAGCCCGTAGTAGAGGGGGATGTGGGCAACGGGAAGCACACCGGACTGTTGCCAGTGGAAGGCAATCAGGGGAAAATCCACAAACCCCGCCCCAATCAAGGCCACCGCTGCCAAATAGATCCAAAAACGGGTGGGCAATGCCTGCTGCTCCGGCTCCTGGGCTAGGACGGGTTCCAGGTTGCGGGGATTGGGATAGCCGGCTTGGCTGATCAGCAACACCCCCAGCCCCACCACCGCCGGCAGCAGCAGCGCCGCAAAAGCCCTGGCATAGCTGCCGGAAGCCGCCACGATAGCCGTCACCAGCAGAGGGCCCGCCACCGCCCCAATTTGATCCAAGGCTTCGTGGATACCAAAGCCCAAACCCTTCCCCACCCCCAGAGCCGCGTGGGACAGCAACACATCCCGGGGGGGAGTGCGCACCGCCTTGCCCAACCGTTCCCCAATCATCAAAGCAGCCAAAACCTGCCAGCTGCCGGCCAAAGCCATCAAAGGCACAGCAGCCGTATTGATCACATAACCCAGGGTGGTGAGTTGCCAGTAGCGCTGACTGCGATCACTGAGTACCCCAATCAGCAAGCGCAAGCCATAGCTGATCAGTTCTCCCAACCCCGCCACCCATCCCACCACCGTACCGCTTGCCCCCAAAATCCCCAAATAGGCGCCACTGATGCTGCGGGCCCCTTCATAGGTGGCATCAGCACACAGGCTTACCAAACCAAGCAGGAGAATCAATCGCCACGGGCCAGCGGTCTTGGGCATAAATACTTAGATAAGGGGGCTGGGAGTCGGGAAATGAAGTATGCTGAAAGACAGGTTGTGAGCAGGAAACGATGCTTTCCCCGGTTGCTTTAGTGTATCTTGCTTTGGCAGGGTTGTATTTGCTGGTGATGCCGCTGGTTTCGGTGCTGTATCTGAAGGCGCGCTGGAGCTATGCGGGCAAGTGGGAAAAGGTACTGCTCTGTTTTTTGGTGTTTTTCTTTTTTCCAGGCTTGGTGCTGGTCTGTCCGTTCATCAATTTTCGCCCGCCCTTGCGGAAACTGGCTTAGCTGGGCATAACCTGGGGACAAGCCTGCTGAATGTGGATGGCGCTCAGATCGGGAAAAATCTTAAGGGCAAAGTCCGGCGGGATCCAAGCGGCACAGACGGCATCGAGGAGGATCTCCCCCATCAGGGAAAGGGGCTTGTCCAGGGTAGCCTCGGCAGGGCTGTGCTCGTCAATCTCAAGGATGGTGGGCACCGGGGGCAGGGGGGACAGGGTGGTGCTGGTGCCCACGTCGAGCTGGATCTCTTCACCGCTAACCCCTAGAGGGATCCCTAACCCCACTATCACCATCAATCCTATGAGAGACCGCCCCATATCTTTCTCCTCCCCCCTAACTCTATTCTAAAAGCTGCCCCGGGCTTTGGCACTAGGGGTAGTGTTTTAGGGTCAAATATAACGCTCTATCTAGGGGAAGCATGGACTGGCGCAATCACAATACCCTTTGGGCTTCGGTGCTGGTGGAAACTTGGGTGCGCTTGGGGCTGCGCTACGGGGTGCTGTCGCCGGGATCCCGGTCGGCGCCGTTGGCCTTGGCCTTGGCAGCCCATCCGGGGCTGGAGGTGATGGTGGCGGTGGATGAGCGTTGCGGGGGTTTTTTGGCTTTGGGGCTGGCGAAACGCACGGGGCTGCCGGTGGTGCTGGTGGCGACGTCGGGGACGGCGGGGGGGCATTTTCTGCCGGCGGTGATGGAAGCTGCGGAAAGTGGGCAGCCGTTGTTGCTGCTGACGGCGGATCGGCCCCCGTGGCTGCGCCAGTGTCGCGCCGGACAAACCCTCGACCAAACCAAGCTCTACGGCAGTTTCGCCCAGGTGTTTCTGGAGTTGGCCATGCCTGACCCCCGGCGGCTAGACTACCTACGCCAAACCGCTGCCTGGGCCTGGGAACGCTGCCGCTATCCCCAGCCGGGGGTAGTTCACCTGAATGTGCCCCTGGATGAACCCCTCGACCCGGTGCCCACGGGGCTGGTCTGTCCGCAGGGGTTTGCAGAGGAAGATTTCTGGGCTCACCTGCATCCCCCCCAAGCTACCGGCGTAGATCCCCCCCGGCTGCCGGACTGGCAAGGGACAGGCATCCTGGTGGCAGGTTGGGATGAACCGCGGGATGTCGGTGCCTACTGCCGGGGCGTGCTTGGCCTATCCCGCCGCTATGGGCTGCCGCTCCTGGCCGATGCCCTCTCCCCCCTGCGCCATACCCCAGAATCCCAGGCAATCACAACCTACGACTGGTTCCTACGGGATCCCAAACGGGTGCCACGCCCGGATTTTGTGGTGCAGGTGGGGGACCTGCCCACCAGTAAGGTGTTGCGCCAGTGGCTGACCGGGATCCCCCGCTGGATTATCGACCCCCGCCCCCTGAACCGGGATCCCTTGCATGGGCCGGCGCAGCACCTGCGGGGGGATGTGGGGCTGCTAGGGGGGGAGGAGAGCTTGGAACCCTTGCCCCTAGGTCCTTGGCACCAGCTAGAGCAGGCTTGGGCTGGCTACCGGGAGCGGCTTTTGGCCGGGATCCCCGGTCTGAGTGCCAGTCAGGTGCCGTGGTTATTGGCGCAGGGGTTGCCCCCCCGTACCCAGGTGGTGGTAGCCAACAGCTTGGCGGTGCGGGAAGTGGAGTGGTTCTGGCCGGCAACGGACAAGCAGTTCCGCTTCTTTTGTAATCGGGGGGGCAATGGCATTGACGGTACCCTCTCGACGGCCATGGGCATCTGCCACCAAGGGCCCCCCACCGTCCTGCTCACCGGCGATCTGGCCTTCCTGCACGACAGCAATGCCCTGCTACTGCAACCCCAGGGATCCCTGACCATTGTTTTGATCAACAATCAGGGGGGGGGGATTTTTCGGATGCTGCCCATCGCCCGCACCTTGGCCGGAGATCCCCTCTTGGAGCGGGTTGTCATCACCCCGCAGCGGGTGTGCTTCCCCCAGTTGGCGGCGGCCTATGGGATTAGCTATCAACGGGTTGAGGGTAGGAAAGATTTCCTGGAGCAGTTGCGGGAATGGCCCCCTGGGGTGCGCATCCTCGAAGTTGCCAGTGACCAGCAGGCTGAGGCCCAATGGCGGCAGGAACTCTTCTGGCGCTGTAGCCAACCCGATTTCCACCCCTAGGCCAAAGCCAGCATCGACACCTTCCCTGCCACCACCTTTGCCGCCTGGAGCAAAGCCTTGGCGGAAGCCGAGTCAGGGTGGCTGATCACAATCGGGACGCCCGTATCTCCCCCCTGGCGCACGCCGATTTCCAAGGGGATCTGCCCTAGCAACGGCACCTGCAACTCCTGTGCCACCATCATCCCCCCCTGGGAGCCAAAAATGTCGTAGCGCTTCTCTGGCGCATCTGGCGGAATAAAGTAGCTCATATTTTCGATAATGCCCAGCACCGGCACCCGCAGCTGGCGAAACATATTCAAACCCTTGCGGCTATCCAACAGGGCCACCGATTGGGGAGTAGTGACAATCACCGCTCCCGCCAGAGGCACCGCCTGGCAAAGGGTCAATTGGGCATCGCCGGTCCCAGGAGGCAAATCCACCACCAAATAGTCCAGCTCCCCCCAATCCACCTGATAAAGAAACTGACGGATAATCCCATTCAGCATCGGCCCCCGCCAGACCACCGGCTGATCCCGCCCAATCAAAAAAGCCATGGACACATTCTTCACCCCAAACTTCTCCAGGGGCTGCACCCGCTCATGGCCTTGGGCATCCTTGTAAACCGCCAAAACCTCCCCCTCTTCCCCCAACATCAACGGCACATTCGGCCCATAAATATCCGCATCCAACAACCCCACCCGGGATCCCAAACTCGCCAAGGCCACCGCCAGATTCACTGCCACTGTAGTTTTGCCCACCCCCCCCTTGCCGCTGGAAACCGCAACAATGTTGCGCACCCCCGGGATCCCTTGCCGGTCAGGGAGGGAGGGAGCTGAGGGGGTTTCTGCGGTCACCAGCACCTCAATCTCCCCTGGGAAACCCAGGTTGCGGATGGCTTTTTTGCAGTCCTCGACAATAAACTCCCGCAAAGGGCAAGCCGGCGTCGTCAATACCAACGTCAATGTCACCCGTTCCGGTTGCACCTGGACTTGGCGGATCATATTCAGTTCCACCAAACTGCGGCGCAGCTCTGGATCCTGAACCGGCCGCAGCGCTTCCAAAATGGCATCAGGGGTGAGATTAACCATAGACAGCACCGGGGATCAGGCTCTCTCAGATTAGATCAAATTGCCCCCAGCGCCAAATCTCCCCCAAACCAGGATTTTGCCCCACAATAAACCTGGCCCCTCAGGGAGAAAACCTCGTGCCCCCACGCTTAGGGATCTTAGCCTCCGGCAACGGCAGCAACTGTCAAGCCATCGCCACCGCCATCGCCCAAGGATCTTTAACGGCTGAAATCGCCGTCGTAGTTTACAACAATCCCGACGCCGGCGTCGCCCAACGGGCCAAAACCCTCGGGATCCCGGCGGTTTTGGTAGACCACCGTCAGTTTCCCAGCCGGGAGGCCTTTGATCAGGCGGTGGTGGAGGTATTGCGGCAGCATGGGGTGGAGTGGGTGATTATGGCTGGTTGGATGCGGCGGGTGACGGAGGTCTTTTTGGCAGCCTATCCCCGGCGGGTGCTGAACATCCATCCCAGTTTGCTGCCTAGTTTTCCTGGGGTGAGAGCTGTCGAGCAGGCTTTGGCCTACGGGGTGAAAATCACTGGCTGCACCGTCCATTGGGTCACCCTCGAGGTGGATCAAGGGCCGATTATTGCCCAAGCGGCCGTCCCCGTTTTCCCCGATGATACCCCCGCCAGCCTCCATGCCCGCATCCAAGCACAAGAACACCAGCTCTACCCCCAAGCCATTGCCGAAGTTCTGCAACAGAGCTGAGTGTGACATTCCTTGAACTTTTGTAGCGGGATCCCAAGAGGTTGGGGGGTGTACTGTAGACTGAAGTCCAGGTTGATTTGGTTTAAGAAGCGGTTTTTGGTTTCCTTGCCCTGTCTTTGCCCTGTCTTTGTCTGGAGTGACCCCATGGCTCATACCGTCAAAATTTACGATACCTGTATTGGCTGCACCCAGTGTGTTCGTGCCTGCCCTACGGATGTGCTGGAGATGGTGCCCTGGCCTGGCAATAACAAAGCTGGCATTATTGCCGCCTCCCCCCGTACGGAAGACTGTGTTGGCTGCAAGCGCTGCGAAACCGCCTGCCCAACGGATTTCCTCAGCATCCGCGTTTATTTGGGTGCCGAAACCACCCGCAGCATGGGCCTGGCTTACTAAAAAAACAATCTCCTAGAAACTCGAGCCGGGAATCCCGGCTTTTTTGTTGCTGGCTCGCTCTGCTGTCGGCTTGTAGTCGCCACTTCAGGTGGGGAAAAAGCAAAACTCACCCCCGGCCTCTCTTCCAAGAGAGTATCTTAAGAAACTTAAGCCAGGCTAGGTTTGATAGTTCCGTGCTGGGCTTTGGCCAGGGTGTGGCATCTAGGCAGGATAGATGCGTAGGCGGCGATTGG
>JAUQVP010000090.1:0-9589 GCA_039794745.1 Thermostichales cyanobacterium HHBFW_bins_127 | reverse complement strand
TGTTGGCGCAGGCGTTTGAGCAGGCTGACTTGGATATAGCCGAGGGGGAGGATGGCGGCGTTGCGCAGGCGGACGGAGGACTGCAGCTTAGGATTACTGTCGAGCAATTCCCGGTGTTGGGTGATGGCCAACACGACCTGTTTGGTGCGTTCCATTTCCCCTTGGATGCGTTGGAAAAAGAACTCAGCCCGCTCGCGAAACTCCGGCTCCGTCAATTCCTGCACATAATGCCTGGCAATACACATATCCACCTTGGCCAGGGTCATCTCCACCTTGGAAATCACCATGCGGAAAAATGGCCATTCCCGGTAGAGATACTGCAACTCCCGCAAATTGTGCTCGGGATCCCGTTGTACATAGTCCTGCAGGGCTGTGCCGACCCCATACCAAGCCGGCAGGAGGAAGCGGCTTTGGGTCCAGCTAAACACCCAGGGGATTGCCCGCAGACTAGAGAGATCCCGTTTTCCTTCTCGGCGGGCGGGGCGGGAGCTAATTTGCAGTTTGCTGATCTCCTCGATGGGAGTGACTTGATGGAAAAACTCACTAAATCCTTCCTGCTCGTAAACCAGTTCCCGATAGTGCTTGCGGGCGATGGTGGCTAATTCTTCCATCAACTCCGACCACTCAAAATAGTCATCTGGGTGGGTTCTCAGCAGACTGGCTTGAATCACAGCGCTGGTCAGGCTCTCCATATTGTAGATGGCTAAGTCCTGCAGGAAATACTTCGAGGCCAAGACCTCCCCTTGTTCCGTAATTTTGATGCGTCCCCCCACACTGCGCCCCGGTTGGGAAAGCACCGCCTCATAGGCAGGCCCACCCCCCCGCCCCACCGATCCCCCCCGTCCATGGAAAAGTTGCAGGTAAATCCCATGGCGGGCAGCCACCTTTTGCAGCGCCTGTTGCGCCTTATAGATCTCCCAATTACTGCTCAAAAACCCCGAATCCTTATTGCTATCCGAATAGCCCAGCATCACCTCCTGCAGATTCCCTTGGCTGGCCAAATAAGCTCGGTAGAAGGGCAAATTCAACAGCGCATCCAACACCTGAGGAGCCCGCTTCAAATCCTCCACCGTCTCAAACAACGGCACAATCATCAGGGATCCCTGATGGGTGATGGGGTCATAGAGGCCAGCTTCCTTAGCGAGGAGCATCACTTCCAGCAGGTCGCTGACATCCTGGCTCATACTGATTACATAGGTTTGGCACATTTCTGGGGAGAACTCATCTTGGATGCGCTTGATGACTTGGGCGGTGCGGATGGCTTCCTGGGTTTTTTCGCTGAGGGCATCTGGGCGGGGGAAAAGGGGCCGACGGGTTGTCAGTTCTTGAGTGAGCCAGGCAACTTTCTCAGATTCAGAGAGAGCCGAGTAGGGGCGGTCGAGAAGGCGCAAATATTCACAGATTTCCGTAAAGGCTGCCTCATGGAAACGACTATCTTGGCGGATGTCGAGATAGGCTAGATGGAAGCCAAAAACATGCACCTGTTCAATCAACCCATTGAGGGCACGACAGGTGACCCGGCTCATGGCAAGGCTCGATTGGATCAAAGTCAATTCTTCCAGAAACTCCTGGGGAGATTTGTAAATATCGGTTGTGGTTGCCGCTTGATCTTTGCCCTGGGCCAAAAGCTGATTGCGCTCGCGGGTCAACTGGAGCCGGTGCTGAATGTAGCTGAGTTTGAGCCGATAGGGTTCCTGATGGTAGCGCAAAGACAGGGAATCATAAATCTGGGGATAGCGAAGCTGATTTTTGTCGAGATCTTCTAAGAGTCTGGGATCCACCTCTCCCCCCCAGTGTTGGGAAAGACTGAGGGTTTGAATCAAGCCTTCCACCGAACGAATATACTTGCCGAGAATCAAATCCCGCTGATAGCAGGCCGTTTGCCAGGTTACATCAGCGGTGACAGAGGGGTTGCCGTCCCGATCCGATCCCACCCAGGAGCCGAAATGGCAAAAGCCTGGCCGCGGCGGTTCCACCTCCGGAAAAGCCTTCTGCAAACTCCGGCTCAAACGCTGGTGAAATAAGGGCATAACGTCATAAATGACAGCATCAAAATAATGCAACGTATAGTCCACCTCGCTGAGCACCGTTGGTCGCACCTGGTGAATTTCATCTGTGCGCCACCACAGCAAGATTTCCTCCATCAACTGCTCCCGCAATAGGGTCAGCTTCCAATGCAGAGCCGGATCTGCCAATTCTGGGGATTCTAAATCAGGGTAGCGGTCGAGCTCAGCCAGCAAATGGGAGAATCGCCGCTGCTTTTCCCGAATGGTGTGACGGACGATTTCCGTGGGGTGGGCTGTAAACACCAACCGCACACTCAAACAGCGAAATAAATTGCTCAGCAGCCCTGGCGGCACCCCTTGGGAGCGCAGGTAGGGAAACAGCAGATCAAATCGCTCGCACTTGCGCAACCAACGGTAGGGGCTGCTGGTTTCAAAACCTGTGGCATCGTCCTCTAGCCGTTCGTAGTGCTGCTCCAAAATATTGACCAACTGAAAGAAGAGAGCAAAAGCCCGGGTGACCTGAATAGCCCGCAGCAAATCCAGGTTTTCGATCAGTTGCAAAACCTCAGGTTGGGGTTGTTCCTGCTCCATGGGCAAACCGATGGCTCGCAGTTGCCGCAGCAAATCAATCAGCTCCTGCCCACATTCCTCTCGCAGGACAGTTTCCCACAGCTCTTCAATCAACAACAAACGACGGGACAAAAGGGAATGGCCAAGGACCAAACGATGTCCTTTTTCCGGTTGCACTGCATGGTGGGCCAGCACGTCTGTTGAGGTCAATCCTGGGGTCATGGAGCCGCTCCGCCAATAACCCCACAATTCTAGAACGAGATCCTGATGCTGAGGGGGTGGGGAAGGCTGCTGCCGCCCTCATCTGCCCTTAAAAGCGGTTTTTTCACAAATTGTTGCACAATCCCCCTAGGGTCGCCGCCACCGGCGCCCATCTTTGTTGAGGAGATCATCAGCCGCCTTCGGGCCCCAGGATCCCGCAGCGTAGGTATGCAGGGTGGCTGGGTCCTGAGGACCTGTTTCCCAGGCGGTAATTGCCGGGGTGACCACCCGCCACGCCGCCTCAACCTCATCAGAGCGGGTAAACAGGGTCTGATCCCCCAACAGGGCATCCAGCAGGAGTCGGTCGTAGGCATCCGCTGTGCTAGCCCCAAAGGTGGCCCCATAGCGGAAGTCCATTTCCACAGAGCGGCTGCGGATCTCGGCTCCCGGCATTTTGGCTTCAAAGCGCAGGGAAATGCCCTCGTTGGGCTGAATCCGCAACACCAAAATGTTGGGGTTGACCTGCTGCACCGCCGAAGGAAACAGAGATAGGGGCACCTGGCGAAAATGAATCGCCACCTCGGAAACTTTTTTGGGCATGCGCTTGCCAGTGCGCAGGTAAAACGGCACCCCCTGCCAGCGCCAAGTGTCACAGAGTAGTTTCAAAGCCACGTAGGTGGGGGTCATGGAGTCGGGGGCAACGTTGGGTTCCTGCCGATAGCCGGGAACTTCCTTGCCCCCCATCCAGCCGCTGGTATACTGCCCCCGCACGGCACACAGGGGAACATGGCGGGGATCCGCCAGCCGGGTGGCTTGCAGGATTTTCACTTTTTCATCCCGCACCCCATCCCCCCCTAGGGAAACCGGCGGCTCCATGGCCGTTAAACAATACACCTGCATCAAGTGGTTTTGCACCATGTCCCGCAAGGCGCCAGCGGTTTCGTAGTAGCCCGCCCGCTCTTCGACGCCGACGGTTTCGGCAACGGTAATCTGCACATGGTCAATGTAGTTGCGGTTCCAAAGGGGTTCAAAAATGGCATTGGCAAAGCGAAAGACCAGTAGGTTTTGGACGGTTTCTTTGCCCAAATAATGGTCAATGCGGTAAATCTGCCGCTCTTTGCAAATGCTGCGCACAATCGTGTTCAATTCCTGGGCCGAGGTGAGATCATGCCCGAAGGGCTTCTCAATCACCACCCGCGTCTTGGTGGGATCCCCGACCATGCCCATGTGCCCCAGGGTTTGCACCGCTTGCCCGTAGAAGTCTGGGGCGACGGCTAGGTAAAAGACGCGATTGCCGCGGGTGCCCCGCTGCTGATCTAGCTCTTCCAGGAAGGTTTTCAGGCCAGCAAAGCCGGCGCTGTCGCCAATATCAAGGCGATAAAAAAACAGGCGGCTGGCAAAGTCCTGCCAAACTGCCTCCACACCTAGGTCTTTGGGGGCAAATTCTGCCACGGCGGCCCGCATCTTTTCCCGGTAGGTCTGGTGGTTCCAGTCCCGGCGGGCTACCCCAACAATGGTAAACTCCGGCGGCAGCCGCCGCTGCTGAAAGAGACGATAGTAGGCTGGAATCAGCTTGCGGGCCGCTAGATCCCCGGAAGCACCAAACTGCACCAAAATACAGGGATCGGGGGTGCGTTCCTGACTGAGTCCAACCCGCAGGGGATTTTCCGCTAGATTCAGCATAAAGCCCTCAGGTAAACGCCTAAACGCCGACGGTACTCATCTGCTGGACTTTGGCTTCTAGGGCAGCCAAGAGCTGGTCGAAGGCCTGGACAAATTTCTCCACCCCATCTGCCTGCAGATCTGCCAAGACCTGCTCTAGATCAATGCCGAGGGTTGTCAATGCCTGCATGGCTTGCTGGGCCGCTTCCAGATCCTGGGTGAGGGTGTCGGCCACCTGCCCGTGATCGAGGAAGGCCACTAGGGTCTCGGGGGGGATGGTATTGACAGTGTTGGCGCCGATCAGTTCTTCGACGTAGAGGGTGTCGCGATAGGCGGGGTTTTTGGTGGAGGTGGAAGCCCAGAGCAACCGCTGCGGTCTGGCCCCTTTGGCTGCTAATTTTTGGAAGCGCTCGCTGCTGAAAATCTTCAGGTACTCTTGATAGGCAAGTTTGGCGTTGGCAATGGCAATTGTGCCTTTCAGGGAAGCGCAGTCGATCCCTTGGGCCATCTTGGCATCGAGGAGCTTATCAATGCTGGTGTCAATGCGGCTGAGGAAAAAGCTGGCTACGGAAGCCACTCGGCTAATATCCCCGCCTGCGGCATCCAGTTTTTCTAAACCGGCAATGTAAGCCCAGGCGGTCTCGATGTAGTTCTGAATCGAAAATAGAAGGGTGACGTTGACGTTGATGCCAGCGGCAATGGCTTCGGTGACCGCAGGCAGCCCTTCGGCGGTGCCGGGGATCTTGATCATGATGTTGGGCTGGGCCAAAATCTGGAAAAATCGCTGGGCTTCCAGGATGGTGCTGGCGGTACTGTGGGCCAGTTTGGGGGAGACTTCGATGCTAATGTAGCCGTCTAGCCCCTGACTGGCTTCATAAACGGGTAAAAACAGGGCGGCAGCGTCGCTGATGTCCTGCAAGACCAAGCTTTCGTAGATGTCGTTGATGCTGGCACCGGATTGCAGGGCTGTTTGGATGCCGGCGTCGTAGTCGGTATTGCCGGCGATGGCATTTTTGAAAATGGCTGGGTTGGAGGTGATGCCGCGGACGCCTTGGTCGATCCAACGGGCTAGCTCGCCGTTGCTGATGATGGTGCGACTGAGGTTGTCCATCCAGACGCTTTGCCCATGCTCCCAAAGCTGGTGTAACCGTGTGGTCATCTCAAAGGCTCCTGTCTCTCTCCCTTAGGGATCCTGGCCGATCTGCATCGGCAAGGGCAATACTGTAAGGTTGCCTTCAGATCTGCTTCACGCAAGTACATAGAATCCTCAGGGAATCCTCAGCCTCTGCGCCTAAGCCCCGCAAAATAAGAATGCCCCTCTGTCTAGGATAGATGGGAGTGTGGTTGGATCCCTGATGAAACATTGGCGCTGGGGACTGGGGTGGGGCTTGGGGTGGGGCCTGGTGATGGCCCTGTCGGCTACTAGTCCGATGTTCTATCAGTGGGAAAATCTGGCCCTGCGCTGGGGACTGAGCTGGCGATCCCCCCAAAAGCCAGACCCCCACCTGCGGGTGATCGGCATTGATGGGGATGGGATGGGGTTTCGCCTGGAACGGGGCAATTATGCAGAACTGACTGCCAGTTTGCTCGATGCCGGGGCGGCGGTGGTGGTGCTGAATCTGCCCAGCAGTTTCCTGACACCCCAGCGGGTGGGCAATGAAAACCTGGATGCCCCCCTGCAGGAACTGCTGGTGCGCTACCCGGAGCGGCTGGTGCTGGCTACCCGTATCAGCGAAAGTCTGGGCCAAAAGGAGTTTCCCATCTATAACCATTTCCTCACCTATACGCCGGATAGTTTGGCACCCGTGGTCCCGCCGGAGTTTGTCCAGGGCTTTGTCCAGTACCAACTCGATGATGCCGGGCAAATTCGCATCGCCCAGTTGCGCCAAACCTTCATCCGCCAAGATAGTAAGGTGCCCCAAACTTTTGCCAGTGTGGAAGCTTTGGCCCTGCTCAAGTTCCGCCCTACCCTCGCTGCCGATCTGTTCCGCCAAGGGGCAAAACCCTTTTTCTTTAATCCCCTCACTCCTCAACCCGGGATCCCGATGCTGACGGTTGAAGAGGTCTGTGGTGGGGATCCCTGTGGTCAGGTGTTGGGGCTGCGGGAGCAGCTCCAGGGCAAGGTGGTGTTGGTGGGGTTTGTGGGGGGCTATCCGGAGACGTTTCCGGTGCGGCTGGTGACGGGGGAGATGGTGCCGGCGGTGGTGGTGCAGGCTCAAATCCTGTCGTCGTTGTTGCAGGGGCAGGCCTATCGAGTGCTGCCGGGACCGGGGCGGGCCGTGCTGTTGGTGCTGCTGGGGGTGGGGACGGGGCTGGGGGTGGTGGCAGCCAAGCGCTGGTGGCACCTGCTGCTGGGGGGACTGCTGCTGGGGGGGAGCTATACGGCCTGGATGCTGGCCCAGGTGCTCTGGGGCTGGTGGATCTGGCCCTTGGTGATCCCGGGGGTGGTGGCGGGCGCTACCTTGGGCTGCACAACCCTGACCAGCATCCTGCTGCGCAATCGGGAACGCCTGCTCAGCCAACAGCAGGAGCTAGAACGGTTGCGACAGGCGGAACAGGAAGCCATTATTGACCAAGCCCGTAAACTCCTCTACCGAGTGGCCACGGATATTCATGACCAAGAACTGCAAGAACTGAAATTGGCCATGGACAGCATCGAAGCCTGGCAGTGGCAACAGGCCCAAGGACAACCCATCCCAGCCAAGGCCTATGACCAACTCCTAGAACAATTACAAGCCATCGGCCAAGGGATCCGCGACCAACTCAATGATGTCCGCACCCTCGCCGATAAATTGCGCATCTCCCCAGCCCTGAAAGCCGGACTCCACGAAGGCATCCGCGCCTATGTGCGAGAATGCCAAGCCTCGGGATCCCTGACCCTGCCAGTGATGTTGGAGATTGAACCCTTACAGGAAAGCAGCAGCCGGGAATGGCTCGATGCCCGGGAAGATATTATTCGCTTTCTGCGGGAAGCCCTCAACAATGTCATCCACCATGTCCAACCCCCTAAGGGCACCGCCACCTTCGTGCGGATCTGCCTGTCCCAATCGGGATCCCGCTGCTGCCTGCAGGTGATCAACGATGGGGTTTCCACCGGTTCGGTGCGCAAGGGGGGTGCGGGTACCAAAGCCATGAACACCATCGCCCGCGACCTGCCCCAGGGATCCTGGCAGCGGCGCTACCACCAAGGGCTGGTGGAAGTGGAACTGCACTGGCAAATGCCCTAGCGACTCGAGCGCCGCACGGCTATCAAACTCCCCATCGTCCCCAAAAAGGTCCCCAGCCCTAGCAACATTAAAGGCAATAACCAATAACGACCCGGATCGGGATCCCCGATGCCTTTTAGGAAGGGCAGGGCCAAAACCGAGCCAAACAGATCCGCCAGTACCCCTTGGGATCCCAGGATGAGCGCCCAGGCGGCCAGGGCACCGATTACCCCGAAGAGAAATCCCTGCAGCACGAAGGGAAGGTAGATCCAGGCGGCGGTGGCTCCCACCAATTGCATCACCTCGATTTCCCGGCGGCGGGCCATGACGATCAGGCGGATGGTGGTGGTGATGACCGCCACCGTGGCCAGGGTCAAGACTCCCGTCACCGTCAGGGAGCCCAGGCGTAGGGTTTCCTGCAGGGACTGCAATTGTCGCACCACTTGGGAGCCATAGGCCACCTCTTCAATGGGAGCGAGGCGCTTGAGGGCGGCGGCGACCGCATCTAGGTAGAGGATATTGTCCACCTGCACCCGCAGGGTATCGACGAGGGGGTTGTGGCCGAGTTGTTGCTCCACCGCCGCTTGATCCCGCAGGCCCATATCGATCAGGAGGCTTTTCCAGGCTTGCTCCTTGGTGATGACCTGCACTGTTGCCACATGCTCAAGGGCGCGAACCGTAGGCAGGACACTTTGGGCGGACTCCGCCGGGCGCAGGTAGGCAGAAATTTGCAGTTGGTTGCCCAAAGAACCCAAGCTCGACTCCAGCCCCCAGGACAGATGCAGACTGATCCCCACCAAAAACAACAGCACCATCAGGGTACTGACAGCGGCCCAATTCAGCCAGCCACCCCGCCGTAGCCCCAGCAGGGTTTCATGGAGGAGATAGGCCAGCTTGTAGCCAAAGGTGCTGAGCAAGGAAGGGGCCATCCAAGGGCGAGGGGTAGTCATCGTAGCAACCTCACGGTCCAACAGGGGTGACATCAAACAGGTGCCCGTCCTGGAGGCGTAGTACCCGGTGCCGGGCTTGAGCCAGCAAATAAGGATCGTGGGTGGTCATCAGGATCGTCACCCCAAAGGAATTGAGCCGCTCCAGGATTTGCAACACCAACAGGGAGTTTTCCTGATCCAAATTGCCCGTGGGTTCATCCGCCAGCAGGATCGTAGGGGTGTTGACAATAGCTCTGGCTAAACTGAGGCGTTGCTGCTCCCCGCCCGACAGTTCATGGGGAAAGCGCTGCCCCTTGTGGGCTAGCCCCACCATTTTCAGCGTTGGTTCGAGGCGGCGGCGGATTTCCGCCGGGGACATACCCTGGGCCCGCAGCACAAACGCCACATTTTCATTGACCGTGCGATTGCTCAGCAGCCGGTAATCCTGAAACACCACCCCCAAGCGCCGCCGCAGCAAAGCCAGGGGCCGGGGGCGAATCCGGGTCAGCTCCGTATTATCCACAATCACCCGCCCCTGGGTCACCGCCTCGGCCCCGTAGAGCAAGCGCAGCAAAGTGGATTTGCCCGCCCCAGAAACCCCCGTAATAAAAACAAACTCCCCCTGGGCAATGCGCAAACTGACATCCTCCAACACACAAGTCCCACCGGGAAACACCTTCGTCACCCGATGTAAGATCACTTGTCCCCGATAATCCCGCTCCTGACCAGGAAAGGTTGCATACAGCGAGGGACTGGTGGAATCAACCATCATGACTCACTCCTGTTGCCACAGCACGGCCCAAGCAAAACGAGGCAAAGCCAACATCCGCCGCCAGCGCCAAGGTTCCTGATAAAGACGATACAACCATTCCAACTGATGGTCACGCCACCAACGGGGGGCCCGCTGTTTTTTACCGGCCCAAATATCGAAACTCCCCCCCACCCCCATCCACAACGCCTGGGGCAACAAGAACCGCTGCCCCTGGATCCAACGCTCCTGCCGCGGGGATCCCAT
>JAUQVP010000089.1:0-9750 GCA_039794745.1 Thermostichales cyanobacterium HHBFW_bins_127 | reverse complement strand
GCTGGGAGGCTGACTGGGGGTGAAGCCGGTGCTGGGGCTGTAGAGGCCTGGGGTTTCTGGGCGGCGGGCCGCCCAACTGCTGGAAACACTGGTGGAAATGATCGGCTGGCTGGAGGTACTCTTGGCTATGGAGACACGGCTGACGTGGCTATTGTCTGCTTTCAAACCTTGTAAGGCGCGCAGGGCGTCGGTAGCGCTGGGGAAGCGCTGATCCATGCGCTGATCCAGCATGGTGCGCAAAATCTGATCAAACTCAGGGGAGAGGTTCAAAACTTCTGACCAGTCCCACTGACCGGTATGGGGGTTGAAAAACTTGGTGGGGGACTCTAGGGTCATCAGGTTGAGACAGGTGGCTGCTAGGGCATAGAGATCGCTGGAGGGGTTGACCTCTTGCCCTTGAATCTGCTCCGGGGGGGAAAAGCCCATGGAACGAATGGCCGTATTTTCCAGGGCCGGCTTGTTTTTACCGGTCTCGAGGTTTTTCACCGCCCCAAAATCAATCAACACCAGCCGCTGGTCGTCTTTGCGGCGAATCAAGTTAGCGGGCTTGATGTCCCGATGCACCGTATTCTGGCTGTGGACATAGCTGAGAATCAAAAGCACTTCCTGCATCACTTGCCGTGCCTGTAGCTCATTCATCGGCCCGTTGCGATGCACCTCCTGGGATAGGGTCAGCCCCAGAATAAACTCCTGCACCAAGTAGTAGTTGCCGTTTTCCTCAAAGTGGGCATAAAGGCTGGGGATCTGGGAGTGCTGACCCAATTTTTCCAGCACTTCTGCTTCCCGATTGAATAACTCTAGGGATAGTTTGGCAATCTCAGGATTGCTGTGGTTGAGGCGCAGCTGCTTGATCACCCGGTAGGGCTTGGAGGGCAAGTCCATGTCCCGGGCGATAAAGGTGGAGCCAAAACCCCCTTGACCCAATTTGCGCACGGCCCGGTAGCGGTTGCGCACCATCAGCGGACTGCCACAGGCCTGACAGGTGACTAGATGGTCAGGGTTCTCCGGCTTGGGACAGTTGGGATTTAGGCAGATGCAGTCAGCCATGAGAATTCCACACGACAACTCGCCTCAGTAGGACCCACCCAAAACCAATTCCCCGGAATACATAAGGCAATTGCAAGGGGGCAATCAGTACCTACATTCTACAAAGCTTTGGGAAGACTGCACCGCGTATCACTACGGCTCAGGGATCCCGCCTGTTTGAGAATGTAGGACTTTATCCTAGACCCTGGCTGCTGCTTTGACATCCTACAAAGGACGTATTTAACGTGGCTGTAGTTGCCGATAGAGATCCTGTTGGTGGGTGCGGATGGTGCAGTCGGAGGTGGGCAGGGCACAGCAAATCACCACTAGCTGGGCAGCCAGCTCGGGCTCGTTGAGGATACATTGGTCGTTCTGGTTGACGCTGCCGGACTCGAGCTTGGAAACACAGGTGCTGCAACAGCCAATCCGACAGTAGTGGGGCAGGGGGATCCCGGCTGCTAGGGCTTGGTCGAGGATGTATTCGTTGGCGGGGACGGCAAGGGTGCGATCTAAGCCGAGGGCTGGGTTGATCAGGCGCACTTGATAAACGGGAACGGCACTGGCACTGGGTTCGGCAGACATGGCTAGCTCAAGATAAAGTGGGCAATGGCAGCGGCAACGCCGTCAGCTTCTACACAGGGGGCAACCCAGTCGGCGGCTTGGCGGATCTGGGGATTGGCATTGCCCATGGCCACACCGATACCGGCATAGGCGAGCATCTCCCGGTCGTTGTCACTGTCGCCGATGGCCATGACTTGCTCCGCCGGGATCCCCAGCAGGGTTTCGGCCAGGTACTGGACGGCTTGCCCTTTGTTGACGTGGGGGTGGGTGGCTTCCAGGAAGGTGGGGTGGGATTTGGTCAGGTAGAGTTCCTCTTGGGGATAGCGCTGGCGAAACTCGTGGTAGAGCTGGTCAATCAGGGCGGTATCTTCGCTCATGGCTAGGACTTTGGTGGGGGGGGCGGGCAGGGGCTGGTCCCCAAGGATGTGCAGGGGCACCTGGGAGCGCTCGGCATAGGCGAGGCTGAGGGGGTTGGGGGTCTGGACGTAGAGTTCGTCATCAATGTAGATGTGCACCACCAGGGGAAACTCCCGGTAACTGGCCAGCAGCCGCTCGGTCAGATCCGTGGGCAGTTGCTGATGCTGATAGGTGATCTGGGTGTCGGGATCCCGGATCAGGGCCCCCTGATAGCTGCACAGGGGCAGGTCGGCGTGGATGGTGCGGTGGAAGCGGGTGGCAGAACGGTGCATGCGCCCGGTGACGATGGCAACTTTCACCCCCCGAGCTTGGGCAGCTTGGATGGCTTGGCAGACAGCAGGGCTGACTTGGTTGTCTTCCCCAGCTAAGGTGCCATCAATATCGAGGGCCAGCAGACGAATGGACATGGACAGGTTCCAGTTCTCCACTGCCATTATGCTAGAGACTGCCCCCTTGCTCTTGGCGACTGAGCCGCGCCTGAAATAGGGCTTCCCGAATCCGAGGCCGCTGCAAAAAAATCTGGGCATCCTGCAACAGTCGGGATCCCCAGAGGTTGATGCGCAGGGTTTCTAGTTCGCCGTAGCTGGGGTCGAGTTGCAGGGCTTTGATGCCCAGTTGCTCCGCTTCGCTGACGTTGCCTTGGACAAATAGGGCGGTAGCCAAAGCCAGCCGGGGTTCGGCAATGGTTTCGTCCAGGCGCATGGCGGCTTCAAAGTTGGCCATGGCAGCGGGGATGTCCCCTTGCTCGTAGTCCACCAGCCCTAGGTTGTTGATGGCAGGCCAAAAGGTGTCGCTGACGGCAATGGCAGCGGTAAACTGTTGCCGGGCAGCATTGAGATCCCCTTTGAGCAGATAGGCATTGCCCAGTTGGAAGTAGCCGTTGGGGTCATCCCGACGCAGGGCCAAGCCGGCTTCTAGGGCTTCGACGGCTTGGACATACTGCTGGGTACGCATGTAAGCTTCCCCCAAGGTGAATAAGATACTGGGATTGTTGCCGTCCCGTTGCCGCGCCTGCTCCAAGGTGCTGACCGCATCCGGGTAGTTGCGGTTCTCCAGATGCAAACTGCCCAAAATCAGCCACAATTCCGGAGAGGTGGGATCCAATTGCACCGCCAAACGAGCCCGATTCAAGGCTTCCACCGCCCGACCCAACTGCACCAAACGAATGGCATCACTGGCCAACTGGGCACTCTGAGCCTTGAGCAAGGTAGCATCCGGACGAGGAGAATAAAATAATGCCTGACCCTGAACCGGGATCCCCCATAAACCGGTGAGCACCAGGAGCATGCCTAAGGGTGCAAGTTTCCAGCCCATAACTATGACTCACCTGTCCTCTGGCAACCACGATAGCCTAGCAAAGGCAAACTTGGGAAAGCGACTTTGATACGCTACTGGATACGGGTGTTGCAGATAGCCATCGCCCTCCTCACCGTCCTGCCCACGGGACTGCGGGATCCCATCAGGACAACGGATGTGGCCCAAGCGGTAAGATTTTTCCCCCTAGTCGGGCTAGGGCTAGGCGGGATCCTCTGGGGGATCCAAACCCTGCTCCACCCCTGGCTGAGCCGAGAACTACTGGCTTGGATCCTGGTCTCAGCTTTGCTGGGGCTAACGGGGATGCTCCATTTTGATGGCTTCCTGGACTGCTGCGATGCCCTCTGGACTCGGGATCCCCAACGGCGGCTGGAGATCCTCAAAGATAGCCGGGTAGGCAGTTTTGCCGTGGGGGGAGCCTGGATTCTGCTGATGGGCAAGTGGCTGGCCCTAACTCACTTGCCCCCGTCCTTGCTGCCGCCAGCTCTCCTTTCGGGATCCTTGGTGGGGCGGTGGGGGTTGGTGTTGGCGGTGGCCTGGTTTCCCTATGGGCGAGAGGAGGGGTTGGGGGTGGCCTACAAAGCCGGCTGTAATCGCTGGCTGGTGACCTGGGTTTCCCTGGGGGTGGTGGGGGTATTGGTGGGGATTGGGGGCTGGCTGGGGTTGGCAATGGGCTTGGCTGCCGCCGGGGTGACGGGGGTAGTGGGCAGTTGGATCAGCAAGCGCCTCCCCCAAGGCTTGACCGGAGACTGCTACGGCCTGTTGGTGGAGGTGCTTGAGGTCCTCAGTTGGCTGGGGTTCAGCCTTACTGGGGGGTCACCGTCAGATTGATCAGGCTGATGGTGCGGGGATTGGCCGCCGAATTGGACACCACCACCTGATGGGTCGCCGGAATAAACTTGATCCCTTCCGGTTGCAGGCGGGCGGAGCGGTCATTACCGATGACATAATTCGGGTCAGTCGGGTCAGTGATCAGGGGCACCGTATCCAACAAAGTCATACTGCCTGGGCGGGTGACATCAAAAATGGACACCGCATCGGAGCGCTCCAGGGACACAAACGCCAACAGTCGCCCCTCCACAACCCCCCTCCACAACCCCCAGATCCACCACTTCCGGCTCTGGTCCTTTACTGCTGCAGCGCATGGGCAGTCGCTCCCTCACCACCAACTGCTCAATCAAATTGCCACTGTCCCCCAGCAGGGCCCCGGTGACCGCATCGAAAGCACTGATACTACGCCCCCGGTCTCCCTCCCCGGCATCGTAGTCGGCCACCGCCACATTATCCTCATCCGCCGTAATGAAAAAACGCCCATCCGGCGAAATAGCAATCCCATCCGGCTCCCGCGAGGCCGTAAACGGCGCTATCCTCCCCCGTACATAGCCATCAGAACTGGTACAAACCCCCCGGCCCATGCTGTCCACCAGGTATCGGGATCCCAAATCAAAGTTCGTGATGCGGAACCCTCCCGGAGCGAGGGAATTGATATCCACCTGAGCAACTTCAATCAAACGCATCTAGCCGGGCCTTGGTGCAAATCGAGGATGGAAACACTCCCTAGGGGGCGGGGTAGAATCAGGGGTTCTGTCTCAAGTTCCTTATCTCACCACCCCAACCTGACATTGGGAGCAATGGCCACCGTATCAGGGCCGATACCCACCGTACTGAGGATCTGCAAATTAGGCAAACTCACCGCAATCACCTTGCCCCGTCTTTCATCGTAAACATCACATTGGCAGAGGTTGGCTCGCCTCACGGAAACCCCGGTCCCACTTTTAGCCTAGGATCCATCCTAGAGACCAGCAGATTTTGAGCCGGATCAGGATGGACATTCTCGCTGAGAAAATCAAATAACCCTATTCTCTAGATTTGGGAACTTATCAGTGGGGAACTGACATCGGGTCAACCCTAGGTTCTGAGCCAAAATGCTCTGGAAAATCAATGATTAGGTTCTGAAGCCAAAGACGAAGAATACCTTAGCGCTCAATACTTGGTTGGACTGACAACCTGATTGCAGCACCAAGGCTAGTCAATTCTGCTCAAGCCACAGCCATGGGTAAATCACCAACGCGGCTGTAATCTTGCTTGCTGTTAACAGCCAAACCTGAGCAGGCTAGTCATCTCTTAGTTCAAGGTGTCTGTGTCCCTGAAAAAACTATCCGCTCCTGCATAGAATCACCTCCCCAAAAAAGATTAGGGAAGATCCTCATGGGCACAGGAGCGGTCTAGCGAATATTCAGTTGACCTGACTGCCGGAAGGAACTCTACGCAGTTTCCGGCCACAAACTCCAGAAAACGGGTTAGAGAACAGCCCCGGCGCACAGCCGGCACACACCCAACTGAACATTCCAGCAAGTACTACTACATAAGGACACGGGCACAGCTCCCTAACGCAACGACATCTCTGACTTTAGCGGCTGTTGTGGGCTTTTTCAAGGGCTGGGGATCCCGAGCGGGCAACTGCTATGATGGACTATCGCATCTCTCATTCCAGATTGCCCCATGCAGATTACCCAAGAAAAGCGTCCTGGCAGCCGCATTGGCTTGAGCTTTGTGATTCCTGCCGACCAAGTGAAACGGGGCTACGACAAAACCCTGCGGCAAATCTGTGCCACCTCGGATATTCCTGGGTTTCGCAAGGGCAAGGCGCCGGTGAGTATGGTGATCAGGGCGGTGGGCAAGGAGCAGATTAAGGCGGCAGCCCTGGAGGATTTGCTGCAAACAACGGTGCAAAAAGCCCTTAAGGAAGCCAATATTTCTCCTTTGGGGGAGTTTGAACTAGACGGAGGCATTCAGGGACTGCTGGCCAACTACCAACCGGATGGGGAGTTGAGTTTTTCCGGGTCGGTGGAGGTGATGCCGACGGTGGAGTTGCCGGAGTATAAGGGTTTGGCGGTGCAGGTGCAGCGGGCGGAGCCGGATTTGCAAGAAGTCGAGGCAACGCTGCAGCGTTATCGGGAAGAGCGGGCGACGTTGATCCCGGTCAGTGACCGCCCTGCCCAGATGGGAGATGTGGCAATTCTCGACTTTACGGCAACCTTTGAGGACGGTTCTCCTGTGGAAGGTTCTACGGCCCATGATTTCCAATTAGATCTAAAAGCGGGCAATTTTTATCCCGGCTTTTGTGAAGGGGTGGTGGGGATGAGTATCGATGACATGAAGGAGATTGTGGTTACGGTTCCGGAGGATTATTTTGACCCCAATTTGGCCGGTAAGGTTTTGAAGTTTCGCGTCACGCTCAATGATCTTAAGGCTAAGGAGTTGCCGGAGCTAGATGATCAGTTTGCCCAGGGGATTAGTGCTTTTCAGACCTTGGCAGAATTGCGGACTTTTCTGGAGGAACGGGAAAAACGCAATGCCCTGAAACGGTGCCAGGCTAATGCCCACAATGCTCTGCTAGATCATCTGCTGCAACAGATAACGCTGGAGGTGCCGGAAAGCCTAGTTCAGAATGAATTGGTAAAGATGGTGAGTGAATCGTTGCAACAATTGCAAAAGTCCCTGGGGGTGAATCGGGAAGAGTTACTAGAGGCGGCGAAGGACAATTGGCAGGCACTAGCGGAGCGGCTGCGACCAGAGGCGGTGCAGCGAATCCAACGGGGATTGGTGCTCGGGGAAATTATTCGCCGGGAAAAAATTGAGGTGGGACAAACGGAACTGGATGTAGCGGTGCAAGAGTTGGTTCAGAATTATCCGGGACAGGTAAACCCAAATAATGTCAAGGAAGTCATCACCAATTTGCATCAGGAATTGCTGATCCAAAAAACTCTGCGCTGGCTGGTGGACCAAAGCCAAATCACCTGGGTGGATAAGGAGGGCAATCCGGTTGGGGATCCCTTTGCTGTGGCTGAGGCAACGGAGCCTTTGGTGACCCCTGGGGTGGTGGAGGCGGAGTTTGCGGAAAGTCAACCGGCTGGTTCTGAGGCATGATCCCGGCTGCTCCGCCGGGGTTTCGCTCGGGCTTTGTGGCTTTGGTGGGGCGACCGAATGTGGGCAAATCTACTTTGCTCAATGCTCTCATTGGCCAGAAGATTGCTATTACCTCCCCGGTGGCCCAAACTACCCGCAATCGCCTGCAGGGGATCCTGACGTTACCCCATGCCCAGTTGATCTTTGTGGATACCCCCGGCATCCATAAGCCCCAGCACCGCTTGGGGGAAATCCTGGTCCACAATGCCCAGGCCGCCATGAAGGCGGTGGATGTGATTGTGCTGGTGGTGGACGGCTCCCAACCGGCCGGGAAGGGGGATGCTTTTATTGCCCAACTCTGTCCCCCTGGGATCCCGACGGTGTTGTGTTTGAATAAGCAGGATGTGCCGCCGGCGGGGGATCGGGAGGAGATTGGTGCTAGCTACCGGCAGTTGTTGCCCCAGGCGCCTTGGGTGAGGGTTTCGGCCCTAGATCCGGCAACTTTGACGCCGCTGTTGGATCAGGTGGTGGCGCTGCTGCCCCCGGGGCCCTACTACTATCCTCCCGATCAGGTGACGGATCAACCGGAGCGCTTTATCATGGCGGAATTGATCCGGGAACAAATCCTGCTGCAAACTCGCCAGGAGATCCCCCATTCGGTGGCGGTGGTGATTGATCAGGTGGAGGAGTTACCTCACATTACCCGGGTTCTGGCCACCATCTATGTGGAGCGGGAGTCGCAAAAACGCATCCTCATCGGCAGTGAGGGATCCCGGCTCAAGCAGATTGGGGAGGGGGCGCGGCGGGAGATGGAAAAGCTGATTGCTGGCAAGATTTATTTGGGATTGTTCGTCAAGGTGCGCCCCCATTGGCGGCAGTCGGCGGGGATGTTGCGCAGTTTGGGCTATCAGGAGGAGTTGCCCTGATGGATAAAGACTATCAGCACCCCCAATACGCGCCGGATCGGCAGTTGTTGAATCAATTGCTGACCCAAGTGCATCGGGATCCTGTGCCGGAGTTGGTGGTGGTCGAGATTGCCCGCTTGCGGATTCGTTATATGGGGTTTCCGGGGGCGCGGGACATCCAGCGGGATCTAGATCAGGTGTTGCAAACCTGGGGGATCACTGAAGCGGAGCTATTCCGCCGTAGCCGCGCCATCCATGCCCAAGGTCGCGTCTATCAAGAAACCTTCAGCAAACGGGATGACTGGGCCTAGCCAGTTTGACAGTGGGGATCCCGGCTGCGGGGGAGGAGGACGGTGAAGGTGCTGCCGTGGTTGGGTTGGCTTTCTACGAGGATTTCCCCTTGGTGGAGTTGGACGATGCTGTGGGCAATGGCTAGGCCTAGGCCGGAGCCTTGGGAGCGGCGGGTGGGATCAACGCGGTAAAAGCGATCGAAGAGGCGGGGGAGGGCAGCAGCAGGGATACCGATGCCGGTGTCGCGCACTTGGACGGCAATGCCTTTGGGGTGATGGCTGACTTGGACATGGATAGATCCACCGGCGGGGGTGTATTGGATGGCGTTACTGATCAAATTGGTGAATAGCCGCTGCAATTGGTCGTAGTCGCCGTCCACGTTGAAGACTGGTTCAGTGTCAACACCACCGTCAATCTCTAGGCTGAGCTGCAGTTGCTGCTGGTGGGCAAGGGCTTGGTGGTTGTCCACCACATCCATAACAATGGCATCCACAGGACAACACTGAGTGGAGCTAAGGCCCCGGTGATCTTGCCGGGCCAAAAACAGCAGGTCTTCCACCAAACGTCCCAAGCGCTGGGCCTGACGCTCAATCCCCTGCCAAAGCTGACGCTCCCCCTCTCCCAAGGCCGGATCTTGGAGGATAACTTGCACCTGGGTTTGCATACTGGCGATGGGATTGCGCAGCTCGTGGGAAGCATCGGCAGTGAACTGCTTCAGGCGTTGGTAGGAGTCGAGCACCGGCGCCATCGCCACCCCCGATAGCCACCACCCCACCGCTGCCACCGCCATCACCATCCCCACAATTCCTAGCCCCAATTCCCAGGCCAACTGCTGCGTCGGCTTGGTCACCTCAAACCAAGGATGACTCACCCGCACATAGCCCAATAACTCGGATCCCAGCATCAGCGGCCGAGTCATCTGACGCACACTCGCCCCCGACGGCAAATCCACCGTCTCCGCCGCCCAATGCAACCGCAACGGGATCCCCAAGGGACTGCTCAGGGTGGACCAGAGCAAATGCCCCTCCGGATCAAACCACTCCAGGTCAATATGGTCCTCATCGAGATCCCCCGCCCAAGCCGCCCCAAAATCCTGAATCACATTCGGGGATCCCTGCAGGACTTCCACCACATGGTTGAGGGTATCGTCCACTCGGTCGACCAAGGTGGCTTGTACGTACCAATAGATGGCGATGGCAAACAGCAGCAGCAGCACGGCCGTAACCGAGCTATACCAGAGGGCGAGGCGGCGGCGGGTGGCGGCAATCACCGGAGTAGAGGTCATGCTCAAGGACTGGCTTGACTGATTCGATCCTAGCCTCATCAG
>JAUQVP010000088.1:0-9919 GCA_039794745.1 Thermostichales cyanobacterium HHBFW_bins_127 | reverse complement strand
GGCGGCGACTATCTCCCCCTTCCCGGCTCGAGGAACTCATCAGCAGGATAATTGCCGTCACGATCAAGACAAACTCAACAATGAGAAATACCCCAAAGGATGCCCGAAAGATTTTGAGGAAAAAAAGCCATAGTTTTTTGCGCCGTTGCGCCCACTGATCCTGAGCTGCTTTGGCAGCCAAAATCTGGCGGATCCCCTTGGGAAATACATAGAGAATATCCCCATCTGCTGACACTTGCAGGGATCCCCCCGCATCCTGGGCAAGGCTGAGGAGTTCTTGGCGGGCGGTGCTCAGGGCTAGCCCTGTTTGACTGGCCACATCCCCGAGGGTGACTTGCCATTGTAAGCGCTCTACGGTTTCGATCAGGCGAGAACGGGCTTTCGAGGAACCGGCCACCATAAGTTTTCTCCTGCCACTGTGATCCAGTCTAGCTTAGAGATTTTTGGGCAAAGCGGCGAAAGTCCCCACTCTGCCAAAAGTCAGAATCAAAGCTGCCTGAACGGTCAGCTGACAAGCAGGGGCCCACAGCAGCAATGGTTTGACACGGGAATTGCCACGATATAGTCATTTTCCGTTTCCAGAGCGGGAGAGGGGCTAGGGTTGTTGTGAGTTGTGCTTGTCTTTTGGCGTCTTTTGGCAGCAGGTAGGGACAGCTTTATCCTTGAGCGTGATGCGCCCATACCAAGCGTCTGCTTTCTGGACTCTCCAGGGTAGGTCAGGAAAGGGAAGGACGGATGGGGGTACGTAGGCGCTGAAAGGCCAAAAACCCTTGGGAAATAGCCACGCTACCACTGGCCAAAAACAGGGTTCCCAGGGGTAACCAGGTCAAGATCACAGACAAACCACTGCTGCCCACCGCTACTCCCAAATCAACACCCGTGAGAAAAACACCGTACACCCGCCCCCGCTCCCTACTAGGGGTCGCCAGGGCCACCAAAGCCGACATCACCGGAAACAACAGCCCAAAGCCAATCCCATGCAGCAAAGCCCACAGGATCAGCCCATCCGGCCACAGCGCCAAACCCATCACCCCCACCCCACTGCTGACCAAAGCAATCGCTCCCCCCCGGTAGGCAGGCAAGCTTTCCCCCCAGCGCCCTAAGGCAAAACGCACCACCACCGCCGCCAAAGCATACAGCCCGTAAAAACCATCCGCCCTAGGGATCCACAAGGGCAAAAACGTAGTCACCAACCCATGTAAAGCCGAAATCACAAACACAAAAAATGTTGCTTCCCGCACCGGATAGCGCAACAGATGGGCCCAGCCACTCCCCCCCTGAGTTGCTTGGTGACGCTGAGCAGGATCCGGCACCACCAGCACACCCAGCAGGATCAGCAGCAGCAACCCCGTCAGCCCCTGCACCGCCAAGGGAAAGCCACCGCTGCGAAACCACCAGGACGCCAACGTCGGCCCCAAGCCAAAGCCAATGGTATTGACCATCGCCAAATAGCCCAAAGCTGCCACCCGCTCCTGAGGGGGAGCCAGATCCGCCACCAAGGTATGGGCGGCGGTGGCAAAACAGGCCAACCCCACCCCATGCAGCAGCCGCACCCCACTGAGGATCCCCCATGTCGGGGCCCAGATGTATAGGGGATGGGCCAGCAAAGCCAGCCCTAACCCCAGCCACAACAATGGCTTGCGCCCCCAGCAATCCAACGCCCAGCCTACCCCCGGACGAGCAACCAACACCCCCACCGCAAACGCCCCCACCACCCAGCCCACCGGCACTTGGGATCCCCAACGTTCGGTGATGTAGAGGGGTAAAATCGGCAAAAAGGCAGCCATGTCCGCCAAAAAGAGCAGCATACCCACACAAACTGCCCCAATCTGCCAGCGATACCCGCCTAACTTCTGCCCCTTGCTGATGCAAGTCACCATTGCAAAAAAACACGCGATTGTAAACCTATTGTAACAATCCTCTGGAATTTGTCCTGGGCCAAACCGCAGCAGCTCCGGCTGTATGCTAGGAGAGTGATTTTCGGGATCCCGGGATGGCGGCCACGGTTTTGGATGGCAAGGGGCTGGCTCAGCGGCAACAGGCTTGGTTGCGGGATCAGGTTGCCAAGGAGCGGCAACGTTGGGGGCGACCGCCGGGGCTGGCGGTGATTCGGGTAGGGGATGATCCCGCCAGCGCCGCCTATGTCAGCAACAAGGAAAAAGCTGCCGCTGCCGTAGGGATTGCTTCCTTTGGGGGACATTTCCCCGCCCATACCCCTCAGGAGGACTTGCTCCAGGTCATCCACGATCTCAATGACCACCCCCAAGTGGATGGGATCCTGGTACAGTTGCCCCTCCCCCCAGCCCTAGATCCCGTAGCCCTCCTGGCTGCCATCGACCCCAGCAAGGATGTGGACGGGCTGCATGCCCTCAATCTCGGCAAACTCCTGCGCAACGAACCGGGGCTGCAAAGCTGTACCCCCCTGGGGGTAATGGCCCTTCTGCAAGACTACGGGATCCCCATTGCTGGGCGTCGGGCGGTGGTGGTGGGGCGGAGTATTCTGGTGGGTAAGCCTTTGGCGCTGATGCTGTTGGCTGCGGATGCCACGGTGACCATCGCCCATTCCCGCACCCCCGATCTTGGGGCTATTACCCGGCAGGCGGATATTCTTGTCAGTGCCGTCGGCAAACCCAAGCTGATCACCGCCGATCTGGTCAAACCAGGAGCCACCGTCATTGATGTCGGCATCAACCGCTTGGGATCCCGACTGGTGGGGGATGTGGATTATGAGGCCGTAGCTGAGGTAGCCAGCTACATTACACCTGTACCGGGGGGGGTTGGGCCGATGACCGTCACCATGCTGCTCCACAATACTTTTTTGAGTTATCAGCAGCGCCTTGGGGGAGGCCGATGAAAATAGGTTATTGGGAGTGCAGCGCCGGCATTGCTGGGGATATGTGCCTGGGATCCCTGATTGGCTGCGGGGTACCGTTGGAGTATCTCAATCGGCACTTGCGGTCCCTGTTGGGGGAAGAGTTGGTGCTCCGGGTGGAGACAGTGCAGCGGGGGCGGCAGACAGCCCTGCAGGTGGTGGTGGATGTCCTTGGCGAGCAACACCACCATCGCCATTGGCAGCAGATTCAGCGCTTGCTGGAGACTGCTGATCTGCCTCCCCTGAGCAAAGCCAACAGTTTACGGGTTTTCCAGATCCTGGCGGAGGCAGAAGCCAAGGTGCACCAAATGCCCGTCGAAAAAGTGCATTTTCACGAAGTGGGGGCTGTGGATGCCATCGCCGACATTGTCGGCACCTGTTTGGGTTTGGAGTGGTTAGGGATTGAAAAACTGATCTGTTCCCCCCATCCCATCGGCGGCGGCACCGTCCAAGCAGCCCATGGGATCATGACCGTGCCGGTACCGGCGGTGGTGCAGCTATGGGAAACCTTCCAAGTGCCCCTATACAGCAACGGCATCGAAGCAGAACTGGTCACTCCCACCGGGGCTGCCTTGGCGGTTGGGTTGGCTCAATCCTTTGGATCCCTACCGCCGATGCAGGTTCAGCAGATTGGCCGCGGGGCTGGCAGCCGGGAATTGCCCATCCCCAATGTCCTGCGGCTCTGGGTTGGGGAAAGCACCGGCATCCCCATCCAGGAGACGGTCACGGTTCTGGAAACTCAGATAGACGATCTTAACCCCCAGGTGATTGCCTACACCTGTGAGCAACTGCTGGCTTTAGGGGCCCTGGATGTTTTCACCCAGGGGATCACCATGAAACAGGGTCGCCCTGGGACATTGCTGACAGTGGTCTGCCATCCGGATTTGACCCAGGCCTGTCAGGACTTAATCTTTCGGGAAACCACCACCCTAGGGATCCGCCGGCGGCAGGAGCACAGGACCGTTCTGGAGCGAGAGATCCTGGCTGTTGCCACCCCTTACGGTTCGATTCCCGTCAAAATTGCCCGCCAGCACGGTCAGGTGATCAACATCCAGCCGGAGTTTCGCGATTGTGCTGCCCTTGCCAGTCGCCATCATCTGCCTGTGCAAACCATCTGGCAAGCAGCCTACCAAGCGGCCGCCCAGCAGCTGAGCTAAGATTTTCTCTTCCACTCCAAACATGTGGTAGGGTTACCAAATAGATCAGGGAGCTACGGAGAAGGTCATGGTATAAATTTTTATTCTCGTGACAGCTATCACACCCCTGATCCCAAGGCAATGGCTTAATAGAAAGTAACTTCAAGATCTTGATAGTCCTGTCTTCAATCTGCTTAAAATTAAGGCAAATCTTCAGGCTACTCGAGGAGTAGTTTGCAAAAAGCTTGAAGACGACTGATGTGCCATGAGGTCAGCTATGTTCAGTCCATCGATGATCATGGTTCTGCAGCGCCTGTATGACCCTTGCCTAGTCATGGGGTTGCTGTGGCTCCTGGCACAGATTCGCGGGGTAACCTTTAGCCAGCCCTACTGGGTTTTAACGGCGATTTTATTTTTGCTGGTGGCTAGTACTTTTAAGCATGTCGGACTCTACCGCTCCTTTCGGGTTGATAGTTGGCTTTCGGAAGCTTCCCGCATCCTCTGGGGTTGGTTTCTCACCCTCAGTATCTTGCTGTTTGGGGGATACCTAACCCGTAGCTTGAGCTACTTCAATTTTCGCCTGCTGGTGATCTGGGCTTTTTTGTCCCCCCTGTGTTTGTTGGCATCCCATCTGCTGGTTCGTTGGATTCTCAGGTGGCTGCGGGCCTCGGGAATGAACAGTCGCACGGCGGTGATCGTGGGGGCGGGAAAGTTAGGGGTGAAACTGGCTCTGGAACTGATCAATTCTCCCCATCTGGGGCTAAGGATTTTGGGTTTTTTTGACGACCGCTTGGGGGTACGGGCGAAACTGCCGCTGCCCCAGTCCCTGTTGGTATCCCAGGGAGCAGTTGCTGCGGTGCTGCAAACGGTACCGGAAAGCCAGTATGGACCTTTCCCCGGGCATGAGTCGATCCATGGCACCGTTGATGATGTGGCTGCCTATGTCAAAAAACATCGGGTCAATATCGTCTATATCACCTTGCCGATGCGAGCCGAAGACCGCATTAAAAAACTCGTCAATGACCTGGGAGATACCACCGCTTCTGTTTATATTGTTCCCGATATTTTTACCCTCAATCTGGTGCGCTCCGGGATCCAAGATATGAATGGGATCCCGGTTTTGGCCATCCGTGAGGATCCCTTTTTGGGGATGAATGCGGTTTCCAAAAGACTTTTGGATTTGGTTTTAGCTGGTTTAATTTTGATTGTTATTTCGCCGATCATGCTGGCGATTGCTATTGCGGTCAAGCTCTCTTCTCCGGGGCCGATTTTCTTTGTCCAGCGCCGCTATGGACTGCATGGAGAGGAAATTAAAGTCTATAAGTTTCGCTCCATGACGGTCTGTGAGGACGGGGATCATGTGCCCCAAGCCCGACGGCAGGATCAACGGGTGACGCGGGTGGGGGCTTTTTTGCGCCGGACATCCCTCGATGAATTGCCTCAGTTTATCAATGTTTTGCAGGGACGCATGAGCATTGTTGGGCCCCGCCCCCACGCCGTCGCCCACAATGAACACTACCGCCGGGAAATCCAAGGCTATATGCTCCGCCATAAGGTCAAGCCGGGGATCACAGGCCTGGCGCAAGTGCGGGGATCCCGCGGGGAGACGGAGACGGTGGACAAGATGGCGGAGCGGGTCAAGTATGACCTGGAGTACATTGCCAATTGGTCTTTGTGGTTGGACATTTGGATTATCATTCAGACAGCCTTGATTTTTCTCAAGAGCCTAATCATTCGCGACGAAAAGGTCTATTAAAGGAGGGGAGTTGTGATCCACAAGGTGCTGCTGCGAGGACTGTGTCTGCTCCTCAGTGTTATGCTGCTGCAGTGGGGATCCCCGGTGGTAGGAGCGGAGCAAGTGATAACAACGCCGTCTGGATTGCAGTATGTGGATTTGGTTGAGGGCAAGGGGGAGTTTCCCAAGCCGGGGCAGCGGGTGACGGTGCACTACACGGGCACCCTGGAAAACGGTCAGAAGTTCGATAGTTCCCGGGATCGGGGTCAGCCGTTCCAGTTTCAGATCGGTGTGGGGCAAGTGATCAAAGGTTGGGATGAGGGGCTGAGCACCATGAAGGTTGGTGGGCGGCGCAAGCTGATTATCCCACCCCAGTTGGGTTACGGTTCTCGGGGAGCGGGCGGTGTCATCCCACCCAACTCAACCTTAATTTTTGATGTGGAACTGCTGGGGATCAGCTAGGAAGTCCAGCGGTAGTCCACCTCAAAACCCCGCTGTTTCCATTCCGTCTCCAACTGCTCCTGCAGGCTTAGGGCTTTCCTGACCGCCGTGATCAGCTCCTGGGCCCGGGTGCGGGAGCTAAAGTCATGCTCTTGCACCGCAGGAAAAGTCTGACGCTCTAACAGTTGCAGCAACATCTCATAGTGGACATGGGCTGGCACCGGAATCTGCTTGCTCATACGGGCACCTGCAGCAGTTGGGCAAGGGCTAAACCGGGATCCCTAGCTTTGACTAGGGCTTCCCCAATCAAGGCGGCTCGAACCCCCCAGGAATGTAGCCATTTTAGCTGATCGGCAGTATCAATGCCCGATTCACTCACCAGGGTGAGGGCGGGGTTGCGGATCTGGCTGGCGAGGCGGCGGGTGGTTTCTAGGTCTACCTGGAAACTGGTGAGGTCCCGGTTGTTAATGCCGATGAGGTTGAGACCGGGAATCTGGAGCACCCGCTCGAGTTCTTCTTGGGTATGGACTTCCACCAGGGCAGTCATGCCGAGTTGCTGAATGACCTTGAGAAAATAGCGCAGGTCGGCATCGCTGAGAATGGCTGCAATTAACAGGATGGCATCGGCCCCAAGGCTGCGGGCCCAGAGGATTTGGTAGGGGGAAAGAATAAACTCTTTGCACAAAATCGGCAGGGCAACCTGCTGGCGAATCTGGCGCAGAAATTCACCGCTGCCCTGGAAAAAGGTTTCATCCGTCAGGACCGATAAACAACTCGCCCCAGCCCGGGCATAGGCCTGGGCAATGGCTACGGGATCAAAATCAGCCCGCAGGATGCCTTTGCTCGGGGAGGCTTTTTTCACCTCGGCAATAATCGCCACCGGCTGGGGACTGGTACGCAGGGCCTGGAGAAAATCCCGGGGCGGCGGTGCCTCCGCAACCCGCTGCCGCAAAACCTTGAGGGGCAGGCGCTGGCGTAACTGCTCCACCTCTTCCTCTTTGTGCCAAACAATCTTCTCCAAAATGTTGGCAGGCTGCACCGGGGATCCCGCCAGTTGGCAGGTGAGATTGGCCACCTGGATAGGGACACCGGGGGGGCGACGGCGGATGATCATGGGCTGACCAGACTTTCCTGCAGGGATCCCCAACTGCACTGGGCCTGCTGGCGCAGCAGGTGGTCACAGAGCACCAGAGCGGCCATGGCTTCCACCATCGGCACCGCCCGGGGCAGCACACAGGGGTCATGGCGGCCGCGGGCCTGGAGGATGGTTTCTTCCCCGTTGACATTGACCGTGGCTTGGGGTTGGCGGATGGTGGCGGTGGGCTTGAAGGCCACCCGGAAAATAATATCTTCCCCGTTAGAGATGCCCCCCTGGATCCCTCCGGAATGGTTGGTAGCCGTGTGCCAATCCCCATCCCGGATCACAAAAGGGTCATTGTGTTCTGCCCCGGTTAGGTAGGTACCGGCAAACCCTGATCCCACCTCAAAGCCCTTGCTGGCTGGCAACGACATCATCCCTTTGGCTAAATCTGCCTCCAATTTGTCAAACACCGGGGATCCCAAGCCTCTGGGTACGGAGCGGACGACGCACTCAATCACGCCCCCGAGGGAATTGCCCTGGCGTCCGGTTTCCAGGATCAGGGCTGCCATCTGCTCGGCCAGGGCGGGATCGGGGCAGCGAACGGGGTTGGCTTCAACGGCAGCCAGGGTCACCTTGCTGGGATCAACGCTGGCTTCCAGGTGGTGGATGCGCTTGACATAGGCCAGGATTTCCACCCCAGCTATGCGCCTGAGGATTTTTTTGGCAATGGCTCCTGCGGCTACCCGGCCGATGGTTTCCCGGGCTGAGGCCCGCCCGCCCCCCTGCCAGTTGCGGATGCCATACTTAGCTTGATAAGTGGCATCGGCGTGGGAAGGACGAAAAGTGGTGGCCATTTCGCTGTAGTCTTGGGAGCGGGCATCCTGATTGCGCACCCAAATGTGAATCGGCGTCCCCGTCGTCAAACCCTGAAACACCCCAGAGAGGATTTCACAGCGGTCCGCTTCCTGCCGAGGGGTAGTAATGGCACTTTGCCCCGGGCGGCGCCGATCCAACTCCGCCTGAATGTCCGCTTCCGTCAACGGCAACAACGGCGGGCAACCGTCCACCACAACCCCCACCGCCCCACCATGGGACTCCCCATAGGTGGTGATGGTAAACAGCGTCCCAAAAGAATTGCCACTAGCCATACCCTCCATTCTACCACCGGGGATCCCCTTGCCCGGGGGAGCGGTGTTTATGTATCTGTGTGTAAAGATTTGGGCAGGAATCATGACGATTTATTGTCAATTGCCTGTAATTGCCTGGGGGTCTTCTTAAACTGACGGGTTAGGTTGGATAGCCTGGTGTGCTCATGCCCTACGTGACGGAAGAAAACGGCAAGTTAAACAATTTTGCCCGGGAAATTGAGCCGGTGGTGATGGAACCACGCACCCCAAGCCAAAAGCGGCTGTTAATCATGACGGCCTTGATGGGGGCGGTGCTGGTGGCGGGATCTTTGTGGATTGCTACCTTGGTTTCCTAGGCTGGGCTTGCTAAAATCAAGCGGCTATCCTAGTGGGGCTGGCGGTGGAATCAACGGCAGGGACATTTTTAGGCTTGAAGGAAGGCTCCTTGGAGCAAGCCCAGGGAGTGATCCTCCCCATCCCCTATGAAGCCACGACCTCCTATGGCAAGGGCACAGCCCAAGGCCCGGCGGCGATGCTCGCGGCTTCTGCCTATGTGGAAGTTTATGACGAAGTCCGCGACTGCCAACCTGCCCTTGTGGATCCCTTTGGGGATCCCGAGACGACCTTGTCCCGCTATGTGACGGTGGCGCCGGTGGTTTTTGCGGAGCCCTTTGGGCCGGCGATGGCAGCGATTCAGGCGCGGGCGGAGGCATTGGTACGACCGGGGCGGGTGGTGGTAGGCATTGGCGGGGAGCATGCGATTACGCCCCCCCTCTTGGCTGCCCATGTGCGTCATTTCCCCGATTTGTGGGTCTTGCAGATTGATGCCCACGCGGATTTGCGCCACAGCTATCAGGGCTCCATTTATTCCCATGCCTCGGCGATGGCGCGGGTGGTGGAGTTGGTGGGGCATCGCCTGATCCAAGTGGGGATCCGTTCCATTTGCGCTGAGGACCGGCGGGCGATGCAGGCAGCTCGCATCCAGACCTTTTTTGCCGCCGGTCTCCACGGTAAGGCTGCCGGGGACTGGATCCCGGAGGTGATTGCCGGGCTTGGGGAGCATGTGTACTTAACCATTGATGTGGATGGTTTGGACCCGGCGGTGATCCCCTCCACCGGCACCCCGGAACCGGGGGGATTGAGCTGGTGGGATACCATAGCTCTGATTCGGGCTTTGGGCGCGCAGCGGCGGATTGTCGGGGCGGATGTCAACGAATTGGCGGTCACCGGGGAGGCGGAGGCGGATCGACGCAGTGCCTTTAGCGTGGCTAAACTCACCTATCAAATCTTGGCGGCAGCACTCCCCTAGTTTGCCCTTGCCAAGCTCAAGGGGGCGCAGCAGGGCCGGGGTTATGGGCGGTAGTATTCACTATATGCATTCACCTAGGTCAGTCATTGAGCAGCTGCGGCACTGGTTCCCGCCTGTTTTAGGGATCCTGCTTTTGGGTGTGTCAATGTGGGCAATTCGCCAGGAGTTGCGGCAACATTCGCCTCAAGAAATCTGGGATAGTCTCCAGGCTATTCCGC
>JAUQVP010000087.1:0-10088 GCA_039794745.1 Thermostichales cyanobacterium HHBFW_bins_127 | reverse complement strand
CCCCTCAAGCCGGAGGCGGCGGAGGTGGTGCGGCGGCTGCAGCAGCGGGGGCTAGCGGTGTGTCTGCTCAGTGGCGATCACCCAGCCACCGTGGCTGCCATCGCCACCCTTTTAGGGATCCCGGAGGTGTATGGGGGGGTCTTACCGGGGGAGAAGCTGGATTTCATCCGGGGTTGGCAGCAGCAGGGGCAGGGGGTTTTGATGGTGGGGGATGGGCTGAATGATGCTCCGGCCTTGCAGCAGGCGGATGTGGGGATGGCTTTGGGAACGGGGACCGATTTGGCGGTGCAAGCGGCGGATATTACCTTAGTTAGCGGCGACCTGCGGGGCATCGAGCGGGCTTTGAACCTGGCCCAGGCTACCTTCCAGACCATTCGTTACAACCTGGGCTGGGCCTTGGTCTACAATGTGCTGGCTATTCCCTTGGCGGCCTTGGGGCTTCTGCATCCCTTGATGGCGGAAGCTGCCATGGGGTTGAGTTCCCTGAGTGTGATTGCCAATTCCCTGTCTTTGCAGCGTTACCATGCCTAACTGGGGTCGAGCCAGCCTCAGCACCAACGGCAGGCGGGTAGAGCAATTTTCCTGTGCCCCCTTGCAGTGGTTGGGACCTGTGGATCCCCGGGCTGAGCGGTGGGTTTTTTACCTGCGCAACCCCAACGGTGGACTGCTGCACGGTGACCGGCACCAGATCCAGATCCACCTCGAGCAGGGAACCCACCTGGAGATCCGCAGCCAAGGTGCCACCCGCGTCCATCCCGGCAGCAGCCAACAAACCCTGGAGATCCACCTCCAGCCCGCCAGTAGCCTGATCCTGATCCCCCACCCCCTCATCCCCGGCAGCGACGCTGACTTCCACCAAAGCGTCCACATCCACCTGGCCCCGGGATCCCGTTTAGCCTTTGGGGATCTGTGGACGGCAGGGCGACTGGGGATGGGGGAGGCCTGGCAATTTCAGCGCCTCCGCAACCAGGTGCAGATTTTTTGGGATGGGCACCTGTGTTGGAGTGAAAACCTCGATTTGCGTCCCCACCACACCCCTTGGATTGCCAGCCCCAGCATCCTCGGCGACTACCCCTGTTGGGGATCTTTGTATGTCTTTGGGGATTGGGGGCAGATCAACTGGCCCGAAGATGAGACCCACTGGCACTTGCAGCGCCCCCAGGGGCAGATCCTCCGCTGTGTGGGCTACAACAGCCTCGATCTGTGGCAGAGCTTCCAAGAAATCGTTAATCCGTTGGGATCCCGGCTTGATCTAGGAAAAACTGCAGGACCTGGGGTTTGAGGTAGCCCTGTTGCACCAGGGCATGGCCGAAGTAGACCTGTTGGCGGCGATGGATGCGCATGGCTTCCGCCAATTGATCCTTAGTAATGAGTCCTGCCGCGAGCAGATAGTCGCCGATTAAATGTTTGCGGGTGACTGCTTGGCTGCGGATAAAGTGATGCATAAAGAACTCCACCGTGCGCCAGTGGGCCCAGCGTTTTTGCAGCAGCACCTCCCCGAGCAGCAAGCGGTTGTGGTGTTGCTCATGCAAGGCTGCCGTCAACTGTTCCGGAGAGATTAACCCCGCTTCCTCCAGCAGGTCCCCCAGCTTTTCATGCTGTTGATAATCAATAGTGGTGGGCAGACGAATTTCATGGAGGGTCAGGCTGACCTGCTTGCCCAAATTAAACTGATCCCCATCGAACACCTGCTGGGCTTGGGTGATTTTTTTGCCGGCAAAGAGCACCCCATTGGCGCTGGGTTTGCCGTTACCATCCCCATCCTCAATCCAGTAGTACTCCCGTTCCCCCATGCGCACCCGGCTCAGCACCGCATGGAACCGCGACACATAGGGATTAGTCAGGCGAATCTGACAGCGGGGATCCCTGCCCAGGGTGAGGCGGGGCTGATCCACCAGAACAAACTGGCGCCCCTTAATGCCCGTATCCGTATCGACCATGGGATCCCAAATCGCCAACAGATAGGGGTGTCCCTGGAGGTCCGGGGTAAAGCCAAGCACATAACCGGCAAAACCGAGACTAAACATGAAGCCCCATGAACAAGCCGCAGATCAGGTAGCCCCAGAGGCTGGGTTGTTCATCATCATGACATAGGGGTTTCTCTAGCCAAGGTATGGAAGTTGACATACTCCACTTCCCTTTGCCGGCGGATTTATGATTTTATGCTGGAGGTGGGATCCTCAGCTCTTACACAGGCTAAAAGCATCGGTGATTGCCATTCCCCCAGCCGGGATCTATAGGCTAAATGTTTAGCCTCAAGCTGGTAGCATTGCCGGTCTTAGCTCCCCTTTCCCTAGGAGTGAGGGTAGAGGCATCCTGAACAGATCATACAGGTACCCACAAAAGTATCCTGACAGCCTCTGCAGCCATTGTGATTTACCAAAGAATGATAGAGTCATTCCAAATAAGTCCAAATAAGCAAGGCACATTTACATTTTCTGAGCCCCCCTCTTCCCCCTTAGGAGCCGGGGGTGAGGGATCTGTCAATGGAAATGACCATAGTTTCAGACCTTAGTCCCACCCGAATCGGCTACCAGGATAGCAGCAGCCCGACAGAGTTCCTCAAAGTTTCTCATTTGCAAAAACAACTATAAGCCCAGGATTGATAGCGCAATTTCTACCTCAAATCTCAGTCTTATATCCAGCAATCAGAAACTTTGTTCAGCTATCCCAAGACAAGCCCAAGATAGGATTTCACCTATCGATTCGATCAGGGAGTTTCCGGCATACCGCTGAGGCGAGCTAGCTCCTCCAGGGAACGCAGCCCCCGATAGCTAATCCCATTGATGATCCAGGTGGGATAGCTGGTAATCCCCTTATCCCGGCAGATCTGGGCCTGAGGCGTCCCCGGTCCCCCATTGGGAGAGCACTCCACATAGGGCACCTGGTCAAAAGCTTGTCCAAACAGAGCCTTTTGATCCTGGCAGTGGGGGCACCAATGGGCCCCATACATCGTGCCCTGGATCGCCCGCAGGTGAGCAGCCACCTGCACCGCCAAAGGATCGGCCGGTGGTGCCTGCAGCATATAGCCCGCATGGGTTGTCAGCAACGTCAGCACACTCAGGATCGTGCCCCACATGAACAACTGTCCCCGTTCCAGCCAGCGGCGACCGAACAGCACCGTCAGCCACAACCCCGTCACCAACCCAATGGAAATCGTGCAATAGAGGCAAAATTGCCGCAATTCAAACAACATCAAATAGGCCATATAGACCTCAAAGGCCATCATGGCCGTGACACTGACAAATAGCCCCAGCCAGCGCCACTTCTTCACCAATGCCAAGCTATCCGGCAGCACTGCCAGCCCCAAAACCACCCCAAAACCCACAAATCCCCACAGAGCTGTGGGCAGCCCCAAAAACTCCGCCCAGCGGCTCGACAGCACCAGATCGCAGCCCCCCTGGGAACCACAGAGAGCCACCTCCTGCTGCGTCCACTTGCTATAGGTCAAATAGGCCGTCAGCAGTGCCCCCAGCCCCGCCAAAACTGCCAAAACCTGCAAAGCATACTTCTGCAACCACGTTTCGCGCTGAGAGTAGAGGTAGCTCATGGCCAACTGAAAACACTGCTGGCAGCCATTATGCCATCTTCCTCCCGGAGGCCACCTACCCAAACTGGCAATTACCTGGCAATCACTGCCCCAACACCCGGGCCCGCTCGTAGGCAGCCCGAATTGCCGCCATCAGTGCTCCCCGGACTGCTCCTTTTTCCAACTCAGCCAGCCCAGCAATCGTCGTCCCCCCCGGACTGGTCACCTGATCTTTGAGCAGCGCTGGAGAAGCAAACTGAGCCGCACACAACTCTGCCGTCCCCCTAAAGGTTGCCAGCACCAACTGCCGCGCCACCTCCCGCGGCAACCCCACCTGCACTGCCCCATCCATCATCGCTTCCATCAACAGCGCCACATAGCCCGGCCCCGATCCCGACACCGCCGTCACCCCATCCAACAAGGCTTCCGGCACCGCCACCACCTCCCCCACCCCCCGCAGCCAATCCATCACCTCCGCCCGTTGGGTTTCCGTCACCAAGCTATTGCAACTCACCGCCGTAATCCCCGCCCCCACCAGCGCCGGCGTATTGGGCATCGTCCGCACCACCCCCCACCCCGGAAAAGCCCCCTGCAAGCGAGCAATCGGGATCCCGGCCATAATTGAAATCAACACCGGCTTCGGCTCAAGACCCGACACCAGGGGAGCCAACTCCCCCTGCACCTGCGGGAACACCTGGGGCTTAATGGCCAGCAGCAGATAGCGCGCCCCCAGCACCGCCCCATTCTCCGCAAAAACATTCACCCCCAAATGGTCAGCCAAGAACTTGCGCTTCTGGGCGTCCGGCTCACTCACCCCCACCTCCGCAGCAGCAAGGGATCCCTGACTCAGGATCCCTTGCAGGAGGGCAGTGGCCATCGCCCCCCCCCCGATCACCCCCAGGCGCAATTGAGATGGCGTTGCGGTCATCTAGGCTATGTCTAGCGTCCACCCACTACCCGGGACTCAGGGTAGCTCGACCAAGTCGGCATCGGGAAGGGGGTGACGGGATTGACCTCTGGCGTTGTTGCCGTCATACCCGTGGTCACCGTCACACAACTAGGGGTAAACAGGAAAATCCCTTCCCCAATGCGTTGCTGGTCACCGTCGCTAATCACCGTTGCCCCCGCCACAAAATCCACCGAGCGCTGGGCTTCCGCCGCATCCATCAACGACAGATTCAAAATCACCGACTTGCGCTCCCGCAGGTAACGTACCACCTGCAGCATCTCATCAAAAGAGCGGGGTTCGAGTACCGCAATTTCACTCATCGGCTGAGTAGCCGTCGGTAGCCCGATCACATTACCCCCAATCGGCTTCCCCCGCCGTTCCTGCCGCTCCTGATCCCCGAGCCGCGACCGCCGCCGCCCCGCCGCTTCCTCAGCCTCAACAGCACTGCTCGCCGACTCAGCCGCAGCGGACTTTTGCGCCCCATAAAGATGGGAATAGTCCCCCGGATCGGGTGCCATAGGTGCCTCTTCCACCTCCTCCACCGGCTCACCCCAAAAGAACCCTTTGACCGAATCCAGCAAACTCATAAAGCCACTCCTCAGGTCAGGACAGAACGGTAACAGCACCCATCGGCAGTCATTTAAGCTTGGAAAAGATGCTAGACGAACTAGCGTTGCTGTTGAGTATACACAATTTTGTCAGGGAGACAAGATATTTGGGTATTCTTCAGGTTTTCTTTATTCCTAATCCGATGGGGATCGAGTGTCTAGATGGCTTGGCGGGATTGAGTTTGCAAATACCCCACCAGTGCCCGCAACCCCAGCAGATAGCTATCCTTGCCAAAGCCACTAATTTGACCAATGGCTACCGGAGCAATGTAAGAATAATGACGAAAATCTTCCCGCCGATAGATATTACTCAAGTGCACTTCCACTACCGGTAAGCCCACCCCTGCCAAGGCATCGCGAATCGCCACGCTGGTATGGGTATAGGCTCCTGGGTTGATCAAAATCCCATCCTGACAGCCCCAAGCCCCCTGAATGGCATCAATCAGGGATCCCTCATGGTTGGACTGCAGGTGGCTGAGCTGTACCCCTAATTCCTCCCCAAGGCTATCGAGGGCTTGGGTAATTTCCCTGAGGCTGAGCTGACCGTAGATGCCCACTTCCCGGATGCCGAGCAGGTTCAGATTCGGCCCCTGCACAACCAAAATCCGCCACTCAGCCATCGATCCCTCCAGCCAAGGTGGAAACCTGCTCTATTCTGGAAACAACCCTCAGCAACTGTGCCCCATGACTGCCGATCGCCTCCACTTCGATCACTATGACCCGGGGGATCCCCGGGAGTTTTATGACGAGTTGTTTGTGGAGCGGGGCAAGCCACGGCCCCAGGCGGCGCAGTTGGTGGAGCGGATTAATGCTTTGCCGCCGGGGGAGTTGCTGCAGCGGTTGCAGGCGGCCCAGAAGGCTTTGATGCGCTTGGGGGCAACGTTTCATGTCTATGGGGATGAGGAAGGTCAGGAGCGGATTTTGCCCTTTGATATTATCCCTCGGATTGTGGATGCTCAGGAATGGGGATTTTTAGAAGCGGGGCTGAAGCAGCGCATTCAGGCGTTAAATCTTTTTTTAGATGATATTTACCATGGCCAAAAGATTATCCGCGATGGGGTGATCCCGGCGGAGATTATTCAATCGGCGAAGGGGTTTTTATCGCCCTGTATGGGGCTGAATCCACCGGGGGGTATTTGGTGCCATATTACGGGAACGGATTTGGTGCGCCACCGGGACGGACAGTGGTATGTGCTAGAAGATAATCTCCGCTGCCCTTCGGGGGTTTCCTATGTGCTGGAAAATCGCCGGGTGATGAAAAGTACCTTTCCTAAGCTGTTTGAGAGTTTGGACATTCGCCCGGTGGATAATTATCCGGGACAATTGTTGGAGGCGCTTTTGCATTTGGCTCCCCCCCACATTGCCCAGCCCACGGTGGTGGTACTGACGCCGGGGATCTATAACTCGGCCTATTTTGAGCATTCGTTTTTGGCCCAGCAAATGGGGGTGGAACTGGTGGAAGGGCGGGATTTGGTGGTGGCAGATGGCTATCTGCAAATGCGCACCACTAAGGGCCTACAACGGGTAGATGTGGTCTATCGCCGCATTGATGATGATTTCATCGACCCCTTGGTGTTTCGCCCCGATTCCCTGCTCGGGATCCCGGGGTTGATGCAGGTGTATCGGGCGGGGCGGGTGGCGATTGCCAATAGTTTGGGGACGGGGGTGGCGGATGACAAGGTGGTGTATGCCTATGTGCCGGAGATGATTCGCTACTATTTGGGGGAGGAGCCGCGGTTGCAAAATGTGCCTACCTATTTGTGCTGGCGGGAGCAGGATCGGCGCTATGTGCTGGAGCATCTGCAGGAGTTGGTGGTGAAGTCGGCCAATGAGTCGGGGGGCTATGGGATGTTGGTGGGCCCCCATGCGACGGTGGAGCAGCGGCAGTTGTTTGCGGAAAAAATTGTGGCTCAACCCCGCAACTATATTGCCCAGCCCACCTTGTGTTTGTCGCGGGTGCCGACGGTGCTGGAGGGGGAGTTTTACCCCTGCCATGTGGATTTGCGCCCCTATATCCTCTATGGCAAGGAAATCTATGTGCATCCGGGGGGGCTGACGCGGGTGGCGCTGCGCAAGGGGTCTTTGGTGGTCAATTCTTCTCAAGGGGGCGGGACAAAGGATACTTGGGTACTATGCAACTGAGGCCGGCTCTGGCCCTGGCACGGGGACAGTGGTGCAAGCTCATTTGTGGGGCCAGTTTTCACCATCTGCCGACGATTCACAATCTGGCTTTGATCTATACCCTGGCGGGGGTGGACTGTATTGATCTGGCGGCGGATCCGGCGATTGTCCAGGCGGCCCAAGCGGGCATTGCCCAAGCCCAAGCCCTGCAACCCAACCTCCACCCCCCCTGGCTGATGGCCAGCTTGAATGCCGGTGAAGACCCCCATTTCCGCAAAGCGGTTATCGCCGGTTCCTGCCCCCCCGACTGCCCCCAACCCTGCCTGCAGGTGTGCCCCCCCCATGCCATTGCCCCCTCCCTGCCAATCCAAATCAGTGAGGCCCTCTGCTATGGCTGCGGCCGCTGCCAACCGGTCTGCCCCTACCAAAGCCTGACAATGAACTATTTTGCCGTGTCGGCAGGGGAGGTCTTACCGAGGTTGTTGCACTTGGGGATTCAGGCTGTGGAAATCCATACTCAGGTGGGGGAATTGCCGGCTTTTCGCCAGATTTGGCAGGTGCTGCAGCCGTGGGTAGGCAAACTAGCCCTGGTCTCGATTAGCTGTGGGGACGGGCCGGAGCTAGGAAGCTATTTGCGCAGCTTGCTGGAGGTGATGCAGCCCCGACCAGCCCTGTTGATCTGGCAAACGGATGGACGACCTATGAGCGGCGATCTGGGGGTGGGAGCAACCCGCGCTACCCTCAACCTGGCCCGCAAGGTCCTGGATCTCCACCTGCCTGGCTATGTGCAACTAGCCGGCGGCACCAACATCGCCACCATGCCCAAAGCTAGACAATTGGGGATCCCGGTGGCCGGGGTGGCCTACGGCAGCTATGCCCGCCACTTGGTGGCTGCCGCCGCTGAACACCAGGACCTGACCCGTTACCCAGACCTGCTCTGGGCCAGTGTTGCCCAAGCCCGCACCCTCCTCAACACCGTCAAAACCCTCCCCGAATCGGGATCCCAGGATCTATACTTGAGTCGGGGTTCCCCTCCCACGTGGTGATGAACATTGCCCATGAATTCAGCGTTTGTGCCTGTCGGTGATCCCAATCCAGCCGGGATCCCTAATTTTCCTGCGGTTTTGGACAATTTGGATCAGTTGGTGGCGGTGTTGCCGCCGGTGATCCAGGAAGCGGTGCAGTCCCATCCCCGTCGCCAGGAGATTATTGAGGTGGTGATGGATTTGGGGCGGGAGCCGGAGATTCGTTTGCCGGGAGCGGTGGAGTATCTTCCCAATCCGGTGAGTCGGGCGGATTTGGAGTATGTGATTGGCTTGGTGGGTGAGTTTAGCAGTGATAACCGAGCGGGGATTGCCTCTACGTTGCATCGCATCAGTGCTATCCGCAATCGCCAAGGCAAGGTGATTGGCTTGACCTGTCGGGTGGGGCGCTGTGTGTTTGGCTCCATTGCCATGATCCAGGATTTGGTGGAGCAGGGGAAATCCTTGCTGCTGTTGGGGCGACCGGGGGTGGGCAAGACCACGGCCCTGCGGGAGGTAGCCCGGGTGTTGGCAGATCAGTTCCACAAACGGGTGATCATTATTGACACCTCCAATGAAATTGCCGGAGATGGGGATATTCCCCACCCAGGGATCGGGCGGGCCCGCCGCATGCAGGTGGCCAAACCGGAAGACCAACACCGAATCATGATCGAGGCGGTGGAAAACCACATGCCAGAAGTGGTGGTGATTGATGAAATCGGCACAGAACTGGAAGCCTTGGCTGCCCGCACCATCGCCGAACGGGGGGTGCAACTGGTGGCCACAGCCCACGGCAACCAAATGGAAAACCTGATCAAAAACCCCACCCTCTGCGATCTGATCGGTGGCATCCAGTCCGTCACCCTGGGGGATGAGGAAGCCCGCCGCCGCGGTAGCCAAAAAACCGTCCTGGAACGGAAAGCCCCCCCGACCTTCGATATTGCAGTGGAAATGACCACCCGCACCCGCTGGGTCATCTATGAGGATGTGGCCAGCACCGTGGATGACCTACTGCGGAATCGGGATCCCCAGGTGCAGATTCGCTCCTTGCAAGGGGATGGTACGGTTTCCATTGAGCGCCCGGTGCCCACCTGGCACAGCGGCAGTGGTCTGTTGCCTCCGCCCAAGCGTTCGGGGGCGGCTCAGGGCTGGCGCCGTACCGGTCGGGTTGAGCCCGTACCTGCCCCTAGCTTGCCCCACAGCAACGGCACGGTGGCCCCTACTCCAGCAGTTGTGCCCCCCGCTGCTGATGTTGCCCCTGCTGAGGAGCCACCTTTGATCGTCTATCCCTACGCCTTGAGTGTGTTTCATTTGGAGCAGTTGATCCGCACCTTGAACCTGAAGGTGGATTTGACCAAGGATTTGGATCAGGCGGATGTGATTTTGGCTTTGCGCTCCCAGGTGCGCCATCGCTCCAAGATTCAGCAATTGGCCCACAATCGCCAGATTCCCATCCATACGGTGAAGTCCAACACCTTGGATTGTCTGGCTAGGGGGCTGCGGCGCTTGCTGAATCTGGAAGAAACAGATCCCAATGACATCGAGGCTTTTTTTGCCAGCGAAAACAGCGATGAGGCAGAGGCCCTGGAAGAAACCCGCCTGGCGGTGGAACAAATCGTGATCCCCAAATGCCAGCCGGTGGAGCTGCTGCCTCGCTCCGCCGCCATCCGCAAGCTCCAGCACGAACTGGTAGAACACTACCATCTCAAGGCGCGCAGCTTTGGGGAGGAGCCCAATCGCCGCCTACGCATCTATCCTGCCTAGATGCCACACCCTGGCCAAAGCCCAGCACGGAACTATCAAACCTAGCCTGGCTTAAGTTTCTTAAGATACTCTCTTGGAAGAGAGGCCGGGGGTGA
>JAUQVP010000086.1:0-10137 GCA_039794745.1 Thermostichales cyanobacterium HHBFW_bins_127 | reverse complement strand
CGGCGATTGATTGGGGATCCCAAGCGGCCGGCAATTTTGGTACATGAGTTGGTGGATGGGGAGTATCAAGTGCGGCTATTTCGGGATCAGGAGCAGATTATTTCTCGTACTTTCCCAGCATTGAATTTGACAGCAGCGGTTATTTTTCAAGCGAGTTTCTGAACTCTGGATCCCCCCTCTCCCGCCTTGGGAGAGGGGCCGGGGGTGAGGGCTCTGTCTCAGTCTTCAGTGAGACGACTGTACATTTTTTGAATCCCCTCTCCTACTTGGGTAGAAGAGTTAGGGGCAAGAGCAGTTCCTAGTGGCAGCGGTCAAGGGAGCATTGCCCAGCAAACCTTCACCCAGCCGATCCCTTATAGTGAACCTAGGAACATCAGGAGTTAACCATGGATCCCAGCACCATCAACTGCGCCGTGGACTGCATCGATGGCTGTCGCCTCGGCGACAACTGCCCCCACCTAGCAGCCGCCCGCCAAGCCATCGACTACATCAACAACACCGATTGGGACACCCTGATGGCCAAAGCCGAAGCCCGCACCGTCGATCCCCTCGCCCTCCTCGATAACTACAAAATCGGTCAAAACTAAACCTCGGGATCCCTCTTGCAGGCGCTCTGCTAAGCGAGCTGCTTTTGAGCTTCTTGGAGTTGTTGCTGAGCTTCCTCCTGTGGGGTGAGGATCAGGCTTCCTGCCTGGTCAAAGCATCTCAGTTGCCGCTTGCTCCCCCCCAGTTCCTCACTCCAGAGCCGCCCCTCTTCATACTGTCCGCCTTGTAGGGGAAATCCTGCCAGCTGCAAACTCACCGGAACTCCGGAAACACATCCTGACAAAACAAAGCTGCTTTTTGACCGTGCGATCCACCGTTGCCGTTGACTCCGACAGCAACTCCACCATGGGGATCCTTCCTCTGTTGGCAGTTTTGACAGACTCCCCCGCCTGAAGTCGGGGGATTCTTGTTACGGGTTCTGCGACCTCACTTACAGCTTCAGGTCTCCCCAGTTGTTCCCTCTTTCGAGGCAGTTCCTCAATGCCCTTGGGTCCTAAGGTGCCTGCCTTAAAACCGTTGGTGAAGGTGATTGGTTTGCAGTCGTTTGATAGCTTCCAGCCAGATTGCTTGTATTCAACCGAGCGAGAATGCTTTTTGAATTGAGGATACCCCTTTTTCGCAACGTTTGTAGAAGCGAGAGATAGCCGTCCATGCCCGTTCCGCACTTGCTTGCCGAGCCGCTGAGTTGAGCTTGTTAGCAAACTCAAATCACGGGGTAAGACTGACGAGTTGAATCGGCAATTTCAGGCAGAGGAGTCACTTGACGCTAAAATCGGCTCACCATTGAGTTCTAGCCTTTTGAGCTTGTTTCTAGCTCTAGGCTTCACCCCAATTCCCAGAGTAGTTAATTAACCGTGATTTGATCCCGAAGCCGCTCTAAAGTACTAGGCCCGATGCCACGGACGCGGGTCAAATCCTCAATGGAAGCAAAGGGACGCTCGGCAATAATCCGCTCGGCGGTGGCTTTGCCAATCCCGGAAAGCTGGGTCAACTCCTCCAGGGTGGCCGTGTTGATATTGATCTTGAGGGTCTTGCCCCCTAGGGCTGCCACATTAATCTGAGCCCGGGTCAAAATCTCCGCCGGGGGATCCCCGCATTCTTTTTTATTGGCTTCATAGCGTTCTTTCAGGCGCTGGGAGGGGCCGAAGCGGGCGCCATCGAGTAAGCGCTCAAACTCCCGCTGAAAATGGGCCGCAACCACTGGCGAAGCAATAATGGCAATGCTTTCGTCGTTGCCCCGGTTAGCGGCTTCCGTCCAGTTGTGGGATCCCGTGATGACCACCTGGTCGTCGATGAGGCCAAACTTGTGGTGCATTTTGTCGGTGCGGTGCAGGCGGGGCACTCCCACCTGTTGGGCAGGATTGCGCCAGGGAACTCGGCCGGGGCGGAACCTGCAGTTGGGAGCAAGGACAATCCCCCACATTTCCAGGGTGTTGCTGTAGTCGCGGTTGGCAAAGCCGGGGTCGAAAATCCCCCGCACCTCAATCCCTTTGTTGTCATGTAAGTCTTCTAGGACTAGGGAGAGTTCATTATCGGAAAAGACAAACAGGGCAAGATCGATGCGGCGGGTGGCGGTGCGCAGGGCGCGGGCAATGGCGCCGCTGGTGGTTTCCTGCCAGGGGACACGTCGCCCAAAGGGAGAAAAGTGAATACCCACGGTGGCATCCCCTACTTTAGCCACTTGGGTGGGACGGACGGGTTTTTGGACCCCGAATTGGCTGCCGCCGCCCCCCCCTTGGCCCCACATGATGGCAAACTCTTGGCTATAAACTTGGGCAATTTCCGGGCTGTCAAAAATGACAATGTGGTTGGTGTTGCCGCGGCTATTTTCTTCTCCGAAGTCGCCGTGAATATCACTGAGGGTGAAGTTAGCCGATCCCATTAACACTTTTTTGTTATCAACAACCACAAATTTGTGGTGCATTAGGTTGCTACCTTTACTTAGGTCAGCTGTGTCGTCAATGTAAGGAACGCCGCCGCGGGTGAGAATCCGATAAACATCGCGGGTGTTGAGTTCTTCTTCCGTGATTTTGCCATCTTGGTTGGCATCGATCAGATTGCGATATTCACTCAGTTTGGCTTGGTTGCGCTGATCATCTTCGTCAATTTGGGGATCTTCGAGCTGCTGGCTCCAGTCTTTGTTGTAGGTATTTTCGGTGATAAACCGAACCCGCACTCCTTTGTTGCGCTGGGCCACTAGGGCCTGGGCAATGTAGGGCAGGTTCAGTTCTTGGACGGCAATGTCAACGCTACTTTGAGCGGATTGAATATGTTTGATGATCAGATCTTCTAGGTCATAGCCGTAGCGTTTAATCTTGCGATAGGGATCGGTGTAAACACTTTCTTGGCTGTAGTTGAAGTAGACCTTGATCTGGGGATGCTGGGGCAGGGGGGCAATGGTTTTCAGCTCGGGAGCCGGGCGGGGGGTGGCTGCCGGACGCTCATCGCCGGGAGGAGGGGGAGCGGTTGGGCGCTGGGGGGTGAGGAAATACCCCAAAATCACCACTACCAGCACCAAAACCACTGCCGGAAGATAGCGGCGCGCTGTCCTGCCCCAATCAGCCATCGTCACCAACCCATCAGATCTTTTCAACTATAAAAGCTAGACCCCGGATTTGGGGTAAAGATGAGGTTATGAAGCCGGAGTTGAGCAGGTCAGCCCCCTAAGAGCAAAGGTTTTGGCTAAAGTCCCATGTTGGCTAGGGCATTGGCAATTTTGCCCATCAGTAAACTTGCCCGCGGATAGGCCGCGGCCAACTGATCCATGCGATGACCCAGGGAAATTAACTCCTGGTGGCGCTCCGCTTCCAACAGATGACGAATATCCAGGGCCACCTGAGCTAAAAGGCTCCGCTCTTGGGGATCCAGGGAGGTGACGTGTTGCAGTTCCTGGTGCAATTGCTCAAGTTCTTTGATCAGTTCTTGCTTGTCCATGGCCGCCATCTACCGCCTATCTTCACGCTAGTCTCGGGGGGAGCAAAAAGCAAGCACCCTACTCCAGATCCGTCGGCGGCAGAGAAGAGGGGGGATCCCGACGCAGCACCAAGGGCAGACTGAGGAGGCCAAACAGGGAGACCATGGCAGCGACAATCCAGATCAGGACGCGGCTGGGACGATAGGAGGCGGTTTCGATCTGCTCCAGCACTTGGTTGTAGCGCCAGGTGGCCAGGGCAATAATTGCGATCCCAAAGCTGACCAACAGTAAGCCCAGGTTTTCGCCGTTGAGGATGGGGTGGCTAGGGAGAGGGCTGGGACGCAAATGCCGCAAAAACAAACTAAAGCGAGAAATGGCAAAACCAAAGCTAATTAGGGCAATGGCCGTACGCAACCAAGCCAGGAAGGTGCGTTCATTGGCCTGATGCTCACGCTGGCGATCCGGGGGCAGCATAGCTAGTTGGGCAATTGATATAGTTCCGTCAAGGTGGCCCCTAGTTGTCGCTGCAGGAGCTCGTATTCTTCCAGGCGACCGTTGCGCCAAAGACTCTGGGCTTCCTGCCACTGGGCCCAGGCTTGCTCGATCAGTCGCTGGCGAGGACTGGGGGGAACCACCCCCTCTAGTTGCCCAGGGAACAGTTCTGCCAAGGCTTCTTCCAAACGGGGAGCCATAATCACCTGATCTTGATCGGCCACCACCACCCGAATCAACTGGGGCAAACTGCTGTTTTCTGCCTCTAAATAAATTGGCTGCACATAAATCAAGCTGTTAAACAAGGGAATCACCCGCAAGTTGCCAAAGCTCACCCGGGATCCCGCTTCGTTCCAGAGGGTGAGCTGGGCGGAAATCTGGGGATCCTGAGCGATGCGGGCTTCCACCTGTTGGGGACCGAGGATCAGTTCCTGCTTGGAAAACTCGTAGACCAGCAATTCGCCGTAGTGGGGCTGGTCACAGCGGGCCGCCATCCAGGCAATCAGGTTTTGGCGATTGTGGGGGGTAAAGGAGGTAAGCAGCACCATTTCACTGCGCCCGTTTTCTGGGGTATCTGTGGGTAGTTGCAGCACCTGGTAGTAGGGCAGTTGGGGACGGCTACCCCGCTCCCGCACCTGTTGCACCAAATCCCACTGGTCCTCTTTGTTGTAAAACTGGCGGGGATCCCCCATGTGGTAGAGGCTGTACTGCTGGGCTTGCAGGCGAAAGAGGTATTCAGGATAGCGGAAATGCTGGGCTAAGCCCGGGGGAACTTCGCTGGCCGGGCGAAAGAGGCTGGGAAACAGGCGCTGGTAGGATTTCAGGAGCGGATCTTGATCATCAAGGCGATAAAAGGTCACTTGTCCATCGTAGGCGTTGACGACGATTTTGACGCTGTTGCGGATGTAGTTGACATAGCGGGGCTTTTCCCAGCGACTGGCAGGGGGGATTGCCGCCGGCTCGGAATAGGGCAGCCGATCACTCACCGTATAGGCATCCTGAATCCAGAGCAGATTCCCCTCATGAATCACCAAATAGGGATTGGGATCCAATAACAAAAAAGGAGCAATTTTGTGAATTCGTTCCTGGATCCGCCGCCAAAATAAAAATCGACTCTCACGATTCAAATTGGCCGTCAACACAAAACGGGGATCCCGAAAGTACCAAGCTAACAGCAAGCGCTGCGCCGGGGTACCGACAGGGATCCCGGCTTGTCCTTGATAGACGGCCAGGATATTGCGGTCGCCGCTGGGGTAGTCGAGTTCTTCGGCGTCGGTTTTAACAAAGATGTTGGTGGTGGTGGATTCTCCGAAATAAATGGCGGGCTGTTGGATCTCCAGAACATCCCTAGCGCGGGTGACAACGGGGGGAATATCCTTGACCCAAAGTTCTGGTAGCCCGGCCGGGGTCACCGCATTGACTGGGCTGAGGGCAGCACCGTAACCATGGGTATAGAAGAAATGTTCATTGACCCAGGTTTGGGCGCGGCGGGGAATCCTTTGGTAGTCCAATTCCCGGGCCGCTATCAGTACCTGCCGCAGTTGACCATCAACCGGATAGCGGTCCACATCCGCTTCCTGCAAAGCATAATACAGACGAATCTCCTGCAATTGTTGATAAGAGGTCAACAAAGGCTCGGGATCCCAAAGGGGGATATTTTTCAACGTTAGGGGAGTGAGTCGGCTGGTTTGGGCAGGGTTGAGGGTAAAGGGATTGCTGGTCACCTGAGTGAGATTAAATCCCTTCTGAGTCCAGCGGATATTATGTTCAATAAAGGGCAATTCCCGATCCAACTCATTGGCATTGACACTGGCTGCCTGCAACATGCTCGGCCATGCCTGCCCCAACACCACCACCGCACCCCCATAAATCCCCAACGACAACAACAGGGATCCCCAAACCCGGTAGTGGGGGAGGATGGAAGTTTTATCTTCCGGGGGCAAATTCAGCATCACCCGCACAATCCAGCCCGCCAACCCCAAACACAGCAACGACAGGATCCCTTCAATCGGCAACTGGGCATAGACATCCGTATAGGTTGCCCCGTAGTGGGATCCCCGTTCCGAGTAGAGCAACTGAAAAATCGCCAGGAAATGTCCCCAGCTGCGCAGGGCATAGAGGAGGGCGACCAAGACCAGCAGATGGCGAATTGCCCGGTCTGGCAGCCGGAAAGTCATCTGTTTTTCCGACAGTCCCAACTGGATTGCATAGAAAACCGCCGTCGCCCCCAGGACCACACTGGCCAAAGCGAACAAATCCCGCTGCCAATCCAGCCACACCGGCAGCACAAAAAAATAAAACCCCACATCCAGCCCCAAAATGGGATCCCGTTCTCCCGCTCCCACATTGGTGCCACTGAGGACAATCTCCAGCCAGTCCTGCTGCACCCGCAGCGCCAGTCCCAGAGCCAGCAGCCCCAGGGCAATGCGCACCGACAGACTCAAAGCCCGCCCACAGGCATAGCGCAAATTGCCCCACAGCCCCAGCCAAGCGATCCCAAAGGCCGCCAGCCCCACCCCCAGCCGCCCCGCCACCCGCGTCCACAGCACCGCCCCAAAACCCAACTGGCTAAACCACTGGGCCTCCACCGCCAACCCCACCAGGGCATCCACCCCCCACAGCAGCAGCCCCGTCAGCAGCAGCGGGATCCCGAACCGCTGCATTTGAGTTTCCAGGCGTAGCCACCACATTGCCATCTAGATCGCCATCTAGGAAGACATCCCCTCCTGATCTCCCCTTTCCATCGGATGCACACCTTCCCGCAGCGCCTCCAGATCAATTGGCTCCGCCACCGGCTGGGATCCTTGGAGAGTGCGCAGCATCATGTGCAGGGGGAGATTTTCCAGACTGAAGCGACTTTCCCGCAGCTTATGCCACACCGAGCGGGACATCAGCAGCGTCCGTTCCAGTTCCGTTGCCCCCAGCTTCAGCAGCCAAGCCTCCCGTTCCGGCTGGTAGTCTGTCGAGGCCAGATAGAGAGCTTGGGGCGGGTAGACCTGAGTCAGCTTCGCCATGCGGGCGAGCAAATCTGGGTAGAGCCACGTATAAGCTGGGTGTACCGTCAACTGAGCCACATGGGGTTGTTGGCCCGTGCGACTGAGGCGCAGATTGAAATAGCCGATGGCTGCCTGTCGTTGCGGCTCATAGACATAGGCTTGCACCCGCTCCGTTTTGCTGATAGCTTGCCGGGCCAGCTCCAGGAACTGCTCCAGAATAGTGGGGCGAAAATCCTCCCCATGGCGGTCATACACCTGTCGCACCTGGGGTGGCATAGAAACCGTATCCAACTGATAAATCCGCTGTGCATCCCCCGGGCCTACCGGCAGCAGATTAGGGATGTCCCGATCCTGCTTAGCCAAATCCGCCAGCACCTCCGCCGCCAAAGACCAATAGGTAATTTGGGCGAGGGGTTGAAAGCCATTGTGGCGATACAGAGCCATTGCCCCCTTATTGTGGATATTCACCTCCAAAATCCAGGTGCGGGCTTCCCGGAAATGCTCCATACAGTGGCGCAGCAGGCGAGAGCCGATCCCCTGGCGGTGACAGCGGCTGGCCACCGCAATATGATCCACCCGCCAGGTCGTGCGGGCATGATTAAAGGGGGACACCTGGATCACCCCCACCACCTCCCCATTTTGTTCCGCCACATGCACCGTAAACAGATGCTGATAGCGATTGGGAAACGCACTGAGGATCTTCAGCACCCCGTACCAGCGGCGCAGGCGTTGGATTTGCCAGCGGATATCGATCAGCCGCTCCCCGTACTCCTCCTGGAAGGCTTCTGTAAAAATGGCTTCCACCGCTTCCAGATCCCCCAGTTGCATGGGGCGCAGGCGAATCGGGGCAGACTCAGTCATGAACCATCCCATTACATCAGGCTACTATGAGCATAGCCTAGGGCCATCTTCCCCAAACAGCCTAAAATACAAAAACGATACTTAAAACAATCTTTCATATTTCCAGGGAGGTTTGGTGCCATGGCAATAATGAAAAATCGGTTTTCCAGGGAGAAAGCGCCTGTGACCTACGTTCCCCCCCGCAGTCGCCTTGCTGCTCCCAGCGACACTGAACTGATTCGGCGCATGGAAGAATTGATCAACGCTTCCAAAAATCGCTATCGCATCACCGTCCAGGTAGCTAACCGGGCCAAGCGGCGGCGCTACGAAGACTTTGACGACTTTGACGACGGCATGAAAGCCATCCCACGGGCGATCCTAGAAATGTACGACGAGATGACCCAGCCGGAAATCATCGGCGACGGCGACTGAGGGGGTTCTAGCCCAGCCCTGATGCGGCCAGACCACCCCAGGTTGACCCTAAGGACTAGCCATAGCACCGAGCTTTATACAGGTTTATACAGGCATCCCAGGTTGTCAGCTGTGGCAGAGGCGCAGTTTCAGAACTTTACCCCACTCAACCCCAACAGTGCCGAAAAAGCATCCTGGGAAGCCCTTCGCCAAGCTTTTCAGGACCATCCCTGCATCGCTTATTTCCGCTACCCAATTTACAAGCGAGTGGGGGATTTACTTAAAGAGCCAGACATTGTCTTAATGCATAGGCAACTGGGCCTATGGATTTTTGAATGTAAAGGCTGCTACATCAACAACATCGAGAGCATTCAAGGTCACGTCTGGACGATGCGCAACTGGCATCGGGAAGAAGAACAGCCCAGCCTGCAAGCAGAAGAGGGGATGTATGCTGTTGAGAGTAAGCTCAGCGAGCGTCGAGAAACAAGACGTTTGGTTTCCTGTCACTATCGGGTGATTCTCCCCTTTATTGACAGGCACCAATGGCAGGAAAAGGGCTTTACCGATCTGCCCTGTACTCAAGGGGTGGTTCTGCTCAAAGAAGATCTCAAACCCGCATCCCTACGGGAAAAACTGGAAATCGCCAACCAAGAATCCCCGCAACGACCTCTTTCTGACGAGCAATGGCAACATCTGCTGCGTTTCTTTGGGGGATCCCTACCGCGGCGGGAGCCGCGCCCGGTTCCTGCGGGGGCAGCGCCAGAAAGTCCCTTGCGGGTGATTCACCATATCGAGTCTCAGTTACGTTCTTTGGATAGTGATCAGCAGAAAGTGGCTTTTGAGATTCCCGAGGGACCGCAGCGGATTCGGGGCTTAGCGGGTAGTGGTAAGACGGTTTTATTGGCCAAGCGAGCTGCTAGGATGCATGCTTCTCATCCTGATTGGCAAATTGCTTTTGTTTTTTTCACCCGCTCACTCTACGATCAGATTACTGAATTAATCCGTCTCTACTACCGAGAAATGGTGCGGCTTGAGGAGGGAGAAGCCGAGCCAAACTGGAACAATTTGCGTATTCTGCATGCTTGGGGAGCGCGGGAACGTCAAGGATTTTATCGCAGGCTAGCCGAACGCTCAGGGATCTCACCAATGGCTCTTTGGGAGGTAAAGGCAGCTTTAGGTCGTTCCTGCTCTCCGGGAGAAGCATTTGAGTATGTCTGTGATTCCTTAGAGAAGGAAAGAGGGAAAAGCATCCCGGTTCTTTATGATGCTATTTTGATTGATGAAGGTCAAGATTTACCCCCCTCATTTTATCGGTTAGCCTATAAAAGTTTATCTGACCCACGCCGCCTGTACTGGGCATACGATGAAGCCCAAGGGATTGGTTCTTTGATTGTTCCTCAACCCAAGACAATTTTTGGATATAAACCCGATGGTACACCCGTGGTAGATCTAGGGGGGAATAAGCTCCCCAACGGAACTATCACAAGTCCTGTGTATGAGGGGGGTATTCAGAAAGCTCATAACTTGAATCGCTGCTATCGTACACCTAAGCTGCTGCTCATGGTTGCCCATGCCATTAACATGGGCTTACTCCGTTCAGAGGGGCCTTTGCAAGGAGTTAGCGACAAGAAAGAGTGGAGAAATTTAGGCTATGTTGTTTTTGGGGATTTTAGAAAGGTTGGCAGCGAAGTTACAATAACCTATAATCCTGATCTTGCTAGAGAGGATAATCCCAATCCTGAGCCAGGTTTTGATTATGGCCCTCATCCCATTGATCGGCAAGATTTTTCTTTGAAAGAAGCTCTTGGTTCACCCTTAGTAATTGAAACATTTGCTAGTGAAGCGGAAGAACGAGCCTGGATAGCAGAGCAGATTAAAAAAGACTTAGATCTCGGCTTTCGCCCTGAGGATCTGATGGTCACCGGCCCAACAGGAGAT
>JAUQVP010000085.1:0-10438 GCA_039794745.1 Thermostichales cyanobacterium HHBFW_bins_127 | reverse complement strand
GGCTGCGTCCAACCCGGAGAAAGCGTCGCCACCTTTGGCGATGCCCTGCGCCGCCTCACCGATCAAGCCACCTATCTCTACATCGACAGCAACCGCTACTGGATCTCCACCCAACCCAACGTCAACCGCACCGCCCAAGAACGCGCCGAACAGATTTTGCGCGCTCGCCACCCCATCTGGCAAGAAATCATCAAACGACTCAAAGCCGATAAAAACCGAGGCGAATTCAGCGCCGTTCATGTTGCCCCCGACTCCACCGCCGACATTCCCGATGATCCCACCCTGGGCGTTCGGTTAGTCGTGCTTGCTCCCCAACATCCCCACAGCAGAAACACCACCGACAGCCCCGCCCGCCAATGGGTCGAAAATGCCCTGAATCACAAAGGCAGCGGTCCTCGCTATTACCGCAATACCCTCCTCTTCCTAGCGCCGGATAAAGCCAAACTCGAAAACCTAGAACGCAATACCGCCCAATATCTGGCCTGGAAAGCAATCGTCGAGCAAAAAGAAACCCTCAACCTCGATGCCTTCCAGAGCAACCAGGCCACCACCAAACTCAACCAGTCCCACCAAGATGTGAATGCGATCCTGCGCGAAACCTATCAATGGCTCTTGATTCCTGAACAACGCGATGCGCAGGGGAGCATTGAGTGGAAAGAAACCCGACTGCAAGGGCAAGATTCCCCCATCCTGCAAGCCAGCCGTAAAGCGGTGCATGAAGGAGATCTGTTAACCCATTACGCCGCCACCAACCTGCGCCTCGAAGCCCTCGACAAATACCTCTGGCGCGACAGTAACCATATCGATCTCAAACGGCTTTGGGAATATCTCAGCCAGTACCTCTATCTGCCGCGCTTGAAAAATCAGGAAGTGCTGCTCGAAGCCGTGCGAGCGGGCGTTGCCTCAACAGTCTGGGCCGACAACTTCGCCTACGCCGACGGCTTTGATGAGGCCAAAGGAAAATATCTCGGCCTGCAGGCGGGTACCGGCATCACCCCCAGCATTAGCCCCCAAAGCTTGCTGGTTAAACCAGAAGTAGCGCAGGAGAGGAAAGAGAATGGAGAAGAGAGGAAAGAGAGTGGAGGCAGTCGCTCAGTTTCCCTCACTCCTCACTCCTCTCCCCTCACTCCTCACTCCCCTACCCCTATCCTCCGGAGATTTTATGGAAATATAGAGATTGATGCGATGCGAATTAACCGGGATGTTCCTCTGATTGCTAATGAGGTTATTCAACATTTAACTGCATTGAATGGTGTGAAGGTCAAGGTTACTCTGGAAATTGTAGCTGAGATGCCAACTGGATTTCCTAATGATGTGATCAGAACAGTGTCAGAAAACTGCCAAACACTTAAGTTTGATGCTCATGCTTTTGAAGAACACTGACTAGGAGCCTCAATGTCGCTAGAACAGGCAATTGAACAGTTCAATCAGGAGGATTTTTATGCCTGCCACGATACCCTGGAAGCACTGTGGCTGGAAGCTGGGGAGCCGGAACGACAGCTTTATCAGGGGTTGCTGCAGGTGGCTGTGGGCTACTACCACTGGGGCCATGGCAATCGCCGCGGCTGCCAGATTTTACTGGGGGAAGGGCTACGGAAGCTGCAGGCGGTGGCCGACCTCGACCTGCCCCTACCCCTTGACCTGGTCAGGTTGGTGGCAGAGGTGGAAGCTAACCTGACAGCTTTGCACCAAGCACAAGAGCAGATCGGGATCCCGAAGATTGATTTGGTTTTCCGGGGGAGGGGATAGGCTAGTTTTTGTGGTTGGTGGTGATGAGTGCATGGGGGAGATTGCGGCCCGGCCCTATCCCTATCCGTTGCCGGCGGATTGGCGGCAGTTGGCCCTGATGGTGATTGATATGCAGCGGGATTTTCTGGAGCCGGGGGGGTTTGGAGCTGCCCTGGGCAATGATGTCAGTCCCTTGCGGGAGATTGTCCCTACGCTGCAAAGTTTGTTGCAGTGCTTTCGCCGTTTGGGATTGCCGGTGATCCATACTCTGGAAAGCCATGCTCCGGATTTGTCCGATTGTCCGGCTAGCAAACGCCAACGGGGTAATCCCACTCTGAAAATCGGGGACCTTGGGCCGATGGGGCGGATTTTGGTGCGGGGGGAAGAGGGGAATGCAATCATTCCTGAGCTGGCGCCGCTGCCAGGGGAACTGGTAATCCATAAGCCGGGCAAGGGGGCTTTTTACGCCACCCCTCTGCAGGAGATTTTGCAGCAACGAGGGATTAGCCATCTGATCCTGACGGGGGTGACTACGGAGGTTTGTGTGCAGACGACGATGCGGGAAGCCAATGACCGGGGCTATGAGTGTCTGTTGGTGGAAGATGCCACAGCCAGTTATTTCCCGGAGTTCAAGCAGGCAACCCTGGCCATGGTGCAGGCCCAAGGGGGAATTGTCGGCTGGACCGCTCCGGCGGCGGCTGTCCTGAGTACTCTCAAGGCTAGGATAGATGAAGAAGTGTAACGGGGTACCCATGAGCAATGCTGTCTGGGATGCGATTGTCATCGGGGCAGGGATTGGCGGTTTGGTGACGGCAACCCAATTGGCAGCAAAGGGCTATCGGGTGCTGGTGCTGGAAAAATATCTCATCCCCGGCGGCAGTGCTGGCTATTTTGAACGCCAAACCCCCCAGGGCACCTTTCGCTTCGATGTGGGAGCATCGATGATCTTTGGACTGGGATCCCAGGGGACAACCAATTTGTTGACCCGGGCTTTGGCGGCGGTGAACCAAACCCTGGAGGCTATTCCCGATCCGGTGCAGATTGCCTACCATTTGCCCCAGGGTTTGCAGCCACGGGTGCATCGAGATTATCAGGCTTTTGTGGAGGAATTGGGGAGCTATTTCCCACAAGAAAAAACGGGCATCCGCCGCTTCTATGATACTGCCTGGGACATCTTTCATAGCCTCAATGCTATGGAACTTTTGTCCCTGGAAGAAATAGGCTATCTCTGGCAATCCTTTACCCACCATCCCTGGAGCTGCCTGACGTTGGCTCGCTATTTGCCTGTGAATGTAGGACAGGTGGCCCGCCGCTGGATCCGGGATCCCCAATTGCTTAAGTTCATTGATATGGAGTGTTACTGTTGGTCGGTGGTACCGGCAGCGCAAACGCCGATGATCAATGCCGGGATGGTGTTCAGTGACCGGCACTACGGCGGCATCAATTACCCTAAAGGGGGGGTGGGGCAAATTGCCCAAAAATTGGTGGCTGGTCTGCAAAATTATGGGGGAGAAATCCGCTACCGAGCCCGGGTGACGGAGATTGTTCGCCATCGGGGTCGAGCCCGGGGGGTGCGGCTGGCAACGGGGGAAGAACTGCAGGGACGGGTGATTATTTCCAATGCCACCCGCTGGGATACTTACGAAAAGTTGCTGCAGCAACCTTTGGGATCCTGGGGGGATCGCTATCAACAATCCCCAAGTTTTTTAAGCCTGCATCTGGGGGTGAAGGCGGAAGTCCTAGGGGGGGAATCGGATTGCCATCATATTCTGCTGGAAGATTGGCAAGGGATGGAGGCGGAACAGGGCACCATTTTTGTTTCTATCCCTACGCTGTTGGATCCCGGACTAGCCCCCCCTGGCTACCACATTGTCCATACTTTTACCCCCAGTTGGATCAGCTACTGGCAAGGGCTCAGCCCCCAGGATTACCAAACCAAAAAACAATACGCCGCCCAACGCCTGATTCAACGCCTGGAAAAGCTCTGGCCCGGCTTGGGATCCCAGATTGTGCTGCAGGAGGTGGGCACTCCCCGCACCCATCGTCGCTTCCTGGGACGGGTGAATGGCACCTACGGCCCTATCCCCCGCGGTACCCCTTGGGGCTTGCTGGGGATGGCTTTCAATCGCACCGGCATCCCGGGCTTGTACTGTGTGGGGGACAGCACGTTTCCGGGGCAGGGGTTGAATGCGGTGGCTTTTTCTGGATTTGCCTGCGCCCATCGGGTGGCGGTGGATTTGGGCTTATGATAGGGATCCCGATTGGGTTCGGCTATGAAGTGGTTGTATTTGATTCGCCATGGGATTGCTGAGGATCCCCGTCCGGGTCAGGAGGATGGGGCCCGGGCTTTGACGGCCAAGGGGGTTGAGAAAACCGGTGAGATTGCCAAGCGTTTGGGGCAATGGGGCTGGCGGTGGGATGTGATTTTGACCAGTCCCTTGCTGCGGGCGCAGCAGACGGCTGAGATCCTGTGGCGGGCTGGCTTGGCTCCCCAGGTGGAGGTGTTTGCGGATTTGGCCCCGGGGGGATCCCTGGAGGAGTTGTGGCGGTGGTGGCAGGGTTATGGGGAGTATGAACAGGTGGCGGTGGTGGGGCATCAGCCGGATTTGGCCTTGTGGTTGGCGCAGATCTTGGGGGGGCAGCCCCAGAGTTATCTGTTGAAAAAAGCCGGGGTGGCGTGGGTGGAGTTGGCGAGCCTGCGGGCAGGGCAGGGGATCTTACTGGCGTTTCTGCCGCCGAAGCTGATCCTGGGTGAAAGCAAAGCTTAAGATAAAAAAAAGAAGCCCGATTGGGGTTGTTGTTGCATCTCGGGGTAGCTATGGAAAAACAGGGGGTATTGCTGCTCAACTTAGGGGGCCCCGACACGCTGGCAGACGTCCGCCCATTTTTGTACAACTTGTTCGCTGACCCGGAATTGTTGCGCTTGCCTGCCCCTTGGCTGCAACAACCTCTGGCTTGGCTGATTGCCACTACCCGGGCTAAAAAATCCCAGGCCAACTACGCCAGCCTTGGGGGTGGTTCTCCCCTGCGCCCGATCACCGAAGCCCAAGCCCAAGCCCTACAAACGGAACTGACCAACCAAGGGATCCCGGTGCGGGTGTATGTTGCCATGCGTTACTGGCATCCTTTTGCCCGGGATGTGCTGCAGCGGATCAAAGCTGACGGCATCCAGCGTCTGGTGCTCCTGCCACTCTATCCCCAGTATTCCTTCACAACCACCGGCTCTAGCTTCCGAGAACTGCGGCAGTTGCGCCAGCAGGATCCGGATCTGCAAGCCATGCACTGGATCTGGATCAACTCCTGGTACGACCAGCCCGATTATGTCCAAGCCATGGCCGCTGCCATCACCACCGAACTGGAGCAATTCCCCCACCCCGAACAGGTACATGTCCTTTTCAGCGCCCACGGGATCCCGGCTTCCTATGTGACCCAGGCCGGGGATCCCTACCAGCAGGAGGTGGAGGGTTGTGTGCGTTTGATCTGGAAGCAGGTGGGGCGGGCCAATCCCCATTCCCTCTCTTATCAGAGCCGGGTGGGGGCGGTGAAATGGCTAGAACCCTACACCGAGGATCGCATCCCGGCTTTGGCGGCAGCGGGGGTGAAGCAACTGTTGGTAGTACCCATCAGCTTTATTTCCGACCACATCGAGACCCTACAGGAAATTGACCAGGAATATCGCCATCTGGCCCTGAGCCACGGGATCCAGGTATTCCGGCGGGTGCCGGCCCTGAATACCCATCCCCGCTTCATCACCGCCCTCAGCAATTTGGTCCGCCCCCACCTCACCGCCCCCCTCCCCTCCGTGGCTGCCCGATGATCTGGCCGGTGCAAATCTGGAACCAACAAACCTACATCCATGGGGATCCCCAGCCCTTCATGTACCTAGAGGCAGAGGTATTGCGGGAGGTGCCGGTGCGGTTTCGGGTTGCCGAGCCGCAGCCGGCCAGTCGGGACTTTGCCTGGGCCCTCAGCCGCATTGTCCGGGCCGAAGCCTTAAATCGGGCCGTGGCAGCCCAGTTTCACCTCCACCCCTGCCTGGCCGCTTGGGTCAGCCACTGGCAGCAAACCCCAGCCATCCCCCCAGTCCAACAGGTGCTGATTGCCCTAGAACTGCTCGTCCGCGGGATCCCCATCCCCCTCCAACAGCAATTGCAAGTTTCCTTTGGGGAAGATGTGATGCGGGCTGCCCATCAGATGAACATCGCCTGCATTGACCCCGACAATGCCGATCGCACCCTTTTGCAAGTACAACGCCTAGGGCTACGCCTCGCCGGGGAGCAGGGATCCCGGTTGCGGGCAGAATTGCAGTTGGTTTTGGGGGATGGGCGGTGGCTTGACCTGATTTAGAGAGCTTTTAGAGGGATTGGAAAAACTGTACCGCCGCCGCCAAAGTTTCCAGAAAGCGTTGGATTTCCGCCGGCGTGTTGTAGAAATAGACACTGGCTCTGGCGGAGGATTGTACCCCTAGATGGCGATGGAGCGGTTGGGTGCAGTGGTGCCCGGCCCGGATGGCAATCCCTTCTTGATCAAACAACGTCGAGAGATCGTGGGGATGCACCCCCTCCACACTGAAACTGACCAATCCAGAGCGCTGCGCCGGCCCATACACCTTCACCCCCGGCAGTTCCAGCATGCCCTGGTAGAGCTGTTGCACCAGCTCCTGCTCATAGGCATGGATGCGATCCATCCCCAGTTGATTGAGATAATCCACCGCCGCCCCCAGCCCCACCGCCTGGGCAATCGCCGGCGTCCCCGCCTCAAACTTATGGGGAATATCCGCATAGGTAGCATGATCCAGGAAGACATCCGCAATCATTTCTCCGCCCCCCAGAAACGGCGGCATGGAGCGCAGCAGATCTGCCTTCCCATAAAGGACACCAATGCCGGTTGGGCCGCACATCTTATGTCCAGAAAACACCAGCCAATCGCAGTCCATCTCCTGAACATTGACAGGCATATGGGGCACACTTTGGCAGGCATCAATCAGCACCTTAGCCCCGTAATCATGGGCGAGACGGCAGATTTCCGTCACCGGATTGATGCAGCCCAGCATATTGGACACATGCACCAAACTCACCAGCTTCACCCGCCCCGAGGACAGCAAACGGCTGAGCTGATCCATGTCCAGCTCACCCTCAGGAGTCAGCTCCACAAACCGCAACTGGGCCCCAGTTTTGGCGGCGATCAACTGCCATGGGATCAAATTGCTGTGGTGCTCCATCACCGACAAAACAACTTCATCCCCCCCCTGGAGCGTGCTTAATCCCCAAGCGTAGGCCACCAAGTTAATGGCTTCACTGGCATTGCGGGTATAGATAACTTCAGCGGCGGAACCAGCCCGAATAAAGTCAGCAATTTTTTGGCGGGCCCCCTCATAGGCATTGGTGGCTTCCGTGCTGAGGGTATGCACCCCCCGGTGCACATTGGCATTGTGGCGGCAGTAGTAATCTTGCATTGCCTCCAGCACCTGCCGCGGCTTTTGGGATGTGGCTGCATTATCCAAATAAATTAGGGGTTGTTCATTGACCCGCCGCCGCAAAATCGGGAAATCCCCCCGGATCCCCTCCGCCCAAGCAGCCAAAGAACGGCTTGGCACATCTACAGCAACCATCTCCCTACCTTGTGTCCAGTCTTCTTCTCAGTGTAACCGTCTTCCTTCCTCAGCCTATAGCCATTTGGGGTACTGCCAAGTGACTGGCACCGCCGAGGAGCGAGGAAGTGTTGGGTTGCCAGGGGCATTATTCAGCCGCAACAATGTCAGACAGATCCTGAGCTACTCCCTTGACCCAGACCTTTGCGGAAAACTGACTGCCTGTGTTACTGTGCGTCCCTAGACAGGCATCTCCATCCTTCGTAACACCTCCAGTCCAGAAACCTACTTTCAAGCCGCCGCCTTCCCTGTGCAAAGCCCAAAAATCCCGAGGACCTTTACTCTCAATCAGGAATTGATTTTCAAGCCAGTTATGTTTTTGACTTTGCTGCTGGCCGTGTCCTGGGTCAAACTGCTGACTACAGCACCCGCCTGAATCTTTAATCAAGATAATACCGAGAAATTCCTACCAGTACTCGCTTACAATGGCAGTTCTATGTGGCAAATAGACCCCGCCAGGGTGTTAGAAATGGCGATGGGCAGTACGACAGCTACTCTGCTTGCATCTCGATAGGAAAGCGTGCTTTTAGTCAATGCAGATAACAACAGATTCTGGCGGTTGATGAATATACTGCGTACATACTCATGAATATCGAAGGCTGCCGAGCTTCAATCAAGATATCGAGATCGTTATTAACAAATCTGAAGCAATCAAAAAACCAAAGGTGATGCCAACGACAAGGGACTTTCCCGTAAGCGAAAGCGACAAATTAGCGAGAATTAGTGAGAATGAAAAAGATTTCAAAAGCAAGCACAAGAGAATAGAGGAAAAACTTATTGAGTTGGCAACACGCATTCCCATTTTTCTATATCTCACCGATTACCGCGAGCGTACCTTGCGGGATATCATCACCCAACTGGAGCCGAACTTGTTCAAGGGGATCACTGGCCTGACTGTGCAAGACTTTGAACTGCTAGTGACCCGGGACTGTTCAACAGCACTCTCATGTAATGATGCTATTTATGAAGTTCAAGTGCCACAAGGATCCCAGCCTTAGGTATATGGGCCTGCATGAGGGAGAAAACGTCGGACTATCCGACACTCTGCTACAGGTAGAGGAACATCAAGCCATACTCTGACGTGCTGTGAAGAGCCGAGAATTCCCCAAAACCGTATCAATGAACACCCTTTGCTATGCAAAAATTACATAGAAATTATTATTAAGCTAATTAATATCAACGCAAAGGGAGAAAACAGGGAGCAGTATGCGGCTTGATCAGTTGCAATCCTTTTTGGCCGTTGCTGAGACGGGCAGTTTTCAGGTGGCAGCGCGTCAGTGTGGGGTGACGCAGCCCACGATTAGCCGGCAAATCCAAGCCCTAGAAGATAGTTTAGGAATTCAACTCTTGCATCGCTCCAATCGTGCCAAATTGACAGTCGCAGGAGAGCTTTTTTTCCGGCGTGCTCATCGCATCTGTCAGGAATGGCAGGCTGCTAGTGCTGAGCTCAAAGCTATGCAAAACGGTCAGCAGCAGGAACTCTGTATTGCAGCAATACACTCTATCTGTCGCTACTTTTTACCAAGTCTACTGCCTAAGTTTTATCAAGCTTTTTCGAAGATGCAGTTGCGGGTAACTGCCTTGGGAAGCGATCGTGCCCTTAAGGTACTGCGGGATGGCTTAGTGGATCTAGCCATTGTCATGGGAGATCGTCACCTCCTCAAGCAGTTGGAATGGGTGATTGAACCTCTGTACAGTGAACCTGTACAAGTGCTGATGGCGGCTGAACATCCCCTCGGGCTCAACGAAACCTTGACATGGCAAGAATTAGCCGGCTTTCCCCATGTGGTGTTTAAGGATGGCTATGGCATGCGCCGCTTGGTGGCCGAAGAATTTAGCCGTCGAGGCTTGCCTTGGCAACCTGCCCTCGAACTCAACACCCCCGATGCTTTTATTGCCGTGATCCGCGAAAGTGAAATGGTGGCCTTGCTACCGCGCTCTGCCCTCAAAGAAGCCCTTCATGATCCCACGCTAGTGATTCGCGACTTAGCAACGCCGCCACCTCCCCGCCAGGTGTTGGCCATTACGACCCGTGATCGCTTGAGCTTACCCCCCGTTGTCCAATTGCTTACCCTGATCCGCCAGCAGGCTGCCCATGAGTCCTCTATTTCGTGAACTGCTGAAAAAAGTCGGCAGTGGTGCCCACACCCATAAAGATTTGACCCGCGCTGAGGCAGCCCTAGCGTTACAGCTAATGTTGGAACAAGTGGCAACCCCTGCTCAAATTGGCGCCTTTTTAATTGCCCACCGCATTAAGCGACCCACCCCAGAAGAAATGGCAGGCATGCTGGATACCTACAACGAGTTAGGACCCAAAATTCCAGCGGTCGAGGTGGGTAGCCCAGTGATGATCCTTAGTCAGCCCTACGATGGTCGCGATCGCACGTTTCCTCTGAGTCCGTTGACAGCTTTGGTTTTGGCGGCTGCTGGGCTGCCTGTGCTCCAGCATGGGGGCGATCGCATGCCCACCAAGGAAGGTGTCCCCCTTATTGATCTATGGCGTTGCTTAGGGGTGGATTGGTCAACCCTGACCCTAGAACAAATCACCCACTGCCTAGAGCAAACGGGTTTAGGATTTGTCTATCTCCCGCGTCATTTTCCCGCTGCCCAAGGGCTAGTGCCCTACCGTGAGCAAATTGGTAAGCGTCCCCCCATTGCCACATTGGAGTTAATCTGGAATCCTTACCAAGGCCAAAGCCACCTAGTTGCAGGATTTGTCCATCCGCCGACAGAAGGGATCATGCGTGATGCCCTCTATCTCCACGGTGTTCAGGAATTTACTACCGTCAAAGGTCTTGAAGGCAGTTGTGACTTGCCCCGCGAACGCACCGCGATTATCGGCCTTGCCCGCAATCAAGATCCGCCTTGGCAACGCCTGCGTCTTCATCCCCAAGAGTATGGGATGGGCAGCAGTAATGTGCTTTGGCCAGAGGAGACAACGACCGCTACAAAAATGATGGCCGCTGCTTTAGCCGCCGAGGATCACCCCCTCACTGCCTCTGTAATTTGGAATAGTGGGTTTTATCTATGGCAAGGGGGCAAAGCCGATAGCCTCAATTC
>JAUQVP010000084.1:0-10483 GCA_039794745.1 Thermostichales cyanobacterium HHBFW_bins_127 | reverse complement strand
GCCACAATCGTCGGGGATCCCTTGAGGCCGCAGCGTTCTGGGTCGGCGCCAATGTCGTCGAGGGTAATGGTGCGGATCACCTGGTGGCGGGCCTGTTCATCCCGCAGCAATTGCTGCACCCGCCGTGCCCCTCGCAAGGTGGCATAGGCCAGGCGAGGGGCGGAATTGGCAATGGTCAGTAAGGCCGGTAAGGGAGCCCGCACCGTTTGGGATCCCCCTTCAATGGCGCGGCGGGCAATCACCTGATCCCCGGCTAGGGTGAAGTGTTCACAGTAGGTGATTTGGGGTATGCCGAGGCGTTCGGCCAACTGCGGCCCTACCTGGGCGGTATCCCCATCGGTGGTTTGCAGGCCGCAGAAAATCAGGGTGAAATCCCCCTGCCAGGCACTGACGTAGCGCACCGCTTGGGCAAGGGCATAGGCGGTTGCCAGGGTATCGGAGGCAGCCAAACGCCGGTCGCTCAGCAACACCCCATAGTCCACCCCATGGGCAATGGCTTCATAGAGAACTTCAATGGCGGGGGGGGGACCCATGGTGATGGCTGTAACGGTAGCTCCGTACTGGCGCTTGGTGCTCAGGGCCGCTTCTAGGGCATAGCGGTCGAAAGGATTGAGCATCCGTTTGGCCTTGGCCCGGTCAATGGTGCCATCGGGATTGATGCCAGCTTTGGCGCTTTGATCCGGAACTTGCTTAATCAACACAAAACTACGCATAATGCCATCTTGGGACACCCACTGCTGATTATGCTCGGCTAGATTCCACCGGGATCCCGAAACTTATAGGTTTGCTCTAGGTTTGCTATGGCTGGGCCGGGAACGCTGTGGGTGGTGGGCAGTTTGAATATGGATATTGTGGTGGCGGTGGCTCGCCATCCCCGGCCGGGGGAAACGGTCCTGGGGAGCAATTATGCCACCTACCCCGGCGGTAAGGGCGGCAACCAAGCGGTGGCAGCGGCTAAGTTGGGCTGCCCAGTGGTGATGGTGGGGCAGGTGGGCAGCGATGGTTTTGGGCAGGAGCTGCTAACATCTCTACATGCCGCTGGGGTGACTACGGAGCAGGTGCGGCAGGTGCCGGGGCCAAGCGGGGTGGCCCTGATTACGGTGAATGCCGCCGGGGAAAACACCATTGTCGTCAGTCCAGGAGCCAATGCCCATTGGGATCCCCTGCCGGCTTTGCCAGGGGGGGTGGGCATGGTTCTGCTGCAGTTGGAGATTCCCCTGCCTGTGGTGGAGCAGGTCGTCCGGCAGGCCCACAGCCAAGGGATCCCGGTGCTGCTCAATCCGGCGCCGGTGCAGGAGTTGCCGGCTGCTGTTTGGGCGGGGGTGAAGTTTTTGGTTGTGAATGAACATGAGGCGGCCTATTTGGCGGGGCTACCTACGGATACGGAGGGGCAAGCCTTGGTAGCAGCCCGGCAGTTGCGTTCCCGTCTATCGGCAGATGGAACGGTGATTGTCACCCTTGGGGAGAGAGGCTGCGTTTGGTCTAGCCCGGAACGGGAGGGCTACCGCGCCGCCTATAGCGTTCCTGTGGTGGATACCACGGCGGCTGGGGATGCTTTTTGCGGGGCTTTTGCCGTTGGTTGGCTGGAAACAGGCTCCTTGATCAGTGCCCTAGAAATGGCCAGTGCCGTTGCTGCCCTCAGCGTCACCCGTCCTGGGGCCCAGCCCAGCTTACCCACCCGGCTGGAACTCGCCGACTTTTTGGGGGATCCCTAATTGCTGGAATTAGGGCGGTCTAGGGGGAGGTAAGGGAGGTGTTGGAGTTTTTGGCAACAGTTCTGTTTTTGGGGCTGCTGGTTCTGATTGTGGCAACGCTGGTTGTGTTTAGCGGCTACAACAGTTTGAGGGCGTTTTCCGAGTCGATTCGGGAAGCCTAGTCGAACATTGGTGTCAAGGCTTGCAAACAGGTTTCTCTCATCAATCAGCTCATTGACGTGGTCAAAGGGTATCAAGAGTCGGAAAAACTAGTGATGCTCAAGGTTTCTGAGGATACGGTCTGCCTGTGCAAATGTATCAGCAATCGGGAGCGGTACTGTCGGCAATCAGCGGCTTTGCAGAAAAGTTTCCCGACCAACAGTACCAAGCCTGTGAATCCCACCTAGAACCGGCCCGAACAAAGTACAATCAGGCGGTTACAATACCCTGCGCAGTTCTATTCCCAATGTCTTTACTTCGGGTTTATTGCGGCTTTGGAGTTTGAGCCGGCTCCCTACCTAGCATTTTTCAACCAGGAACGGGTGATGGAAGCCGACACACCGTCCAACTTTGCCTTTGACGAGGATGGGCAGCGGATCAACGACCTGTTCAGCCGGGCCGTGGATGCCAGTAAAACCCTTGCCAGCAGAACCCTGGAAAGCGGCAACCCCCCAGCCCAAAAAGCCAAAGCAAAACTCTCCAGGGATCCCAGCTCTCTGAAGATGGGGATGATTGATCTGCCCAGGGATACGGTCACCCAGCCTACGGCGGCCATGCGGCAGGTGCTGGCGGCAGCGACGGTGGGGGCTGCCCTGTCGGTCCAGGCTCCGGAAGCCTATGTGGCCGACGATACAGCAGGATCCCCTGGCCCAGGACCAGGCCCAGTTACTCTACCAAAATTGCAAGGGATCCCTGAGACCAACATTCTGCTCGTGGAGGCCCTGAGGCAACCGTTGTGGGAGCGGGGGTTAGCGATTTTGGTTACAGGAGCCACCTAGGGGTGAGTTGAGAGCAGATTGAGCAGGTGCTAGGGGCAAGCTGCCCTGAGAAGAATTGACACAGGTACCCGATCCCTGTACCTTAACCTGACATACCCGTTTTTTAGGAAGACCATCCATGGGCGGTACGATTTTTGTCCTCGGTGGCGATGGCTTCTGTGGTTGGCCAACCGCCCTGCACCTGTCTCAGGTGGGTTACGAGATTGTGATTATCGACAATTTATCGCGGCGGCACATTGACATTGAGTTGGGGATTGAGTCTTTGACCCCGATTCGGTCAATTTTTTCTCGGATCAAGGCGTGGGAAGAGCTGACGGGCAAGCAGATTAGGTTTCACAACATCAACATTGCCAAGGACTACGAGAATCTATTGAGTTTGATCAATCACTATCGTCCGGATGGGATTGTGCATTTTGCCGAGCAGCGGGCGGCTCCCTATTCCATGAAAGGGCCGCGGGAAAAGCGCTACACCGTAGACAATAACCTCAATGCGACCAACAATGTTTTGTGTGCCATTGTGGAATCAGGCTTAGATATCCACTTGGTGCATTTGGGGACGATGGGGGTGTACGGCTATGGCACTGCCGGTCTCAAGATCCCCGAAGGTTATTTGGATATTCAGGTAGTGACTGAGAGTGGGGATATTGTCCACAAACAAATCCTCCATCCTGCGGATCCGGGCAGCATCTACCACATGACCAAAACTCAGGATCAGCTCTTTTTCTATTACTACAACAAAAACGATAAGATTCGCATTACTGACCTGCACCAAGGGGTGGTTTGGGGCACCAACACTGTCGAAACCAAGCTGGATGAACGGCTGATCAACCGCTTCGATTATGACGGGGATTATGGGACGGTATTGAACCGGTTTTTGATGCAGGCAGCTATTGGTCATCCCCTCACCATTCACGGGACCGGGGGGCAAACCCGGGCCTTTATTCATATTCAAGACACAGTCCGCTGTGTGGAGCTTGCCTTTCGCAATCCTCCCAAGTATGGGGAACGGGTAAAGATCCTCAATCAAGTGACGGAAACCCACCGGGTGCGGGATCTGGCGAAATTGGTCTCGGAAATTACGGGGGCTGAAATTTGGTATTTGGAAAATCCACGGGTGGAAGCGGCGGAAAACGACCTGCAGGTGGAGAACAAACAGTTTCTGGAATTGGGGCTACAGCCCACCAAGCTGAGTGTGGGTTTGTTGGAGGAAGTGACAAAGGTCGCTGCCCGCTACGCTGACCGCTGTGACCGCAGCCGCATCATCTGTACGTCCAAGTGGCGGCGGGTCGCTCCTCCCCCCGAATCCAGATGAGCTGCTGCCGCAGGTTCTCTAAGGCTTGGGGATGCAAATAGTGGGGACAACAGTAGATCTGTGGCCTAGGGGAGGCCTGTCGAGCCAGCTCTTGGGTGGGGGCGAAGCTGGTGGCATCGGTGAAGATCACCTGGGCCCGACTCACCACCCGACCAATGGCTTCTGCATCCGTAGCTAGGGCAGTCAAAACCAGCAAATCCTGCCCCCGTAGCCCTTCCAGGATCCCCTGCACCGCCTGCAAAAACCCGGGACTGCGGCAGACAATCCCCAGACAAGTGTAGGGGGGCAAGGCGCGAATCCGCTGCAATTCCTCCTGAAATGGGTTGACTTCCAAGCAAATAATTCCATAGGGGGATCCCGTGACCCGTTGTACGGCGGGCAGGAAATAGGGGGTGGTGAGGAGGGTGATGGGGGCGGGCCAGAGTTGGGGCAGTTGTTCCAGGGGGGTGATGTGGAGGGGGGGTAGATCGGCGAGGTAGGTGGTGATTTCGTGGTGGATGACCTCGGCAATGCCCCGATCCGCTTCTGGCACCACGATATGCAGGTGGCTAAGGCTTTGGATGCGCCAGTCCAGGATCCCTAAAAACAGCTCACGGATCTGCTCGGCCCGGTAGCCCTGCTGAATCAACGACTGCAGACAGGTTTGGATGGTGGCGGTGGCAGTACTGGAGTCCGCTGCTGCCGATTGCCGCACATAAACCCCCGATCCTTCTCGGGTTTCAATCAAGCCGTAGGCTGCCAGTTGCTGGTAGACTTTGGCAATGGTGTTGCGGTGCAGGCCGGTTTGCATCGCCAACTGGCGTAGGCTAGGGAGTTGTTCCCCGGGGCCGATTTGACCGCTGGCAATGGCAAAACTAATCTGGCTCACCAACTGGGTGACCACGGAAACTTCCTGGCTGGCATGGATAAATAACTTGGGGATCACAGGGCCCACCCAACCCTATCCCTACTCTAAGGGATGAGATGATGAAAGAAGGCGGCCAAGGGAGCTAAACTGTGACCTACAAACTGGGGTTGTTGGGACTGGGCACCGTCGGTACGGGGGTGGTGCAAATTTGCCAGGATCCCTATCAGCGCTTAGGACTGCTGTCAGAACTGGAACTGTATCGGGTGGGGGTGCGCAGTCTGCGGAAGCCCCGGGGGGTGCACCTGCCGGCCCAGGTGCTGACCAGCGACCTAGAAGCCATTGTCCGGGATCCCCAGGTGGATATTGTGGTTGAGGTCATGGGGGGTATCGAGCCGGCGCGGACGTTGCTGCTGAGTGCCATTGCCCACGGCAAACATGTGGTCACGGCCAATAAAGCCCTGATTGCCCGCCATGGGGAAGAACTGTTCAGTGCCGCCCATCGCCAGGGGGTGTATGTGCTGTTAGAGGGGGCGGTGGGGGGCGGGATCCCGATTGTGCAGCCCCTGCGGCAGTGCTTGGTGGCTAACCGCATCCAGGGGATCCAGGGGATTGTCAATGGCACCACCAATTTTATTTTGAGCCGCATGACCCAGGAGCAGGCTTCCTTTGCGGCGATGTTGGCTTTGGCGCAGCAGCAGGGGTATGCGGAAGCCGACCCCAGTGCCGACATTGATGGTCAGGATGCTGCCGATAAGATTGCTATTTTGGCCAGCTTGGCCTTTGGCTGCCGGGTGGATCGGGAGCAGGTGTACTGCGAGGGCATCCGCGGCGTTACTGCCACCGATATTCGCTATGCCCAGGATTGGGGGTTGGTGATCAAACTGTTGGCGATTGCCCAGCGGCAAGGGGAAGCTATCGATATCCGCGTCCATCCCACCCTCATCCCCACCCACCATCCCCTGGCGGCAGTCTCCGATGTGGACAACGCCGTGGTGATCTTCGGGGATCCCGTCGGGAGGGTGATGTTATCGGGGCCGGGGGCAGGGCGGGGGCCGACGGCCAGTGCAGTGATGGGGGATGTGTTGATGATTGCGGCCCATTTGAAGAGCGAGAAGACCCGTCTCAATCCCCTTTTGGATAGCCCCTTGATGGAGCCGATGCCCTTGCTCCCCCTAGAGCAGGTCAAGGCCCGCTACTACCTGCGGGTGATTGCCCAGGATCGACCGGGGGTGATCGGCGCGATCGGCACCTGTTTTGGCGAGCACCAAGTCAGCTTGGAATGTATTGTTCAGAAGACCCTCTACCCGGCCCCGGAGGCCGGCAGCCCTGACCAGGCGGAAATTGTCATCCTCACCCACACGGTCTGCGAAAAGGAGTTGCAAGCGGCGGTGGCCAGCCTGCGTCAACAGCCGGTGATCGTCCAGGTTCCCAGTTTATTCCGTGTCTTACCCGACTAAGTGCCATGCTTTCTGCTGTGATCCCGGTGCGGCTACCCCAAGCTCAGTACGATATTGTCATCGAGCCGGATAGCCTGGCCCAAATCGGTGAGCCGTTGCGGGAGCGGGGGCTGAAGGGCAAAGCCCTGATCGTCAGTCATCCCGTCATCTTCAAACACTACGGAGCAATCCTGAGCCAGAGTTTGCAGCAAGCGGGGTTTACCGTTGATGTGTGTTTGGTGCCCGCCGGGGAGCGCTACAAAACCCTCAAATCTGTGCAAAAAATCTATGATGCCGCCCTGGCTGCCGGTTTGGAACGGCAATCCACCATCCTGGCCTTGGGCGGCGGTGTCATCGGCGATATGGCCGGTTTTGCGGCGGCCACCTGGCTGCGGGGGATCCCGTTTGTGCAGGTGCCGACCACGTTGCTGGCGATGGTGGATGCGGCGATTGGGGGCAAAACCGGCGTCAACCACCCCCAGGGGAAGAACCTGATTGGTGCGTTTCATCAGCCGCGGTTGGTGTGGATCGATCCGACGGTGCTGCAAACGTTGCCGGGGCGGGAGTTTCGCTCGGCGTTAGCGGAAGTGGTCAAATACGGCGTGATCCAAGACCCAGATTTGTTTCAGTATCTGGAGCAGTTGCCCCGCCTGGAGCACTATGGGGATTGGCAGGGGGCAGATTTATTTCATGTGCTGGTGCGCTGTGCCGAATGCAAAGCTTGGGTGGTGCAGCAGGATGAGCGGGAAGCGGGGCTGCGGGCCATCCTCAACTACGGCCATACCCTTGCCCATGCCCTGGAAAGTCTCACCAACTACCGCCATTACTTACACGGAGAAGCGGTAGCCGTGGGCATGGTGGGGGCGGGAGCCTTGGCGGTCGCCCTCGGCTGGTGGACCGCTGCAGAACAACAACGGCAGGTCAATCTCTTGGCCCGCTGCGGCTTGCCCACCAAGATCCCGGCGGAGATGGATTTGCCAGCGGTGATCCGGTTGCTGCACCACGATAAAAAAGTTCAAAACGGGCATGTGCGCTTTATTTTGCCCAAAGCCATTGGCCAAGTGGCCATTACCGATGAAGTAACGGATGCACTGGCGTTGCAGGTGTGGTCGCAATGGCAAGGGGATCCCGAGCCTGCCCCGGCGCTACACTAGCAGTAGTGCTCGTCTAGGAGAGATGCCCTTGCCCGATCCCACTTACCAATTGGCATTGACTGCGGTGGCTGCGGCCGATGAACGTCAAGGGGGAGAGATTCTGGTATTGGATGTGAATCGCTTGTCTACCTTGGCGGATTACTTTATTGTTATCACCGGTTACTCCACCACCCAGATTCGCGCTATTGTCCGGGCCATCGAAGAAAAAGTCCTCCTTGCCTTGGGACAAGCCCCCCGTCGCATTGAGGGGATGGGCAGTGCCACCTGGGTTTTGATGGACTACGCCGATGTGATTATCCACATCATGCTGCCCAGGGAGCGGGAGTTTTACGACCTAGAGAGCTTTTGGGGGCATGCCCCTCGGGTGAGCCTGCCGATTGCCGGATGAAAGAGCCGATCACAGCCATAGTCCTCAAAGGGATCCCCTTGGGTGAGGCGGACAAGCTGGTGACTCTGTTGAGTCAGGAATGGGGGGTGGTGCGGGCAGTGGCCAAAGGAGCGCGCAAAACCCCTTCCTATTGGGCGGGGCGCACAGAGTTGTTTATGACTGGGCAGTGGCGCTTGGCGGCGGGGCGCTGGAGCCATCCTCAGCCGGGCAGTGACAAACTCTACCGTCTGACGGAAATGCAAATCAGCCATGCCTTTCGGGGATTAAGTCGGCAGCTTGAGCGTCTGCTGGCTGCCCAGTACCTGGCTGAAGTGGCCTTGATCTTTGCCCCTGTTGGTCATCCCCAACCGGAACTGTACCTACTGCTGCTCGAACACCTGCAACGGCTAGAGACCAGCCCCCTCGACCAAGTGCTAGCCTACCTCTGCCATGGTCTGTATCATTGCCTCGCCTGTGCCGGTCTAGCCCCCCAGGTCTTTTACTGCCAGGATTGTCGCTGCCCCCCCCCCACCACCAGCCCCGAAATTGGCTTTAGCCTCCCCGCCGGTGGTATCCTCTGCCCCCCCTGCAGCCCCACCCACCCGGGTCTAGCCTGGCTCTCCCAACCCGTCTGGCAAGCCCTGCAACACCTCCCCCAACCCACCCTGGCACCCACCGGGATCCCGGCAGGGGTTTGGCTGAGGGTGGAGCGGGTGTTGCGGCGGGTGATTGAGTTTCACAGTGAGCGAACGGTTCAGTCTGCCGGTTTACTGTGGCAGTTGTCCTTCAAGCCAGACCCACCAGTTGCAGACTTAGATCCCACATTTTCTTGCCTAGTTCCTCATCTCGGGCCTGGGGTGACACCTGCTGCACAAAAGAGCGCCGCCCTGGTTTTTGGCGATTGCCCCAACTCCAGTACGCCCCCGACTGGCGAAACTCCGGATCTGCCACCACCATAGCCACCCGTTCCCCGGCCAATTCTTGGGACACATACCCCCCCGTGATGTACTTTTGGAACCAGGGGAACAGCTTTTGAAACAGAGGATAGTGATTGCGGAACAAAGGCGTATCCGCCACACAGCCGGGATAGAGAGAGCTAAAGGTAATCCCCGTGGATTCATGGAAGCGGCGGTGCAACTCCCGCATCGTCAAAACATTGCAGACCTTACTGTCCTTGTAGGCCTTCACCGGTTCAAAGGCCTTGCCGTCCGCCATACTAATCGGCTCCTTAAACCCCTTGGCAAACCCCTCCAGCGTACCCAGATCTGGGCGCGGGGGAATCTTACCCCCCAACTCATCCGGGTTATGGGTCACCGTCCCCAAAATCACCAGGCGCCGATCCGGATAATCCGAATACTTAAAGTCCGCCAGCATCAGATTGCACATCAAAAAATGCCCCAGATGATTCGTTGCCATCGTCAACTCATACCCCTCCGGCGAGCGCAATGGGGCTTTCAGCAGCGGCATATAAATGGCAGCATTGATCACCAGAGCATCCAAAGGACGATTCAACGTGCGAAAGGAAGCCACAAACTGCCGCACACTGGCCAAAGATGCCACATCTACTGGCATAATCGTGCGACTCTCCGTCGGGATCCCCACCTGTTGGGCGGCTTTTTCGGCCTTATCCAGATTGCGACAGGCCATCACCACATGCCAGCCCCGCTTGGCCAACGCCTTAGCACTGTACAAACCAACCCCCGAGGAAGCCCCGGTAATCACAACCGTAGGAGTGCGCGTCACCATAAGCAATTACAGCTCAAGACTGTTTCAGGATCCCATAATTCTTTAGAGAACGTCATGGCTTGTGAACAAGTTGTTACCCGAGGAGGTATGCGTGATTAGCATCCACACCGTGGCCAAGTTTTTTACCACTGCCCAGGGATCGCGGTTAACGGCCTTGGAGGGGATTGACCTGGAGATTGGTGCTGGGGAGTTTGTGGCTTTGGTAGGTCCTTCTGGGTGTGGCAAGACGACCTTATTGCGCATGTTGGCGGATTTGGAGACCCCCAGCCAGGGAACGATCCAGATTGCTGGGGTGACGGCAGCAGAGGCACGGCGGCAGCGGCGTTACGGGTATATTTTTCAGGCTCCCACCCTTTTGGATTGGCGTACTGCTTTGCAGAATGTGCTGTTGCCCTTGCGGGTGATGGGCTACCCCAAGTCGGAAGCCATGGCTCGGGCTAAGGCCATGTTGGATTTGGTTGGGCTGGAACGCTTTTATCATCATTATCCTTGGCAGTTGTCGGGGGGGATGCAGCAGCGGGTTTCCATTGCTCGGGCTTTGGCTTTTGATCCGCCGATTTTGCTGATGGATGAGCCGTTCGGTGCTCTAGATGAAATTACGCGGGAAAAAATGAACCTAGAGCTGCTGCGCCTGTGGGAAACCACCCGTAAAACCGTTGTCTTTGTCACCCACTCCATTCAAGAAGCTGTTTTTCTTTCCACCCGGGTGGTGGTGATGACCCCTAATCCTGGGCGCATTGCTGCCGTGATTCCCATTGACCTGCCCCAGCCCCGCGGCTTTGACACCTGGAAAGACCCCCATTTTTTTGAACTCTCTACCCATGTGTTGGAGCAACTGCGCGGTGTTTACAGCACCACTCTCTAAAGCTCCCCAAAGTCTGCCAAAAACAACGCCTTACGGCAATCAAAGTAACGGAGAGGGAGGGATT
>JAUQVP010000083.1:3367-10680 GCA_039794745.1 Thermostichales cyanobacterium HHBFW_bins_127 | reverse complement strand
CCGGTCAGACTCAGTCCGCAATTGTTAGGAAAATAACGGAAAAGGGGTGAGAGCAGACAGGTATGAACCTAACTTTATCCCTGCCAAAGTCCCCTAGTACCAGCACTGATAGGATGGTGGCGGTGCTTTCCCTAACGATTCATGCCCAAGCCTTATCCCTCGATTGTGGTGCGAGAACGTCTGCGCTACCAAGGCTACAAATACCTGTTTCTAGGACAGCGGCTGCGTTTCCCCAACCAAACGGAAGGGGATCGGGAGTATATTGTCCATCCCGGCGGTGCGGTGGTGGTACCTGTCACGGACACGGGCACCTTCGTTTGTATCCGTCAGTATCGTTTCGCAGTGGGCGACTATATTTATGAATTTCCGGCGGGAACCCTAGAGCCGGGAGAATCTCCAGAAATGACCATTAAGCGGGAACTGGAGGAAGAAGCCGGTCTAAAAGCCAATCGCTGGGATAACTTGGGGCAATTCTATCTGGCACCGGGCTACTCCGACGAAATTATGTACGCCTATCTGGCCCGGGATCTCCAGCCCTTGGCAGAAAAACCCCCAGGAGATGAGGATGAAGACATCGAAGTTGTCCAATTCACGGCCGCTGAGCTCCGCCATAAAGCCCTGCACACCAGGGAACTCGATGCTAAGACGGTGACGTGTTTTTATCGGGCGATGGCTTTTCTGGGTCAACTCTAGCCTCCTCTCCTTCCCCAGCAATTAAATGGGATCCCGAGGGGGTTGTAGTTGCGATAATAGGCAGACGGGTGATGCGAATGCGATCGAGGCGGGGGCCTTCGGCTTTGACGATGTGGAACTCCAGGTTTTTCCAGATGTGTTTGTCTCCCTCTTGGGGAATGCGCTGCATCTGGTAGATAATCATGCCGCCGAGGGTTTGGTAGTCGTCTTGGATAGGCAAGTCCAGATCGAGCTGTTCGTTGACCTCTTCCACATCAAGTTGGGCTTGGACAATGAAAACATCCTCAGAAATCTGTTCAATATCAGGAATGACATCTTCACCGTTATCGTGAATATCAGCAATGCTCCCGACGATTTCTTCCAGAATGTTTTCGATGGTGACCAGTCCGGCAGTACCGCCAAATTCATCGGCAACCATGACAATGGAGGTATGGTGTTTTTGCATATCCTGGAGCAGTTCGGCAATTAGCTTATTTTCATGGACAAAAACGGCTGGCCGCATCAGGGGAGCAATGGGGCTATCCAGGGTAAGACGCCCATGACCTAGCTCCCGCATTAAATCCTTGAGGAAAATCACCCCTTTGATCTCATCTAGGGACTCGGCAATCACCGGATAGCGGGAATGACCGGAACTAGCAACTTCCTTGAGAACGTCCTGGAGGGTGGCTTGCAGGGGCACTGCGTCAATGCTGGTGCGGGGGGTCATAATTTCACTGGCGATGGTGTCCCCAAAGGCAAAAACATTTTGCAACAACTCCCGCTCTTCTTCTTCAATCACGAGGTTGGGGTCGGGGTTTTTGGAAGCGAGCAATTCTTCTAGCTCTTCCAGGGTGATGGTGTTATAAAGGGCAGTGGCATTGGGGATGGGTACACCAAAGGCCCTCAGAATCAGACGGCTGCTCATGCGGGGAATGTCGGCCAAGGGCTGCAAAAACCGACTCAACCCCTGACTGAAGGGAGCTAAGGTCAAGGCAACGGTCTCGGCATGGACAATTGCCAGGGTCTTGGGAATCAATTCCCCCAAAACAATCTGTAAATAGGTCAACAGAATAAAGGTCAAGGGGATGGCCAAGCTCCAGGCTAAATCGGTGGGGCTGGCAAAAACCGGACGCAACAGCTCAAATAGGGACTCAAAAAAGGGCAAACGCAGCAAGCCTGCCCCCACCACCGGTGCCACCTTCCAAGCCCCAATCCACCCCAAAGCCAAACTAGCTACCGTAATCCCCAACTGCGGCGTGGATAAAGCCCGATCCAAGGCGTCCTGGGAGGCCTGCACCAATAAAGCCCGGGGATCCCCGTTGCGGGCTTGCTGGAGGATGCGGCCGCGGCGGGCAGCCACCAAGGAGTATTCTAGGGTGACGAAAAGAGCGTTAATTCCCAGCAGGCAGACCATCCAAATTAGGCTGGTGGTGAGGTCGCTGGCAGCCAGATCAGGATTGCCGGTCACGGCGGCCAAAAACTGAGCGGCTGAGGGGGGGTCGTCCATCGGGACAAAAAGGGGGGTGATGAAAATCATCCGTATTTTAGCTTAGGGGCTGGGGGAGCGTTCGCCAAACAAACTCCGCCCCAGGCGAATCAGGGTGCTGCCACACTCAACGGCCTGGAGATAATCCCCCGACATGCCCATGGACAACACGGGTAGGGGCCAGCCGGTTTGTTGGCGGATCTGCTCGGCTAGGGGCGGCAGGCGGGCAAAGGTTGCTTGGATCCCGGCGGGATCTAGCCCCAAGGGCAGGATGGTCATCAAGCCCTGCACCGCCAGGTGATCTAGGGACTGCAATGCCGGTAGGGCAGCCAGTAAATCCTCCACCTCCCAGCCATACTTGTCCGGGTCAGGGGCCAGCTTTACCTGCAAACACACAGGCACCACCCGACCCCGCTGGGCGGCTTTCTGATCCAGCAGTTTGGCAAGTCTGAGGCTGTCAACGCTGTCAATCCAGTCGAAGATCTCCAGGGCAGGGGCAATTTTGTTGGTCTGCAAATGCCCAATCAAATGCCAAACCATATCCCCTAAATCTGCCAAAGCCTTTCGCTTCTGGGCAGCTTCCTGCACCCGACTTTCGCCAAAATGCCGTAAGCCCAACTCATAAGCCCAACGCATCACCTCCGGTGCCACCCCCTTGCTCACCGCCATAATCTCAACCCCCGCCGGGATCCCCTGTTGGATGCGCTGCAGGTTGGCGGCCAAGGTTTGGGGATCCATAGGCTAAAGGCTGAGACGAATTTGTTCCCCGTCGTGGGCAGCAACCAAAATCACATCCGTGGTGGTCTCCCAGGCGATTTCGCCGCTGGCGGCAATGGCAATGGCACCAAAATCCCGCTGCCGACTGCGGGCCTCCGCAAAGGTCCTGTGCATGGCCGCAGACAAACTCATCCCATCTGTCACCCGCACCACAATGCGAGCAGCCAAGGCCTCGTCAAGAATATCTTCCCCTACCCCTGTACAACTGACCGCCGCCACTGAGGTAGCATAATTGCCCGCCGGGGTAGCCGAATCACTCACCCGCCCAATCCGCTCAAACCCCCGCCCACCCGTGGAAGTGGCCGCCGCTAGGGATCCCTGGGCATCGAGGGCAACGGCACCAACGGTGCCCATGGCCAAGGAGGTGCGTACGCGTTGGGATGCCTTGACGGCTTGGGTCTGGAGTTCCACCCATTCCTGCAGCCGTTTGGGGGTGGTGGGGTCATAGATGGGCAGTTGCAGTTCTCGGGCCAATTCCGCTGCCCCTAGATCGGAAACCACCCGATCAGGACTGGTTTGCAGATGGGCAGCCATCAGAATCGGATGCTGCACCCGGCTGACATTGATCACCCCACTGAAGGCTTGCCGGGATCCCGACATCAGGGAGGCACTCATGCGAATTTGCCCGTCAGATTGGAGCACCGAGCCGGTGCCGGCATTGTAGAGGGGGTCATCTTCGAGGAGGAGGCAGGCTTGGACCACGGCTTCGGCAGCAGACATGCCCTGTTGGAGGAGGCGGTAGATGGTTTCGGCAATGGCCGTCAGGGAGGTGCGTACGGCATCGGGGCTTTTTTCCCCTTCTAGGGCGCTACCGGCGCCGCCGTGAATCACTAACTTTGGGGTCATGGCTTATTTTTTCGGGGGTTCGGGGGCAAAGGGATTATTGCCCTTGGCACCGAAGAGTTTGGCTTCCCCGCGAACGGCAGCGCTGATAATCTGGAACGCTGCCCAGCCCACAACCAAAACAATCGGCAACAGCACAACCACAGGACGCAGATCAAGTTCCATAGCGCTATCCCCTGAGAGCATCTTAAAAAAGTATCTCTGTCCCTAGCCTATCACGGGCCCTTGATGATTTTGGGGCGGAGGGGTTGGCATTGTTTAGAGCCCAAAGCTGGTGTAGAATGCTGGTCAGATGTGAGTTGCTTCTGTACCCACATGTCCGGTCGGCGATTTTTTGGTTACTTTACCTTCCCCTGGCATAAGCCAGGGCTGTGGGATCTGAAGTAACACGCAGACGGTCGTTATGTTCCCCCCAGCCCTGAGTCCCCCCTCAGGGCTTTTTTATGGCCCACCTATTGAGGAATCTATGCTGGAGAATGTCCCCCCCCTTGATAACTGTCGCGTTGTGGAGGCTACACCCTTGGTTGCCCCGGCTACGATTAAGGCCCAGTTGCCCCTCAGCCCCGCTGCTGCCCGCACGGTCTGGCAAGCCCGCCAAAGCATCCGTGATGTCATCCACGGCCGGGATCCCCATCGTTTGCTGGTGATTGTTGGTCCCTGCTCGATTCACGATGCCAAGGCTGCCTATGAATATGCGGGGCGGCTCAAAGCTCTAGCCAGCAAGACGGAAGAGGATTTGCTGATTATTATGCGCGCCTATACGGAGAAGCCGCGCACGACGGTGGGCTGGAAGGGTTTGATCAATGACCCTCATTTGGATGGCTCCTGTGATATTGCTGAGGGTTTGCGTTTGGCGCGGGAGATTCTTCTCACCATTAACGATATGGGGATGCCCTGTGCCACGGAGGTGCTAGACCCGGTAACACCCCAGTATTTGTCGGATTTGGTCAGTTGGGCGGCGATTGGGGCCCGCACCATCGAAAGCCAAACCCACCGGGAAATGGCCAGTGGGCTGTCGATGCCGGTGGGGTTCAAAAACGGTACGGATGGGCGCCTTTCCATCGCCATGAATGCCATTGTTTCCGCCCGCCATCCCCACAGTTTTCTGGGGGTGAATCAGGAGGGGCAGACGGCGGTGATCAAAACCAGCGGTAATCCGGATCGGCACTTGGTGCTGCGGGGGGGAGGGGGCAAGCCCAATTACTCTGAAGCGGATGTCAACCATGCTGTGATGCTGATGGCCGAGGAACAAATTGCCCGCCCGGTGATGGTGGATTGTTCCCACGACAATTCCCAAAAGGACCACACCCGCCAAGGGGCGGTGGCGCGGGAGGTGGTGCGCCAATTCGTCGCCGGACAACGGGGAATCCTGGGGATCATGCTGGAAAGTCACCTGTTCCCAGGTAAGCAAACTTGGCAAGAGGGCTGCAGCCTGCGCTATGGGGTTTCGATTACAGATGCCTGCATCGGCTGGGAGGAAACGGAAGCTTTGCTGCTGGAAATCGCTGAGCACCTCCGCAGCGCCCGGGTTGCCCAACCCTCTTGGGTCTGACCATGCTCCATCCTCTCGATCCCTTGAGTGCCTCGGAGCTGGCCAAGGCGGTCGCTATTGTCCAAAACCACTGGGGATCCCGATTGCGATTTCCCTGTGTGATGCTCAAGGAACCGACGCGGCAACAAATGACCGCCTGGCAGGCTGGGGATCCCTTGCCGCGCTTGGCCTGGGTGGTGGTTCTGGCCCAGGGAACCCCTTGGGAGTTGGTTGTCAATCTGGATACGGGGGAGATCCAGTCCCAACAGGAGATTACCCAAGGGCAGCCCAATGTCATGGCCGATGAACTGGCAGAGGCGGAAGCCGTCATCAAAGCCCATCCCGACTTTCAGGCAGCCCTAGCCAGGCGAGGGATTACCAATCTGGACTTGGTGATGGTGGATCCCTGGGCTGTGGGCAACTTTGGCCTGGCGGAAGAAGAGGGATCCCGGCTGCTGCGGGGCTACTGCTGGCTGCGCACAACCCCGGAGAGCAATGCCTATGCCCGTCCCATTGAGGGGTTGTTGCCCTGGGTGGATGCCCGCACTATGGAGGTGATTCGCATCGAAGATCTGGGCATCTATCCGATTCCGCCGGAGCCGGGTGAATATGCTCGCGAATTTCAAACCCAATGGCGCACCGATCTCAAACCTTTGCACATCAGTCAACCCCAAGGGCCAAGCTTTACCGTTACGGGATCCCTGGTGCGCTGGCAGAAGTGGCAATTTCGCTTTGGCTACAATCCCCGGGAAGGGCTGGTGCTCTATGAGGTTGGCTATGAAGATCAGGGGCGGGTGCGTCCGATTCTCTACCGGGCAGCTCTGGCAGAAATGGTCGTCCCCTATGGGGATCCCCGGCCCCAGCATTATCGCCGCAATGCCTTCGATGTGGGGGAACATGGGGTGGGGATCCTGGCCAATGCTTTGCGGTTGGGGTGCGATTGTTTGGGGGAGGTGCGCTATTTTGACATGACTTTTGTCAATAGTTATGGGGAAGTGTTTACGATTCCCCAGGGGATTTGCCTCCATGAAGAAGACAGCGGCATCCTCTGGAAGCATTATGATTGGCGGCGCGGCCATGTGGAGGTGCGGCGGGGGCGACGTTTGGTGATCTCGTTTATTAGCACAGTTGATAACTATGAGTACGGATTTTATTGGTATTTTTATCAGGATGGCACGATTGAATATGAGGTCAAGTTAACCGGTATTCTTTTGTGTGCTGCCCTAGGAGATACCCCCGATTACGGCACCCTTGTTGCCCCAGAACTGAATGCCCTCAATCACCAACATTTTTTCTGCATGCGCCTCGATATGGCCATTGAGGGATCCCGAAATAGCATATACGAAGTCAACAGTCGGGCGGTGCCCATCGGCCCAAGGAATCCCCAGGGGAATGCCTTTGTGGCGGAGTCAACGTTGCTGACCAGGGAGCAGGAAGCCATCCGCGATGTTGATCCCCTCCAGGGTCGGTATTGGCAAGTGGTGAATTTGGAAGTGAACAATAGCTTAGGGCAGCCGGTGGGCTACAAATTGGTGCCGGGGGAGAATATCTTGCCTTTTGCCCATCCCCAGTCGGCAATTTTGAAGCGAGCCGGTTTTTTGCGTCATCATCTTTGGGTGACACCCTACGATGCCGATCAGATTTATCCGGCGGGAAATTATCCCAATCAACATCCCGGCGGGGAAGGATTACCCCGGTGGACAGCCGCTAACCGGGAGCTGGTTCAGCAGCCTTTGGTGGTGTGGTATTGTTTCGGGCACCACCATATTCCCCGCCCCGAGGAATGGCCGGTTATGCCTGTGGCTAAACTAGGGTTTCAGTTAAAGCCGGTGGGATTTTTTCACTGCAATCCTGCCTTGGATGTCCCCCCTTCGGATCATTCCTGCCACCCCAATTGATAGCGCTCAAAGGGGGGAAAGTCACGATCCACCCAAAGCAGCTGATGACAGGAACCGACGGGATCCCGGCCTAGCTCATCCCTATCACGACCTAGCACTCCTTTTT
>JAUQVP010000083.1:0-3267 GCA_039794745.1 Thermostichales cyanobacterium HHBFW_bins_127 | reverse complement strand
CTCTCCAGGGACATCCCTAGAAAATCTTTCAAAGTCACCAGATCCTGCTACATCGGGATCCCTAGTTATCCGTATCAAGCTGACTTTTTGAGGTATGGCTTAGATTTGCCCGTATTTTGCCAGCAGAATTGAATATACTTGAAATTATGTTGTGGAGTCTTAAGGATGTGGAGACAGGGTCTGGGCAGGGTCGTTTGGCTTCTGAGCAGTGGTGCAGCCGCGGTGTTGTGGGCGGGGGTAGCCTTGGCATCGGAAGTCGCCAGCCTTTACCAGCAGTTGGAGGTGGCGGTGGCCCAGCAAAACTGGCCGGTCGCCCTCGAAATTGTCCAGATCTTGCAGGTGCTGCAACCAGAACGAGCCCTGGAACTGCAACAATACCGACAACGCCTCCAAGTCCTAGCGGGATCCCCAACCCAATTGCCGTTAGAACAGCAAAACCAGAGTATCCCTAGCACTCCAGAGAATCTGGCTGCCAGGGTTTTTATCCAGAATGCAAAGGGGCGGGTAAAGTCAACCCGTGCCGTGCGCTTTGAAAATCTGGAGATTACCTACCCAGAAACTTATCAAATTGATTTCACATTCCAGTCCCCGCCAGGCCCTGCACAGCAGATCCCTGTTTTGATCAGCGTCTCCGGCAGTCGAGGGGTTTCCTTCAAACGCCATATTCAATTGGGAACCCCCCGCTCTGGAGAGATTCAAGTTGAATTCACTGTTCGGGATGAGCCACGGCCGACTGCAGTGAAGGTGGAGGTTATCGGTGGCCCGGCCCGTACCTTCCCCCTCAATCTCCCCAGCAGTTCCACAGAAATTGCAAGAAGATATGTGAATTAGAAAAACTGCGGTTAGACAGGCTAGGATCAGTAGGCTTGCTCATCCTTAGCTTTCCATGCTTCTGACCGAGTATCTGGCTCAACTGCTGCGTCAAGCCATTGCCCAAGGGGTAGCCAACCAAACCCTAGGACAACTGCGGGATCCCGAACAGATCCCTGGGCTCAGCATTCCCGTGGCCATCCCCAATGACCTCAGTTTCGGGGACTATGCTTCCCCAGTGGCCCTGGGCTTGGCCAAGCTCTGCCGCCTCCCCCCTCTGAAAATTGCCCAAACCATCGCCGCCGGGATCCCGGAGGGGGCGGGGGTGGAGGTGACGGTGGCGGGGGCAGGCTACATTAACTTTCGTTTGCAGCCATTGTTTTTGGAGGGGGCGTTGCAGGGGCTTTTGCAGGCTGGGGACGACTATGGGCGTTCTCAGGTGGCGGAGCCGGAGAAGATCTTACTGGAGTATGTGTCGGCGAATCCTACGGGCCCTTTGCACCTAGGGCATGGGCGCTGGGCGGCGGTGGGGTCAACGTTGGCTAACCTGTTGCGGTGGGTGGGGCATCAAGTGGATCGGGAGTTTTACATCAACGATGCCGGCAATCAGATGGCAATTTTGGGGCAATCCCTGCAGATTCGCGTGCGACAATTGCGGGGAGAAAAAGTGGAACTACCGGCAGATGCCTACCACGGCAGCTATTTAATTGATTTAGCCCAAAAAGCCATTGCAGCGGGGGTAGATTTTGACAGCCCTGCCGCCTGGGCAGATTATGCCTATGAAGCCATGTTAGCCTGGCAAAAACAAACCCTTTTGACCTTTCAGACGGAGTTTGAGCAGTGGTTCAGTGAGCGGCGCTTGCACCAACCGGATCCGGAAACGGGCTTGAGTGCCATTAGTCTGGCCCTAGAGGAACTGAAAGCCAAAGGGTTGATTTACGAAGCCACAGCAGCTCGCCAGGAAATCCCTAGGGAGGATGCGGAGCCAGCCCTTTATTTTGCCACCTCCAAGTTTGGGGATGACAAAGACCGGGTGGTGGCAAAAGCAGATGGCACCACTACCTATTTGGCTGCCGATATTGCCTACCACCGCGACAAGGTGCAACGGGGTTACCAGCGCTTGATCAATATCTTGGGATCGGATCACCATGGTTATATAGGTCGTCTCCATGCTGCAGTCAAAGCCTTTAATGCTGATGTCAATCTGGAAATTTTGATCGGACAATTTGTCAAACTGTTTAAGCGGGATCCGGAAACGGGAGAAAAAACGGAAGTGCGCATGTCGAAACGCAGTGGCAATTTTGTCTCCCTCAATGATCTCATTGAGGATCCAGAGTTTGGGGTGGGGGTGGATGCGGCCCGTTGGTTTTTGATCAGCTCCAGTATGGATAGCCCCATCAATTTTGATTTGGATTTAGCCGTCAGCCAAAGTGAAGACAATCCGGTTTTCTATGTGCAATATGCCCATACCCGCTGTTGCTCTTTGTTGCGGCGGGCCCAGGAAGCAGGTATGGGGGTGGAAAGCTTGGCTCCCATCACTCGGGAGGGGCAGCTTGTTTTCAGCGAACCTGAGGAACGGTTGCTGCTTTTGGCCCTGCTGGAGTTACCGGATGAAATTGCCCAGGCAGCCCGGGAACGAGCCCCCCATCGCATCTGCCGCTACGCTGAGCGCCTAGCCCGCCTGTTCAGCCGCTTCTACGATGCCTGCCGCATTGTGGCTCTCCTAAATGATCAACCCCAATTGGCCTACGCCCGCCTCCAATTGGTGAAAGCCACCCGCCAATCCCTGAAGAATCTCCTCACCGGCATCCTGAAAATCTCCGCCCCCACCAGCATGTAATCCCATGGACACCGTCTCCCTGCTCGGCTGGCCAGTACTTGTCATCCCCCACGGCACCATCCCCGACTACGGGCAGATGCTTCTCGATCACCTAACCAAGCATCAGGGATCCCATGTGGTCACCTTCAATCCAGAAATGGCCATGGCGGGGCGGCGGGATCGGGAGTTTGCCGAGCTTTTGCGCCAGGCCACTTGGTTACTCCCCGATGGGGCAGGGGTGGTCTGGGCCTTGCGCCGGCGCGGGATCCCGGTGCAGCGCTGTCCGGGGATTGAGTTGGCGGGGTGGTTGATTGGGGCTTGTGCCCAGCGGGGGTGGGGGGTGGCGCTGATTGGGGCGGAACCGGAGGTGAACCGGCAGGCGGTGCAGTTTTGGCAGCGGCAGTTTCCCCAGTTGTCGGTGTGGGGGCAGCATGGGTTCTTTGCTCCAGAGCAGCTAGAAGGGATCCAGGCCAAGTTGGTGGAGCAGCAGCCGCGGTTGGTGTTGGTGGGCATGGGATCCCCGCGGCAGGAGCGTTGGATCCAGGGGCAGCGGTTCTTGTTGCCCCAGGCGTTGTGGATGGGGGTGGGGGGGAGTTTCGATATTTGGGCCGGTAAAAAACAGCGGGCCCCCCGTTGGT
>JAUQVP010000082.1:0-10707 GCA_039794745.1 Thermostichales cyanobacterium HHBFW_bins_127 | reverse complement strand
ACATCCGGTTCCTGGGGGGCTGGGTAGCGGATGCGCTCATGGTGGGACTGGTGCCACACCTCAATAAAGGTCTCGCGAATAATCTCCAGATCTGCTAGGGTGAGGCCGCTGTCCGCCAATTGCCCATCCTGCCAGCGGGAGCGACAAATCCGCTCCACCGTCGCCCGCGCTTCCTCCGTCACCCGCGCCGACAGACAATCCTGGGATCCCAGGCTGCGCAAAGCCGCCTCACAGGCATCCGCCAGCATGACGATCCCGGTTTCTCGGCTTTGGGGAATCGGTCCGGCATAGCGGAAATCCTCCTCCCGCACCGGTGGATCCCCTTCCCGGTGTTGGGCCTTGGCCTTGTGGTAGAAATAGGCAATGCAGATGGTGCCCTGGTGTTCCGGGATAAAGGCTTGGATCGCCGAGGGCAGATGGTGTTTTTGGGCTAGCTTCAGCCCGTCGCTGACATGGGCTTTGATGATTTCCGTGCTGCGGTAGGGGTCATTGAGTTGGTCGTGGGGATTGCGGCGTCCCATTTGATTTTCGATGAAATATTCTGGGTGCAGCATCTTGCCGATGTCATGGTAGAGGGTGCCTGTGCGCACCAGCTCGGCGTTGGCCCCCAGCTTTTGGGCCGCCCGTTCCGCCAAACTGGCCACAAACAGGGTATGTTGGAATGTCCCTGGGGCTTGGGCAGCCATCTGGCGCAGCAGCGGGCGATTGGGATTGGCCAATTCCAGCAGCCGCACGGGAGTAATCAGATCAAAAAGCCGCTCCAAATAGGGACTTGCCCCCAGGGCCACAATCGTCCAGCCCAAGCCCGTTGCCCCCGTCACCGCCAGCACCGACAGATCCAGCCCGGCCCCCGTCACCAAGGCCAGGATCCCCTGCACCCCCACCTGCACCAGCGCCGCCGCCCCCCCCAGAATGGCCAACTCCTCCCGGGAACGCAGCCGCTCCGCCACCACCGCCGCCACCCCACTGCCCACCAACACCGGCACAAAACTCAACAGGGAAACCGGTACACTGGCCGGCAGCAACACCACCTGCCCCGCCACCAGCAATAGCCCCAGCCGCCGCCCATAATAACTACTCACCAGCAGCGCCACCGCCGGCAACGACGACATCCCCACCCCAAAAGGGATCGCCAACGCCGGCACCGTCAACGTCAGCAACAACAGCAACAAACGATCCCGATTGCGCAACGACACCCCCAAACGGGGATAAATCAGCCGAAACCCCACCAGGGATCCCGACAGCAGCAGGGTGAGGGCCAAGAGGCTATGGAAATTGACCCGCCGCTGGGTCAAGTTGAAATAATCCAGGACTAGAAACACCTCCGGGGTAATCTCTTGATTTTCCCGCACAATCACCTGTCCAGCCTTCACCGAGATCACCACCGGCTCCACCTGCCCCGCCGCCGAGTCCGAGCGCAAACGGGTCTGGATGGGATCAACCACCAAATTAGGCTGGGTGGACTGCTCTAGCCAAAACAGCAGCAGCGGTTGCAGGGGCAGCAAAAACCCATCGCTGCTGTGCAGATCATTGAGCTGCGCCTGGATCCCCTGTTTCCTCAGGGGGGTGGGCAGCCCCGGACTGATCCCCACCTCGATCAGGCGCTGCAACGCCCGCTGCACCACCAACCGCAACCGCTGCCACTGTCCCTCCGTCAAATCCAACAAACCCTCACCCCCCGCCGGGATCCCTGCGGCTTGGAGGGCAGCTACCACCTGGGGATACACCTGTCGGGCTTGCTGCAGCCGTTCCACCACCAGTCCAAAGGACGGGGAACGGGTAAGGCGTTGCCACTGCTCCCAGACCACCTGTTCCATGGGGGTTGAGCCATGCCACTCCCCCTGCAGCAAGTTGTCCCAGTCCCGTTCCGGCAGTTGCCGCAGGTAAGCCTGGACCGGCACCGTCAGCAACTCCGTCGAAACCAAAGGCAACACCCCCGCCTGCTGGCGCCAGGTTTCCGCCTGGGTCAGCCAGCGATCCAAAGCCAAACCCATGGCTTGATTGGCAGCCCCATCCACCTGCCAGACCGGAATCGACTGATCCCGTGCTTGGCGGCGCAATTTTTCCGTCGCCACCGGGTCTTCAATATCCGCATCCGCCGGTGCCACTATCGTTTCCGGAGCCACACTCCCCGGACTCAAATGGGGCTCATTGTAATACGGGATCCCATAGACCCCCACCATCGCTGCCACCGTCAGGGTATAGAACATCACCTGTCGTGACCGCAGAAACTTTACCCGCTGCCGGTGAGGACGGGGGGGTTGCAGGGGGGATCCCAGCCAGTCTTGCCAGCGCAGGCATGGCTGAGGAAGATGCCGAGACAAGCTAGCTACAAAAGGGATAGGCATAGGGGAATCCACAGGCCTTCCTCCACTGTAGCTTAGGAGGTCTTGGGGATGATGAAACCACGGATCTGCTAGCGCCCCCGTTGGAGCCACTCCAGCAGACTCGTCCCTCCAAACCACAGCCCATAGAGAATCGAAACCGTCAACGTCCCCCCTAGCAAAGCCACCAGGGATCCCAACGCACAGATCACCCCATCCGCTTCGATCAGACCCAAACCGATCAAAAACACCCCCAAAGCCGGCACCGTATTCGTCCCCGGGATGGGCAAGATCATAGAAATCCCCATCAACAGCACCAGTAGCCCCAAAACCCAGTGCCCCCGGCGGGTGACAACCGGCCAGCGGGGACCCGTCAACCGTTCCAGCCGCCGCAACCACGGGATCCCGGCTGCCAGAATCTTGACCCAGGTTTCCCAGCTGATCTCCCGTTTCAAAAATCGTGGTGGCAGCCAAGGAGTTGAGGATCCCCCCAGCCACTGCAGGGCAAGGAGGACAATCAGCACCCCAAAGGGAGTGGAATAGCCTGGGGCCGGCAGGGGCAGTGCTGACGGAAAAGACAAGATGGCCAGGAGCAAGCCAAAGGAGCTTTCCCCCGTGGTTTGCAGGATTTCCCCGAGGGTGACCGTGGCCGGTGGGTCAGGGCGGTCCAGCCAGGCTTGACAGGTTTGGGAGAGACGGGGCATAGTCCTAGCCCTGCTCCAGATCAAAAATGGCCCGCTGCACATCCGCCCGACTGAGGGCATAGGGCAGGAGCAGGGTTTTGACAACCCCTGACCCCGAGCGATAGTCTACCCGAAAGGCTGTTTCTTCCCAGTGGATGTTCACCTGCCAGGAACCGCGGCGATAGGTCCAACAGGTGGGGTCGTGTTCATCCCGTTCGCAGCCCTGCTCTTCCAACCAGCTCTCAATCACCGGCAAAGGATGGTTATAGATGGGAGCAGAATCAGGCAACATGGAACATCATCCCAAATCCTTTCCTATCCTACGTCCTCAAGCTGGCAAGAAGAGGGCTTTTCCCTTACAGTCTAAGGGAAGCCCCCAACCCTACTGAGTCCGTCACCCCTGACCCCCCATGTCTTCCCAACTGCGCACTGACCGCATGTCTGCCCTGGGTAGTTCCTCAGAGGAGGCTCGCCTTCTCAATCAGGTCCACGAAGCCCTCGATGTGCTGGAGGAGATGATTTTCACCAGCTACCGCATCTTTGGACGGACGCTGGTGGACGAAAACCAACTGGGTGACCAGATTACAGCCATCCACAATGCCCTCCCCAAGGTGATTCAAGAGGCCAAGCGGGTGATCCAACAACGGGACGAAATCCTCGAAGAAGCCCAGCACTACGCCAAAGCCATTATTGATGAGGCCAACCGGCGGGCAGAGTATCTGATCCGCGAGTCCACCATTGTTCGCCAGGCTCAGCTGCAAGCGGCCCAAATCCGCCAGCAAACCCAGCAAGAACGGGAACGCATCCTGCAACAAACCTACCTGGAAGCCGAACACCTCAAACAAGAAGCGGACCGCTACGCCGATCAGGTGCTTGCCGACCTAGAACAACGGTTGGTGGCCAGTTTGCAGGTGATCCAAAACGGCCGCCAGCACCTGCGCTAAGTATGCTAGAATCAAAATCCAGGTTTTCGGCGAGCGTAGCCAAGTGGTTAAGGCAGAGGATTGTGGATCCTCCATTCGTGGGTTCGAGTCCCATCGTTCGCCCTCTGTGTTGGGCCAGTCCCGTGCCGCAACAATCCAGAAATGCTCCACAATGATTCTGCAACGGGATTCTGCAACGGTTCTGCGATTGCTGAGGTAGGTTTTGACGAGTGCCCTTCTGATTGGCCGCTGGCTGGTCCTGATTGGCCTGGTTCTGGCAGTAACCAGTGTGGTGATCGCCGCTGCCGGTGGGGATCCCGGGCAGGTGGGGATGGCCTTGGTCCGGGGCTCGCTGGGGTCGCAGCTGGGGCGGGTGCTGGCGACGGTGGCGCCGTTGCTGTTGACAAGCAGTGGTTTGTTGCTGACTTTTGCGACTCGCCTCTACAACCTGGGGGTGGAAGGGCAGATGATGATCGGGGCCATTGCCACCACTGGGCTGATGCGCTGGGCAGAAGGGCAGATCCCCCCTGCCGTCGGCATCCCGTTGGGGCTGGTGGCGGGGGCGCTGGGGGGTTTGGGCTGGGGGCTACTGACGGGATGTTTGTATTGGTTTGCCGGGATTAGCGAGATTTTTGCTGGGTTGGGGCTAAATTTTGTGGCGACGGGGGCAGGGATTTGGCTGATTTTTGGCCCTTGGCAACGGCAGGGAATTGCCTCCATGAGTGGGACGGCACCTTTGGATCCTGCCTATCGGCTGCCGGCTTGGGGGGATGCCAGTCCCGTGGCCTTGGGGCTGGGGGTGCTGGCTTTGGTGGGAGTGATGGCCGTGATGCAGACAACCCTGGTGGGGTTACGGCTGCGGGCGGTGGGGCACAATCCCCAAGCAGCTTTTGTCCTCGGGATCCCGACCCGGGGGTATGTGTTGGGGGCTTTTGCGGGTTGTGGGTTGTTGGCGGGCTTGGCGGGGGCGGTGCAGGTGTTGGGGGTATTTCATCGTTTGATCCCCAATATTTCTAGTGGGTTAGGGTTTTTGGGGTTGTTGGTGGTGCTGTTGGTGCGGGCTAATCCTTGGGGGGTTTTGCCGGTGGTGGTGTTTTTTGCCGCTTTGAATGTGGGTAGTTTGCAGCTTCCCCTCAGCCTCAATCTGGAGTCCTCCTTGGCGGGGGTGATTCAGGGGGTGCTGGTGCTGGTGGCACTGCTGGGGCAGGCCCACCCCAAACCCAAGTTGCCGTTGGCTGACCGCAACAACTTGTCTTCCTAAGGCTTTGGCTGCATTGAGGAGGCAATTGGCCTTGACCGATGTTTGATGACTTTAGATGAGTGGCGGAGGTTTGCCAAGGGCTGCGGGAAGCAGTAGCCAAAAACAACCCAAAGCACCTGCAGAGACCCCCCGGGATCCCGTACACTAGCCAAGAGTTGTAATTCTGAGGTGGTACTGTGGTGGTGCGCCCGTTTGCCGGAATCCTTATGGCTACCGCCCTGGTGGGGATGGCAGCGCCGGCCCTGGCTCAACTGGGGGGGGGCGGGTTGGTGCTGTCGGGCAGTGAAGGGGTGAAGACCCTGGCCTACAGCCTGGACTTCAATGGGATTGCCCGTCAGTTGGATCGCTATCGGCTGCGTATTCCGGCTCAATCGGTAGCTGTTGCCGAAATCCAGATCAATGCTGATGAATTCTTCGATGCCATCATTGACCCCAATGGGGTGCGGGTGGAGGCGGAAGGCAAGCCCGTGGAACTGCGGGAGGTCTTCTGGAGCCCGGAATTCCGCGCCCTAGAAGTCGCCTTCAAAGACCCCATCCCCTCCGGACAGCGCATTGAGGTCATCCTCTCCAATGTCCGCAATCCCACGGAAGCCAATATCTTTCGCCTGCGGGCCAATGTCCTGGGCACAGAACCCAATCCCATCTTCCGCACCGTCGGCAACTGGCTGATCACCATCGAACACCGCCGGGAACGCTCCTTCTAACATGGGGATCCCGGAGCTAGGGCAGGCCCTGCTGTTGGGGGCAGTGCAGGGGATTACGGAGTTTTTGCCCATTAGCAGCACGGCCCATTTGCTGCTGCTCACCCGCTGGCTGGGCTGGACGACAGTGGGGGAAAAGTTCTATGTGGATGCCATTCAGTTTGGCAGTGTCATCGCTGTTTTGCTCTATTTTGCCCAGGATATCCGCCAGATCCTGTTGGGCAGTCGGGATCCCGATTCAGTGGAACGGCGGCTGCTTGTGGGGATTGGGGTGGGGACGCTGCCGGCCCTGATTGTGGGCTACCTGATCCAAGATCACCTGCCGGATCAAAGCTGGGTGATTGGTAGCTTGCAAATTGTCATGGCCCTGCTGCTGGCTGCCGCCGAACGCTGGGGATCCCGCAAGCGGACCCTCAAGGATCTGAGGGTGGGGGATGGGTTTTGGGTGGGGCTGGGGCAGACAGTAGCCCTGTTGCCGGGGGCATCCCGCTCCGGCTGTACCTTGACGGCAGCCCTGGCTTTGGGGCTGGAGCGAGCGGCGGCGGCCCGGTTTGCCTTTTTGCTGGGGATCCCGACTTTGACCATAGCTACCCTCTACCAATCGCGGCGGGCTTTTGGCAGCAGCGGGGAGGTATTATTGCTGCTGACGGGGATTGGTTCTGCTTTTGTGTTTTCCTACCTAGCTATTGCCTGGCTCCTGCGTTTCCTGCAACACCACAGTACCCGCAGCTTTATCATCTACCGGATTCTACTGGGGATCGGCATCTTGCTAGCCCAGGCGTTTTAGGCGCTCTAGCAGCAACTCATAAAATCCCGCCCCATCCACCTGCATCACCACCTCCGCATTGGCCGGCTCTCCGGTCACCCCGTAGCGGTCCACCACCGTCCGCCCCAAGGTCAAGGGATCCCCGGTGACCACCCGCACCGCACAGGCTTGGCTGACAAACAACTCTGGGGCCAACAAATAGGCAATCACACAGGGGTCGTGCAAAGGTGGCCCCGCCAGTCCCTTCTTAGCCGCTTCCTCCCAACCATAAAAGCCCAGCCAGCCGGCCACCGCCGCACTCACCGGCGTCTGCAACTGCCGGATCCGCTCCAACCGCTCCGGCGTCGTCAGCACCTGGTGGGTGGCATCCAAACCAATTAACGTTATCGGGATCCCAGAGTCCAAGACAATGGCGGCGGCATGGGGATCGGCGTAGCAATTAAACTCCGCTGCCGGGGTGACATTGCCCAGTCCCATCGCTCCACCCATGATCACCAGCCGTTCCACCTTGGTCGCCACCTGGGGAGCCAGGATCAACAGGGTAGCGATATTGGTCAAAGGGCCGAGGGTCGCTAGGGTCAGGGGTTTTGGGGCAGCCAATAGCCATTCCATCAGAGCAACCACCCCATGCTGAGGTTCCAGGGACTTTTGGGGGGGAGGCAGGTCGTAGCCCCCCAAGCCCGTTTCCCCATGCACCTCATGGGCCGTGGTAGGGGTATGTAAAATCGGCCGGGGACAGCCCCCATAGACGGGAACCTGCCGCTGACCGGCCAGTTCACAGACTTGTAGGGCATTACGGCTGGTGGCAGCCAGGGGCACATTGCCGGCCACCGTTGTAATTGCTTGGAGAGCTAGCTCCGGGGAAGCCAGGGCCAACAGCAGCGCTACCGCGTCATCTACTCCTGGGTCGCAATCAATAATTAAGCCCATAGCCGGCTACTGGTTGTTGTTAGTGTTGGCGCCGCTGACCGCATCCCGAAACGACTTGCCGGCGGTAAAAGCCGGCACCACCGTCGCCGGGATTTTGATGGCTTCGCTGGTTTTGGGGTTGCGTCCTTCCCGTTCCTTGCGCTGCCGGGATTCAAAGGAACCAAACCCCACCAGAGTGACCTTTTCCCGCTTGGCTACGGTATCCACGATCACCTCTAAGGCTGCCGTCAATACCGCCTCCGCTTCTTTTTTGGTGACATTGGCACGCTGAGCCACGGCATCAACTAATTCAGCTTTGTTCATAAAGTCTCCTGAATAGACGCTAGTTAGGGAGATAAGGTGTGCAGAACTGACCTATTCTACAGCCTGATCTCGGCTGTAAGGCTTATCTGACAGGGATTTTCCCAACATTTTCTGCTCCCCCCTAGGGAATGTCACAATTCGTCCACAATGAGATCACCCCTTCTGTGATCGGCGAGGTTGCTAGGCTCCATGAACCCTACCCTGTCTGCTACCCAAGCTAACCTGGTTCAGCAGTTGGATGTGATGGTACGGGCCCGCTATCCGATTGTCTATCTGGTCACCCCAGAGGAGGAACCGGCAGAACTGCTCCTCGATGCCCTGGCCCAACGCCGGGATCCCCCCCGGCAAGTGCTGTACTGGGATGTGGTGCGGGGCTGGGAGGACAACGGCAGCGATAAGGGCTCTTTGATGGCAGCCCTGGGACGGGTGGGGCGGGTCAACCCAGAGGAGGAAGTGCTGTTGGTGTTGCGGGATGTACACATCACCCTCCGCCATGCCAGCAGTGAGAAAAATGCTCCGGTGGTGCGGGAGTTAAAAAATCTGGGCCGGGAACTGAAGCGGCGCCGGCCGATGCTGATCCTCCTCAGTCACACCCTGGAGCTGCCCGCCGAGATCCAGGAATTGGTGACGGTGGTGGACCTGCCCCTGCCGGACGGCCAGGAGATTCAACAGTTGATTGAGCAGCAGGTGGCTCCCGACAAGCGTTTGCTCTCCCCTTTGGCTTTGGAACAGTTGGTCAAAGCCTGCCAGGGGTTGAGTCGGGAGCGGATCCGCCGGCTGTTAGCCCGGGCCTTGGCGGAAAAACAGGCAATTACTGAACAGGAAATTGACCTGGTCCTAGAAGAAAAAAAACAGGCCATTCGCCAAACCGAAATCCTGGAGTTTTTCACCAGCCGGGAAACCCTGAAACATGTCGGTGGTCTGGATCAGCTCAAGGCATGGGTGCGGGTGCGCCAGGAAGCGTTTACGGAAGCGGCTCGCCACTATGGCTTGCCTAATCCCAAGGGGGTTTTGTTGGTGGGGATCCAGGGCACGGGCAAATCCCTTTCTGCCAAAACCATTGCCAATGAATGGCGCTTGCCCCTGCTGCGCTTGGATGTGGGGCGACTGTTTGGGGGGATCGTCGGGGAAAGTGAAAGTCGGGTCCGGCAGATGATCCAGGTGGCAGAAGCCATGGCCCCTTGTGTGCTGTGGATTGATGAAATTGATAAAGCCTTTGGCAACCTCAACCGGGGCGGGGACGGGGATGCCGGCACCAGTCGCCGGGTCTTCGGCAGTTTGATTACCTGGATGCAGGAAAAAACTAGCCCTGTGTTTATTGTTGCCACGGCCAATAATGTGCCAATGCTACCCCCAGAACTGCTGCGCAAAGGACGATTCGATGAGATCTTTTTCCTCAATCTCCCCACGGAATCTGAGCGCAAGGAAATCTTTCGGGTGCATTTGCAGCGGCTGCGCCCAACGCGGCTACGGGAGTTTGATCTGACGACCCTAGCCCAAGCCTCCGCCAATTTCAGCGGTGCCGAAATCGAACAGGTGATCGTCGATGCCATGTACCAAGCCTTTGGGGGATCCCGGGAGGGGCGGCGGGATTTTACCCAGGCCGATATTTTGCGGGCGTTGCAGGAGACGGTGCCGTTGGCTGCCATTGCCCGGGAGCAGATTGAGGAGTTGAAGTGTTGGGCAGCTCGGGCGGGGGCCCGCACCGCTTCTGGGGATGCCCAGGTGGCTTTGGAGATGCGGCAGTGTTTTGTGCCCTGATCCGGGGGGATCTAGCTCCGGCTTGGCCTAAGCTATTTGTACTTTTTGGTCTTTGAACCGCTGGCCCTCCTACCTTACTTAGCAATTGCTGTTCGGATTTATCAAAAGAGCTAATCAGCAATAGAGAGAGTCATTTCAAATAAAAGATAATTTTCCGAATCCCCTCTCCCGTTTTGAGAGAGGGGTTAGGGCCGGTGCCACGCTGGGCGAAGGGGGTGAGGGATCGGTTGCAGTCTCCATTGCTAAGTCTATCTAAAGAGCCAGTCAGGGAGAGAGATTATCTATGGGATGTTCAAAGGCAGAGAAAGCGTGTCCAAACAATAACAACGCTAAAGAAACCGGATCGAAAAAACAGAGGGATAAAAGGTTATGATCAGCCCAGCGGAGAGCTAAGCCCTGATGCGGATTGTTTTTTTCGGAACCCCAACCTTTGCCGTTCCTTGTTTGCAGATCTTGTTGGACCATCACCCGGAAATGCAGGTGATTGGGGTGGTCTCCCAGCCGGATCGCCCCCAAGGACGGGGACAAAAACTGCTGCCCACCCCCGTCAAAGCCCTAGCCCAAAAAGCCGGGATCCCGGTCTGGCAGCCGCAGCGATTGCGTAAGGATGAGGCAACCTTGCAGGCACTGATGGGTTTGGGGGCGGATGTGTTTGTGGTGGTGGCCTATGGTCAGATTTTGCCCCCCCAAGTCTTGCAGATGCCTGCCCGGGGATGTATCAATGTCCATGCTTCCCTGTTGCCGGCCTACCGGGGGGCAGCCCCAATCCAGTGGGCTTTGGCCAATGGGGAAACCGAAACCGGTGTGACCACGATGCTGATGGATGAAGGCATGGACACGGGGCCAATGCTGCTGAAAACGACAGTGCCCATCCCCCCGGACTGGAATAGCGAAGATCTCGCCCAAGCCCTGGCCCAAGTGGGATCCCAACTGCTCCTCACTACCCTGCGGGGTTGGCGGGATGGTACCCTCACCCCCATGCCCCAGGATCCCGCACAAGCCACCTATGCCCCCCTGCTCAAACCGGAGGATTTTCACCTCCGCTGGTCTGACCC
>JAUQVP010000081.1:0-11180 GCA_039794745.1 Thermostichales cyanobacterium HHBFW_bins_127 | reverse complement strand
TGGGACGGCGGCACCCTCCGGGGATCCCGAGGCGCAGCGGCGGTTGTTTTTGGAGAAGTTTCCCCAACTGCAGGACCGGCGATTAGTTCTGTTTTTGGGGCGGCTGCATTGGAAGAAGGGTTGTGATTTGTTGGTGCAGGCTTTTGCTCGGGTGGCCGACCGGGATCCCAAGTTACATCTGGTTTTGGCGGGGCCTGATCAGGTGGGATGGCAGGGGAAGCTGCAGGATATGGCGGATCAGCTGGGGATAGGGGAGCGGCTAACGTTTACGGGGCTGCTGGTTGATGATTGGAAATGGGGAGCGTTTCATGCTGCGGAAGTGTTTGTGCTGCCCTCTCATCAGGAGAATTTCGGCATTGCTGTGGTGGAGGCGATGGCGTGCGGGATCCCGGTGTTGATTTCGGATCAGGTGAATATTTGGCGGGAGATTGCGGCGGATGGGGCAGGGTTGGTGGCTCCTGATACGCTTGAGGGGACGGTTAGTTTGTTGAACCAGTGGCTGGATATGAGTGCTGATGAGTGTCGATTGATGGGGCAGAGGGCTAGGGAGTCGTTCTGGAATCGCTTTGAGATTCGCAAGGCTGCCCAATCTTTGATCGATACGATTCAAAGCTGTCTTTAGCTAAAAACTTCTTTGTCTGTGACCTGGTTTCTGGGGTAGGGAAGGAGCCCTTTCCTTGCCTCGTCTGGGTTGGGACTAAGGTAGGAGGCTGTCGCTGCCAAGACTGCCGATGGGGGTGCTGAGGGAAAAGTCGCCGCGCTGCTGCACTAGGCCGACGGGACGACTGGGAAAGGCAACTAATATCCCCTCTAGTCGGAATATCTCGGCTCTGGGATCATAGGCTAGCCGGACTTCAAAGTCGCGGAGGTCACGGCGAATCTCTAAGAGCCGAATGCCGTCATCGCCAATGCCAATGCGAAAACGCCAGTGGTTCTCCCAGGTGGTGCCAATGGTGGCATCAAAGTCTAAGCTATAGGGTTTAATCTGCCCTCGCTTGGGGTCATAACTCATCTGAATGCCGTAGCTAAATCCAGGCTCGTAACGGGGTAAGCCGGAACGTAAATCCCGCTCAAAGGTGGTGGAACTGCGCCCTGACCAACGTAGGTTGATGGGATTGAATTGCCCAAGGTTAGGGTCATAACTGGTGGATAACTGAATGGCATAAAGATTGGGGGTGGTGTTCCAGGTGAAGTTGGCGGTCACTAGGTCCCAACGATTGGTGATCCAGTCAAAACCGGTGGTGCTGTCAAATCGCCATAGGGTCTGAATGGTTTCTTGGGCGAGGGCTAGGCGCTGGGCTTCAAGCTCGGCCCGGTCTTCGTCGGTGTCATCCTCAAAAATAATGGCAATCGGGGCTTCCCCAGGTAGGTCGTCTTCGAAGGCAATAAAGCCAGGGGGCACGTTGGGTAGGGATCCCTGGGGGGTAAAGAAGCTGAGGTTGGCGTTGAAGCGATGGGTGTCGCGGGTGAGGACGGGGATGGCTTGGAAGGGGGTGGAGTTGTTGCCTTGGAAGATGCGGCTGTAACGAAGTTCCAGGTTGGACCAGTTGTTGGGTTTGATCAGGAGGCGGGGATGGAGGCTGACGGTGGATTCCTGATCGCCGGTGGAATACAAGACTTGGGCGTAGTCTATGGAGCCGGGGATGAGGGTGGCCCAGGGGGCAAGGGGGATGTCGCTGAAACGTAGGCTAGCCCGTAGGTCGTAGCGGTCGAAGAAACGCTGGGCACCGCTGGTACTATCCCGCTGCTGGTTTTGACTGTAGCCGAGGTTGGTGCTGAGGGTAAGGGTGGGACTGAGGCGCCAAACGGGGGGGATGTAGCTGAATTCGAGGTTGCGACGGGAACTGTCGGTGTCGCCGTTGGAACTGCTGAAGGTGCGATAGGTGAGGTTGAAGCTGCCCAGGTCGGGGGGGGTGGCTTGCAGGTTGGCTTCTAAACGGGCGGTGGAGCTGTCCCGCCCACCGACGGTGTTTTGCTGGTTGGCGTAGTCGAGGCGGAGGTTCGCCCGCAGCCAGGGGATGTCGGCAAAACGCTGGTTGTGACTCAGGGTGATGGGAAAACGATAGGTGCCAAGGCTGGCGGAAGCAGTGCGGCTCAGGTTGAGGCTGGTGGTGGAGTAGGGGGCGGTGAAGGTGCTGCTGAGCTGGAAGTCGGCGTTGTCGTTGCGCCCACCACTAGGACGATAGGTGTTGTCGAAGTTGAGTATGAGGTTGCCTTTGAGGGTGCCTTCGGTCCCTAGAAGGTTGACGTTGTAAAAGTCGTAAAAGTGATCGAGGCGAAAACGGCTGGAGAGACGATTTTGGTCGGCTTCAGTAACAATGTAGGCTTGGGCACGACCGTAGTTGACGCTGTTGGGGATGGGCAGGATGTAGTCGTGGACAAAACCAAGGCCAATGCCTTTTTTCTGTATGGCATCAAGCCGTAAACCACCAAAGTTGTACTCGTTGAAACGATAGGCCCAACTGGATTTAACAAAAATCCCCTCCGCTTCACTGTAGCCGGGCAATACCCATTGGTGATCCCGCAAGCTGTAAATAAATAGGGGAAAATAGGCAATTTGCGTACCACCACCTAAATCGCCGGTGACGGGATCCTGCTGGCCACCGGCAAAAACCCGGGCACTGTGAATCACTACTTGATCGTTGGCATAAACTTCAACCCGATCCCCTTGGATGTAGTGGGTGATGGGAGGCTCGGGGGAGGTGGTGACGGTGGCATTCTCAAAAAAAAGCTGATTGTCGATGAGGGCGGTGGTTTCTTGGCTGCGCACGTAAACAAGGGTACCAGGGGCCTCTCCAGGGAAGACCACCAGGGAGTTGAAAAATTGGGCGGAACGGGTGGGAATGTCAAAGTCCAGATCCCGACCCTGCACCTGCCGCTGCTGCTGGCTACCCCGCCCAAGGGGCTGACGTAAAATAAATGGCCCTTCGGCGCGCAGGCGCTGGTCGGCTCGGTCATAAAGCAGTCGGTTGCCGCTAATGGTGGTGCCGTCGGCAAATTGGGCTATGGCATTGCCTTCGGCTATCCCAAGCTGCTCTTCAGCATCAAACTTCAAAATATCTCCCTGGATGTTGATTTGATTGGGATCTAAGGGCAGCTGGGTAACAACAGTAGCACTCAACTCCTGCCGAACTCGGGATCCCTGGGGGGGTGGGGGGGGAGCCAGGAGGGGAAAGCGCTCGGCTAACTCAGGACTGAGGCCAGGGTTGGTGGCCAGACGCATAACCGGCGGGGGGGGGGAATCGGGCAGAGGGGTCAAAACCGGAAACCGACTGAAAACGTCAACCGCAGGGGGCGGAGGGGGATCAGCGAATGGCTCTAGAAGGGGAAAACGCTCCCAGACGCTGGGCTGAGCCGCAGGCAATACGGGCACATCCCCAGCCTGAGCTAATAAAACCGGAGCCAAGACCTCTAAGGGATCCCCAAGGGGTTTGACCCAGGGGGGTTCGGGCAGGAGATCCTGGGCGCTGGTGGCGGTGAGGAGGGGAAAGGCATCCAGACCGGTGGGTTGGGGGGGCGGGGGGGGGAGGTCGGTCTCCAGGTTGCGGGTGTGGTTGAGGCGCTGTTGGGGGCTTTGGCTGGCCCAGTAGCGGTCGTAGCCAGGCATGTGAATCGGTGCCGGCACCCCCTGGGCAGCAGCGGGATCCCCAAGGCTGAAGAGGCCGACTAGGGACAGAAATCCCCAAAGGGCTTTACCTTCCATCTGCTTCATCGCCCCATCCACCGCACCAGACCCAAACCTATCCCTGCAAACAGGATATTCCCTAACCAGGCAGCAAACCAGGGGGGTAACCAGCCGGCCAGACCCATACCCCGCCCTAAGCTTAACAAGACATAGTAAATAAACACCAAAATAATGGCGATAGCTACACCACCATAGCGACCCGTGCGCCGCCCACTTTTCAACCCCAATGGCACAGCCACCAGAACGGCACAAAAACTGGAGAGGGGAATGGCAAACTTGAAATGCCACTCGGTGCGCAGGCGGTTGAGCTGATCCCGGGATCCCGATTCGGCAGCTAGGGTTTGGATGCGTTGGTAGAGTTCCCGGCTCGATTGCTCGAGGGGAGTTTTTTCCCCTTGCCAAAAGGTGACCAGATTTTCAGGAATATGAAAGGTCATAGAACCCACCTGACCTTCATAAAAGGTCCGGCCCTCTTCGTCGTAACGGCGAATCACAGCCCCCTCTAAAATCCATCGGGATCCCAGGCGGGTGGCACGTTCGGCGGTGATAATTTGCGGGTAGCGGAGGATCCCCTGTTCGGAGTTGCGATCCAGCAAAAACACATCCCGCATTTGGGTACGGCGTTCGCCGACTTCGCCACTGTAAAACCAGAGGTGGTCGCCGATTTTGAACAGTTGGCGCTCATCGAGGAGGAGGACATCGGCACTGTTGAGGAGATTTTCATTGAGGGTGCGGACTTTTTGGTTGGTATAGGGAACAACAATCTCATTGAGGATAAAAGCTAGGGCGCTGATGCCTAAGCCGACGATGAGGAGGGGGATTAACAGGCGGGTGAGAGAAATGCCGGCAGCTCGCATGGCAGTAATTTCACTGTCGGCTCCCATTCGCCCTAAAACCAGCAAAGTAGCCAATAACCCAGCAATAGGAAAGGTGAGGATCAAAATGGCCGGTAAGTTCAAAACTAAAATCTGCAGCATCACCAAGGGGGGAGCTCCCTTGCGCACCAGCAGCTCTGTGTAGAGAAAAAACTGGTTCCCCAAAAGTAAGGTCACCCCACCGGCAACCCCCAGGAAAAAGGGGACAATCAACTCCCCCACCAAATAGCGATCCAGCCAGCCCCAACCCCAAATTCGCTGCTGCATTTTAGAGGGAAGAATCATCCAGGCGAAATTGCATGCTGCTCTGACCCACGGCAGCAAAGGTGTTTTTGTCCATATCCAAGGTGATCAAGCGGGAGCGAATCCGATTGGCCCCACGACAGGTGGCATCCAAAGCATCCCGACCCGGCAATGAGGTCACCCCCGGGATCCCTTGGCTGTCGCCGCGGTCGCAGAGCAAAACCGGCACATTCTCCGCTTCTAGGGTCATGATTTGGGTGGCTTCGCTGTAGGTGGCTTTGTCCCCTTCGGCGGCACGATTGGCCTGGACAATCACCACATCCTGCCAAAACTGAGCGTCATTGGTGGTGGGATCGATCTCTACCCGTTCGGCATAAATGACGGTGGGTTGCCGCAGGGCTGCTTGCACCTCGGGATCTTGAGCTTGCTGGGCTAGCCAATCCCCTTGGATTTGCTCCAAAACTACTGACCCGGTCAGGATAACCCGATCTGGGCCGACGATAGCTTCCTTGGCTTTGGCTTTGCGCCCCCGCTGCACAAACTCCACCTGACCTGTGAAATAGGCAGTTTCCGTGGCGGAATTGTAGAGCAGTTGTTGAGCGGTGACTTCCGTTGCAGCCCGGCGCAGTTCTGCCGTTGCCCCTTCTGGGGGGTTGGCTTCCCCTTCCTGGCGGTAGCGGATGTTGTCCTCAAACAAGAAAATCTTGTCCCGGTGATTGCCGTTCATGCGTTCTGCGGTGAGAACCCGGTTGGGTTCTTCCAATCGCACTCCCCCAACCAAAATACTCTGGGAATCCCGGCGCTTGTAGGTGCCCTGGGGAGCCAAAAGCCGGGTTGCCCCCTGCTCAATCACCAGGTTGCCTTGGCCGGTGGCAATCTGGGTGTTGCGGTCGTACTGGAGCTGGTCGGCAGTAATGGTCACTTCTTCACTTTCACTGGGGCGACTGGGGCGAGTGGTGGTGGCTTGGGCCAGCAGACTGCCGATTTCCCGCCGCTCTTGCAGCCGTACCCCACCCACCACAGCGCTGGTGGCCCGCGGCCGGTCGTAACTGCCCTGGGGCGCTTGGATACGTAGCCCCGGCTGCTGAATCACCAGATTCCCTTCCCCAAGGGCAACCTGGGTGCTGCGATTGTATTCAATCCGATCCGCTGTGATCACCACATCCCCCTGGCTGTCCCGCCAGGTCAACCGCCCCCGCTGCGCCTCCAGGCGATTGTCATTCACCCAAAAAGTTCCTGCTTCCCCGGCTAGCTCCAGTTGCTGACTGCTAAGACGAAAGGCCGTGGGGAGTTGCAACTGTTGCCCCGGCTGCACCCGCAATTCCGCGGTGACCAATTCATCCCCATCGGGACTGGTCACCGTCACCTGCTCCCGCAACGTCAATAGATCCTGACCGGCATCGTAGTCGGCATAGCCCGCCACCCACCTCAACTCTTGACTAGATAGCAGTGGCTCTGGGCTGTCCGCCCTAGCCTCCCCATAGCTGTAGAAGACCCCCTGCGCCCCTTGGTCAAAAATCTGTCGGGATCCCTGAAACTGGGCGGATTGGGCTTGCAGTCGCCAGCGTCGTTGTCCCTGGTGGCTACCGATCAGGTCAAGGTGTTGGCTGGCAACGGGGGGCAGATCTGGGGGGGGGGATTCCACCTGTAGGGGATCCACCTGCCAGACTAGGGCCCAAGCCAGCAAAAGGGCCAAGGCTGTCGTGCCGCCAAGGGTGAGCCAGAGCCGTTCCGATTTCAGCCAGTGCCAATCTGCCATAGACCTCCTAAGGTTTGACCAGTTTGTCGGCACCGGCAGTGATGGTCATGCTTTGGATGCGATCACCGATGGCAATTTGATCCACGATATTCATGCCCTCTTTAACGTAGCCAAAGACAGCGTATCGTCCATCCAAAAAGGGCAAATCTGCCAGGGCAATATAGAACTGGGAAGAGGCGGAATCCGGAGCTTGGGAGCGAGCCATCGCTAGAGCACCGCGGCGGTGGGGCAAAGCCAGTTGATTGGGTCCAAGATTTTCCCCCACATTCAACAGGGTATTGTAGCGAGGGACTTTTTCTCCCCGTAGGGCAATTTCTAGAGGGATCTGCCGGGGCCGGGAAGTGACCGGGTCAATAAAACTCCCCGTGCCATTCCCCAAGGGATCCCCACCTTGGACCACGAAGGGTTGAGGATCTTTGACGACGCGGTGAAAGGTCAGACCATTGTAAAAACCCCGTTGCACCAAATCGAGAAAATTGCCGGCGGTCAGGGGGGCATGGGTGCCGTCGAGTTCCAGGGTGATGTTGCCTGTGCCCGCTTGGGCGGTGGTGACCGTCATGACCACTGTGGCTTTGCCGGTGAGGCGGGGGCGATCCCGGTAGGCAGCTAGAATGCCGTCACTGGTTCCCTGGGCATTGGTTTGGGTACAGCCACTCAAGACTAGCCAAAGGCAAACCAGCAAGCTCCAGATCCAACGCCGTTGCATATGCGCGACTCATCACCACTCCTCTAGGCTACCCCATGCCCTAGCTGGGCGGCAGACCTAACTGGCTGCCATGTTGGCCCATTTGCCGTTTGCAGGTTGATCTTGTGCTGCTGATGAGTCAATGTTTGTAGAGTTTGTAGATTGATTGGCCAGGTTCAGAAGCCTGATGTCTTAAGTTGATATGTCTAGAAAGAGGGACTGGGATTAGATGGCAACTAAACATCAAGCGTGCCCTCAGGCAGATTTGACCAGCAGATTTGACCAGCCAGATTTGACCAGGAGGGTTGGCTCAGTTTTCCCCAATCATAGCTTAAATATATCTCTCACCCCTGGAAAGCGGGAAAGGGGATGCAAAAACGTATCTTTTTGGGGGCTTATTTGGAATGGCTATAGCAATGCTGAGGTCACCTGATGAGCAGGGAGCACAAACGTCTGTTCTATTCCAGGAGCCGGCCTGAACCAAGCCCCCCTACTCCCAACGGCGGGGCAACTGCCGCAGTTGCAGGGCCAGATCCTGCTCTGGATCCAGGCACAAGTAGTAGGGATCCCAGATTAACCACCAACCGGCGGGGGGGGCAGGGCGACCGGGATCCCAAGTGGCCCAGAGGTGGGGGGTGGGGGGTGGGGGGATGTGGCTGGCGGTGGCCGATAAACTGGCTAAAGCAGTCAAGATAGCTCGTTCCCCGCTCACCGGGCCGCTTTCCAACCAGAGATGGATTTCCATCCCTTGGGCCTGGGCCCAGCGGTAGAGGGATGCCACGGCACTGAGGGCCTGTTCAAAGGCGACCTCCGACCAGCCAGGGCGATGGTCCACGGCAATATACAAGGGCTGCCCGTCCCGCTGCGACTCCAATTCCCGTGTGCGCAACTCCCCATAGCGAGCACTGGTACGCCAGTGGATGTAGCGCAGGGGATCCCCACGGCGGTAGGGACGTAGCCCTCGGGTTGTGCCTTCGCTGGCGGCTTGGGCTTGGCTGGTCTGGGGCTGGGAGCGAGCTTGCGCTGCTAGTCCCCCCTGCAGCAGCGGACAGTGGCTGACCGGCACCACCTGGGGATAGACCAGCAACCGTTGGGGATCCCGGAGGTAGCGGCGCAGCCAGAGTAGCCCTAGGGGTGCGGCTGTTTGCAGAGTCACCCCTGGCCAGTCGTACATACCGCGGCGCAGGGGTTTGAGGGTGATGGGCAAGGGCAGACTGGTTTGGGGGGGTAGTTCAGCCACCGCCTGGGGGTGGGCAGCAAAGGGGGTGACCACCTGGAACAGGCTGAGGGAGTAGGGGGCACGGGAGGAAAGAACCACCATCACCTGGGCTTCATTGCCGGCCATGATCGGGGGGAGGGGCAAGGTTTCCACCTCGATTTGGCTTAATTGGCGCCCCCCCACCCCCCAGGACAGCAGCAGCATTGCCAGAATCAAACCACTCAACACAAACAACCAACCTGCCAGGGTATTGGTTGCAGCCAAGAAAAAAGCAATCCCCAACCCCAGCAGCATGCCCCCCGCAAACGCCAGTCTAGGCAAGCCCTTGCCCCCAACTCAATAACCCAAAAGTGACAAATAACCCCCCCCCAATCGCTGCCATCATCCCCTTGCTCAGATAGCGCTGCAGCCCCTGCCCCGCCGCCACCGCCAGCAGCGTACACAACCCATGGGCCAGCATCCCCATCAGCATCACCCCAAGGGGGTCATACACCGTCGCTAAATCAATAGTAGCCATCTGGGTGCGATCCCCCCACTCCGCCAAAAACGTCAAACTAAAACTAGAAGCCACAATCGTCAGGGATCCCAGCCAATCCGTTTGTGCGACCAGGTCTTGAGCTTCTGCAGCTTCCTGGAGGTGGTGTTCATGGCGGCAATCCCAAGCTTGCTTCAGCAGGATTGCACCGAAGCCGAGCAGCACAATCACCCCCGCATAGTGGGTATAGACCTTAGGCAGCAAGCGCACCACCTGTCCTAGCCCTGCCGAGATCACCGTCATCACGGCTAAAGCGCTGAAAGCCCCCACCCAGACCCAGCGGCGGGGGTAGCGCATGGCCAGTACTGCCGCCACAAAAAACGTCTTATCCCCCAGTTCGGAAATAAAAATCAACAGCAAACTCGCCAACAGCGCCGTTAGGGAAGCCCAGGTCATACACTCGCTTTTTCATAGTCATTTCATTATTTCCTCAGAATTGTCTTTCCGGCAATCCCCCAGACCCAGATCTTCAGCAGGGCCCTGGGCTGGCTCTGAGCTTTCTTGGTCGGCACTCTGAGACTTGGCACTCAAGCAAAAAACTTGAGGTGGTGGCCCTCCCCCAGGGTACCTATGCAGATGCAGGTCTCAAGCACCGGCGGCGTGCCTTATCTAGGGAAGAGCTCTATAAAGATTCACTTTTTGAATCCCCTCTTCCGCTCTGGGAGAGGGGATATGGCTAGTGCCACGCTGCGCGAAGGGGGTGAGGGATATGCTTCATATAAAAAACCGGGTTCAGAGTCCCGCCTAGCGCCACGCAACCTGGTTGTCTTCTGGGAGGATACGGAGGATAGTCTCTACACTGAGCAGACTGCCTGGTGACATCTAGCAATATCGCGGCCTACCAGGACGAAAAGCGCCCTCACTCCGCGGGCAACTCAGGGCCGAGGAGATGGGTGGACAAAGCTACATCCTTGAACCAACAACAATCTCCTAACGCCAAGTGGAGTATGTCAACAAGCACAGAGGAAATGTCAAACAGGGTCAGTGGTAGGGCTGCTCCCAGGACCGATCTAGACTAAGGCAGTGCCCCAACGAGCAGCCCATGACCCTTGGCGTCTGGATCCTTGGCGACCAACTCCATCCCCACCACCCCGCCCTCCCCCCACCCCCCACCCCCATCCTGATGGTGGAATCCCACCATTGGGTCGAGCAACGCAACTACCACCAGCAAAAACTCGTACTCGTCTGGTCAGCCATGCGCCACCGCGCCGCCGAACTGCAGCAACAAGGCTACCGCGTCACCTACCAGGAAGCCCCCAACTTTCGGGATCCCCTGCTGGAGTGGATAGGGCAGGAGGGCATCACCCATGTCCACCTCATGACCCCCGCCGACATCCCCTTTCGTCAGCACCTCCAAGCCCTCTGGCCCGGGATCCCGGCTGAACTGGTGTGGGTGGAGAACAATCAATTTCTTTGGTCGGCCGATGAGTTTAGCCACTGGGCGCGGGGGCGCAAACGGCTACTGATGGAAGACTTTTATCGTCTAGGGCGCAAGAAATACCAGATTTTGATGGATGGGGATCAGCCCGTGGGTGGGCGTTGGAACTTCGATGCCGACAACCGCAAAACCCCGCCCCCTGGTGCCACCTTTCCCCCCCCTCTCACCTTTCCCCCCGATGCCATCACCCGGCAGGTGATGGAGAAAGTTCGCCGTCAGTATGGGCATCACTACGGCAACCTAGACAGTTTTGGCTGGGCCGTCACCCGCACCCAAGCCCAGATCGTCCTCCAGGACTTTGTGGAGCAGCGCCTGGCCCACTTTGGGCCCTACGAAGACGCCATGCTCACCCACCACGCCACCCTTTGGCATTCCCGTCTTTCCCCCTACCTCAACCTAGGGCTCCTCAGTCCCCAGGAAGTCCTGCAGGCTGCCCTTCAGCAGCACCAGCGCCAGCCCCTTCCCCTGCCCAGCCTAGAGGGGTTCATTCGGCAAATCTTGGGCTGGCGAGAATACATCCGTGGTCTTTACGAATATCTCATGCCCGACGGTTATGCCCAGCGCAACCACTTCGGGCACCAGCGTCCCCTGCCCGATTGGTTTTGGACTGGCGAAACCGACCTATTCTGCCTACGCACCGTCTTGTACCAGATCTATCAAACCGGCTATGCCCACCACATTCAGCGGCTGATGATTCTGAGCAACTTTGCCCTGATCAGCGGCATCCACCCCGCTGCCGTG